>JAZNBN010000001.1:0-12797 GCA_045587125.1 Candidatus Enterousia sp.
TTGGTTGAGTAAAATAAATTATAATAATTCATCTAAAATCAAAAACGATGGCTCATGTAACTTCTGTACACTACGCCATCGTTTTTACTTTTATCTAAATCATTCTAATTCATTTTTTTGCTAATCGTGAATTTTGTGAATTTGAATGGATTTAGTTGCCCAATATTAAAATCCCCGTTTGGGGATTTTTTTGTGTTTTTTCTGCTTTACTAAGTGACTGAAAAATCGTATAATAGTATAAATTATGAAAGGTAAGGATTTTGCACATGAAAAATAAATCTGGGATTTCTATGTGGTCTGTTTCACGTATCGCAATGTGTACATGCATGGTTGTATTGGCATCTTGTGGTGGAAAACAATCTTATATGAACTATGGTTTTGCCGAAACGCCAACGGTTGATTATGTTGAGGCTTTGGACGTATATGCCGCCCCACACAAAGATTCTTTCTTGAATCAATTGGCGATGAATTATCGTTCTTATGCGATTTATAATGCACGGACCAGTGGCTATTCAGAAATGGGCGAATTGTTCGCAAACAAGGCTATATCTGCGTTCGCAGGCGATGTGCCTTTCCCAGAAAGTTTGGAAAATTGGCCAATTCAAAATGAACAAGAAGCATTTGAACTGCACGAGGCTTATAATGGTCTGATGGATCAACTGAAAAATGATGCGTCTTATACCAATCCAGAATTGGCGGCCGAGGCCCAGGCTAAATTCGATTGCTGGTTGTCTGCAACGGCAACAGGACAATATGCAACTGCGGATCAATGCCGTGAAAGATTTGAAAAAACAATGGTCGCGTTGCGTGATTGCTATGGCGGTAAAATCGTAAACAAAGTTGACAGAAAGGTTACGACAACTGAAACTGTGTCCGTTAAGCCACAGGCAACAGAAGAATTACAGTATTACCCAGAAACACACGAATTGATGGCGCGTTCTGCACATGCACGTGAAGGTGTTATTGTTGTAAATAATGTTACAATTCCAGAACATTTGATTAAACCTGTACCGGTTCAGCCAATGGTATTTAATCAGAATATTTATGGTGGGGATAAAACAATTACAAAATCTGCAGAAGATAACAGTGTAGTTAATAGTAACAATACATTAACTGCGACAGAACAATGTGATCATGATGATTTGGTGTGCCAACAACAGGCCCAACAAAACGCGGATTCCGAATCGCCTGTGGTCGCGGTTGTTGTTACAGAAAAAGAATCCGAACCAATTATGTTGTCTTGCCCTGAATGTGAAAAATGCAAAGATTGTTCAGAAGAAAAGGGTGAAGATTGCGGAAAATGCAAAAAAAAATGTTCTGAATGTGAAAAAAAAACGAAATGTTCTGAATGCAGAAGAAAATCAGGATGTGGTTGTGATTCAAAATGCTCGGATTGCAGAAAAAAATCTGGATGCGATAAAAAAGTAAAAGAATGCCAGAAAACAAAAGAATGCAAAAAGTGTCAGGAATGCCCAGATTGTCCTGAATGTGAAAAGTGCAAAGAATGTGCAGATTGTCCGTCATGTCCAGATTGTCCAACGTGTCCAGAACAAAAGGAATGTCCGGCACAGCAAGAATGTCCAGACTGTCCAAAAATTGAAATCCCACCAATTGGTGATGAATTGGTTTCACGTGATGAATTTATCAATATGATGATGGCAATGCGTGCCGAATTGGCTGCGATTAATTCCAGATTGGATGAAATGCAAAATACTTTTGCAACAACAACTGTTGATGCAAATGGGGAAAAGACAATGATAAAGGTTCAACAGATACCTTTGCAGCCTGATCAGCATGTTATGGAAGAAGTTTTGGAAATCAGATTTGATTTTAATGAATCAACAATTGCACCTGAATACAAAGATTTAATCAAGAAATTAGCAGATGCAACCCAGGAAAATAAAAATATCAAGGTTTCTGTTGTTGGACATACTGATACAATGGGTACACCAAATTATAACTATGCGTTGGGTGGCCGTCGTGCAGAGGCAGTTCAACAGATGCTGATTAAATATGGAATCCCAGCCAGTCAGATTGTCGCTGTATCCGCAGGTGAACAAGGATTGGCGGTTCCAACACCGGATAATACACCGAATTCAGACAATCGACGTGTTCGTATCGTCAAAGAAATTTATCCAGATGAATCAGAACAACCAAAGACCGTACCAATGGAAATTAATATCGAAGAAATTGGCGGGGTGATGTAGTCTGATAAAATAAATGTTCGGTAATATACAAAAAAGACTTGACAAAAAGTTTTTCTTGGTGTAAATTACCGGGCGTCAGAGAGATGTTTTTAAAAGAGGCATTAAAATGACTGATTTTGTAAAAGAATTTAATGATGCAACAATTGCCCTGAAACAACAGGACCCAAGGGCACGCGGTTTTAACAAGGGTGTAGAAACTGTGAATTTAGTTGCGATGTTTGGTAGATTTGGTATCGATTTGACCAAAGGTCCAAATGAATTCTAAAAAAATGAAAGATTGAATCCCAGACAATTTGCTTTGTCTGGGGTTTTCGATTTGTTTACAGAAAATACTTGATTTTTGTGGACAAAAGATATAAACTTAGCCACGCTGGGTAATCAGAACTGATTAAACAATGGTGCATTTTGGTCCCATTTGTGATAAGGATTCTGTTGAAATCTGGCACCTAAAAAAACCAAAACAAAGGAATATAAAAATGGCAAGAGCAGGTGCAAAACGTAGCACACGTAAATTAAAAATCGCCCGTTCATTGGGTGTAAACTTGTGGGGTCAGGCAAAATCTCCATTTAACAAACGTAAATATAAACCAGGTCAACATGGTCCAACATCACGTGGTGGTAATTCATCTGATTACGCAAAACAGATGCGTGCAAAACAGACTTTGAAAGGTTACTATGGCAACGTTGGTGAAAAGAAATTCCGTGCATATTATATGGAAGCGGCAAATATGAAGGGCGACACACCAGAAAACTTAATCGGTTTGTTGGAACGTCGTTTGGACGCCGTTGTATATCGTGCAAAATTGGCACCAACTGTATTTTCGGCCCGTCAATTGGTCAGCCACGGTCATATCAATGTAAATGGCAAACGTGTTAAAATCGCATCTTATCAGGTTAAACCAGGCGATGTTATCACAGTCAGTGAAAAAGCAAAACAAATGCCATTGGTTGTATTGGCATTGGAATCAGCAGAACGCAACTTTGCAGACTATGTTTCTGTGGACAGTGCAAACTTTACCGCAACATTTGTTCGTGTACCTGCGTTTGAAGATGTTCCATATCCGGTTCAAATGTTCCCAGAACTGGTTGTTGAATTCTATTCACGTTAATAAAAATGTCCCGTTCGGGACATTTTTTTTATGTTCTTTTGTTATTGCAGGGCGGGGGAGTGGGGGCGCCCCCTCACTAGCGTTTTGGAAAATCTTTGATTATCCGAAATGCTTACAAAAGTAGAATAATCAACTGGATTGCCACGCTATCGCTCGCAATGACAAGGCGGCAAGATGACAGGATTGCCACGCGTTCGTGCGTAATGACAGGGGTATAATTATGCGGCTTGTTTAATATCGGATTTAATTTGACGGATATATTTGCGTAATTCATCAATCGCAACCAATGTGCCGTCTTGTTTCTGGGCGGACCAATAATCCCAACCGTTATAACTGACACTGCGTTGCAATTTTGCCGCCATGACATGTATTGATGCCTTGCCATATAATTGGTGGGTTAATTGACCGTCGTGGGTTATCATCACACGTTCGCCATGTGGACTGACCAACGTTTGTCCGACATATAACAAACCAGAATCAATTAATTCTTTGAATGAAATACGGATTTCATCACGTTTTGGTTTTGTAACCTCGATATCTGATAAATCAATTGGGCGGGTGTTTGTAATACGGTTGCGGGCCGCATGTACATAGGATTCTTCGCGTTCAATGCCGATAAATCTGCGTCCCAATTCCAATGCCGCCGCCGCAGTCGTCCCAGAACCCATAAATGGATCCAATATAATGTCCCCAGGTTTTGTTGAAGATAATATTACACGATGCAATAAATCCAATGGCTTTTGCGTGTTGTGCAGACTTTTGCCGGTTTCGTCTTTTAATCTTTCTTCGCCCAGACAAATGTTTATGTCCCAATCAGAACGCATTTGTTTGCCGCCATTTAATTTCTTCATTGTTTCGTAATTAAATGTGTATTTGCCTGTTTTAGTCGGTGTCGCCCAAATCAATGTTTCATGCGCATTTGTAAAACGGGTGCCACGAAAGTTCGGCATAGGGTTTGTCTTTACCCAAACAATGTCATTTAATATCCAAAATCCCATGTCTTGTAACATAGCCCCAACACGGAATATGTTATGATAACTGCCAATTGTCCATAATGCACCATTTGGTTTTAATATACGTTTGCATTCATGTAACCATGCACGGGTAAATTCGTCATATTGTTGGGGGGATTCAAAACTGTCCCATGAATCACGCACTGCACGGGCCGCAGTTTGATCTTCGGGACGATACAGCGTTTTTGATCCCAATTGTAAGTTATATGGTGGGTCGGCAAATACCGCATCAACAGATGCGTCTGGAATGCCACGCATAATTTCAATACAATCGCCCAGTAAAATTTGATTCAGGTATTTTTCCATCTCTCTCGTACACCAATGCCCCAAATTTATAATCATATTTTATCATATTTTTAGGTGACTTTTTTTGCGTTATGATTATTTTTTTTAAATAAAGGACTTGATTTTTAAAAAAATGTAATTTTTTCATTTTTTAAATTCTGCTTGATAATACAGGAATAGACTGATAACCTTATATCATTATGAGATGTCCATATTGTAATTCTACAGACAGTCGTGTAACAGACTCACGCCCGGATACTGAAGACGCAATCATTCGTCGCAGACGGGTTTGTGAACAGTGTGGTGCCAAATTTACAACTGTGGAACGTATCCAAATGCGTGATTTAATGGTGCGTAAAAATAGTGGAAAATTAGAGGCTTTTGACCGTGAAAAATTAAAACGTAGTATTAAATTGGCATGTCGTAATCGTGATGTAGGTGATGAACAGGTTGAAAAATTGGTAACGTCTATTCACCGCAGATTGGAAACAGAAACTGCAGATGATACAGTAACCAGTGCAATGGTTGGACAAATGGTTTCTGATTCGTTATTGAATCTGGACCCAATCGCATTCGTGCGGTTTGTTTCCGTGTATCGTAAGTTTTCACGTGTATCGGATTTTAAAAAAATTATTGATAAAATCCCAGAAGATGATGAAAATGCAGTCGTTTGCAAATTGCCAAAAACTTCTTTGTTCTGATGATAAAGTGAGATGAGAAAGATAATATGCTTTTTTGCTGTGTTTTTAATGCCTGTGTGTGCATGGGCGGTGCGTTTGCCACATATTTTGACGGATGTGGATGCAAAACTGTATGAACAAATATTTATTTTACAAGACAAAGAAAAAATAAATACTGCGATAAAGGTGGAAAATCAAATCGCAGATAAATTGTTGATGAACGAAGTTTTGTATCAAAGATATATTTCTGATACATATCATACCAAGGGTAAAGAATTGGCTGCGTGGATGGAAAAATACTATGATATGCCAGGTGCCCCACGTTTGAAAAAAATAGCCAACTTTAAACAGGCAAATGTGCGTAACCCAAAAGTGCCAACTATATCCACAGGAACAGAATCTATTGAAACTGCACAATCTGAAACGTGGACTGCTACAAAATATACGGGCAAAGTTGCAACAAAAATTGATGAATTTAAACGGGCTATTCGCAGTGGTTCTACAAAAACAGCACGTGAATTGCTGGAAGGTAAAATTTTGAAAAAGGGGCTGTCCGAATCGGATTATGGCAGATTGGCCGGCAGATTGTCTTTTATTTATTACACAAATGGTGAAATAGAATTGGCAAAAAAATGGGGATTTGTCGCATCTGATGCAAATTCTGAATATGGTTTGTGGTCAATGGGATTGCTGTATTTCAAAGAAGAAAAATATGTGGAATCACAAAAATATTTCAGTCGTATTTTAGACCTGAAACAAATAAATAATGCCAGAAAGACTGAGGCTGCTTTTTGGGCAGGTCGTGCCGCAGATTTTCGTGGTGACAGAGATGCCGCAAAGAAATACTGGAAAATTGCAGCCGAATATCCAATGTCTTTTTATGGGGCTTTGTCTGCAACTATGTTGGGCGATGTGCCAAAATATGAATTCTTTGAACAGGATTATACAGATGAAGATATCAAAGAATTAGAAAATACAAAATATGGAAAAATGGCGTTGGCATTGTTGCAGGTCGGCAGAAAAAACAGGGCAGAAGAATATTTGAAGTATTTGATTACCCCCCAGGCATCAGACAGATTGTTACATGCAATTAATTCTGTGGCAACGGCGTATAATTTGCCACGTACATCTGTGCAATCTGCCAGTGTTATCAAAGACAGGGGGATTTTGGAAATTGATGATGATATTATTTATTCCGCACAATATCCTTTGCCTGATTGGGAACCTATGGGCGGGTGGTCTATTGACAGGGCGTTGTTGTTGGCGATAACTAAACAAGAAAGTAATTTCAGGGTGTCCGCAAAATCTGGGGCGGGTGCAAATGGCGTTATGCAATTGATGCCCAGTACCGCAAAACGTGTGGCACGTGCAAATAAAGTTGATCTGTCGCAGATAGATATGACAAACCCAGAACATAATATGTTTTTAGGACAACAATATATTGTGGATTTGTTGGCACACCAACGTATAGAAAACAGTATTATCAAAATGTTGGTCGCATATAATGCGGGTATGGGGAATATGGTAAATTTTGAAAAATCTTTCTATACATATGATCCGTTGCTTTATATTGAAAGTTTTCCTGCGTACGAAACACGCAGTTATATTAAACGTGTTATGTCTAATTTGTGGCTGTATCGTGCCAGATTGGATCAGCCTTTGACTTCTATGAAAGAATTAGCAAATGGAAATTGGCCTTTGTATAACAGCGAAGATTCTTATGTGCAAAAACAAATCGCAAAAAGATTGTTAATATAATAAAAATATTTTGAATATGGTGTTTTGGGTGATATGCTAAATCACATGAAAAAGGAAAGCCCAAGTTTTATTTTGGAAAATGAATCTGGATTTAATCTGGTCGCAGGTTTGGACGAGGCCGGACGTGGACCGCTTTGTGGGCCGGTTGTTGCGGCGGCGGTTGTGTTTCCAGACAGAAATATTGAAATTCCGGTTGTAATTCGTGATTCAAAACAGATGACCGCACGTCAACGCGGTGTTGCGTACGATTGGATTGTAAATAATACAATTTGGGCGGTCGGACAATGTGACCCGTGTGAAATCGATGAATTAAATATTTTGTGGGCTTCTATGCGGGCAATGGAAAAGGCGTTTGTAAACCTGAAATGTAATGCAGATTTTTGTTTGGTTGATGGAAATAGGGTGCCTAAAAATTTAAATGGTATGGCGGTGGTCAAAGGTGATGCAAAATCTTTGTCTATTGCGGCGGCGTCAATCATAGCCAAAGAAACACGGGACAGAATTATGGCGGATTTAGCATTACAATATCCACAATATGCGTGGGATAAAAATGCAGGTTATCCAACCGCCCAACATTTGCAAGCCATTGAAAAGTATGGTATAAATCAACATTATAGAAAAAGTTTTGGACCAATCAAGGAAAGGATGAAAAATGAAACTACGCACAATTGAAAATTTAGATGTTCGTGGAAAATATGTTTTACTGCGTGATGACTTTAATGTACAAATTGTTGATGGAAAAATTACAGACGCGTTCAGAATTGAACAAAGTATGCCGACAATTAACGCGTTGCGTAATGCAGGTGCCAGAATTGCAATTGTTGCACATCGTGGCCGTCCCAAGGGTATGCGTAATATGGAATATACTTTGGCACCAATCGCCCAGCATATGGGAATTAAGTTGATATCAGATTGTTTGGATAAAGATTTTTTATCAGATATGCATGATGGTGATGTGGTGTTACTGGAAAATGTTCGCTTTTACGAAGGTGAAGAAAAAAATGATCCTGCATTTTCAGCAGAATTGGCACGTGGATATGATTTGTTTGTAAATGATGCGTTTGCAGTATCTCATCGTGCACATGCCAGTACAGTTGGTGTAGCGGAAATATTGCCGTCATATGCCGGCACATTGCTCACATCGGAAATAGAACATTTATCAGATGTTATGGAAAATCCAAAGCGTCCATTGTTGTCAATTGTTGCAGGCAGCAAGGTTTCTACGAAAATTGGTGTGTTAAAGGCATTGGCAAAATTATCTGATACATTAATTATTGGTGGTGCGTTGGGGACTACATTTAATTATGCCCAAGGCGCCCGGGTCGGAAATTCTTTGTACGAAGCAGACCAAAAAGAAAATGCGCTGGAAATATTAGAATATGCGAAACAGCATAATTGTAATGTGTTATTGCCTTTGGATAAAGGTGTGGCCAAGGTTTTTGAACGTGATGCGGTGCGTTCTAATAAAGACTTTACAGAAATCGAAGATGATGATGTGATTATTGATGCAGGTGTTGCCACAACAAAACGTGATACAGATGCAATTCGTTATGCACGTACAGTCATCTGGAACGGCACAGTTGGTATGGCAGAATGGATGCCAACATGGTCGTATGGTTCGTTTGCGTTGGCGGAAACTATTGCCGAACAAACACGTGCAGGTAAATTGGAAAGTATTATCGGTGGTGGTGATACCGTCGCCGCATTAGAGGCATGTGGTGTCAAAGATGATATCACATACGTTTCAACAGGGGGCGGGGCGTTCTTGGAATTTATAGAAGGTCGCACGTTGCCTGGAATTGCAATACTGGAAGATAAATAAACATAAAAAAACAGGAGTGAAAAATGAAAATAAAACCATTCGCAGGGGTCAGACCACCAAAAGATTTGGCAGATCAGGTCGCATCCAGACCATATGATGTATTGAATTCTGTGGAGGCCAAGGCAGAGGCCGGTGAAAAATCTTTGCTGCATATTATTAAACCTGAAATTGATTTTGACCCAATTGCAGATGAACATTCCCAACCTGTTTATGACAAAGCAGTCCAAAATTTCAAACTGTGGCAGGATCGTGGTTGGTTGGTCCAAGATGATACAGAAATGTATTATATTTATGCACAAACTATGGACGGGCGTACACAATACGGTTTGGTTGCGGCGGCAAATGTTGATGATTATATGACGGGTAAAATCAAAAAGCATGAATTGACACGCAAAGACAAAGAAGATGACCGTATGATTCATGTGCGTATCCAAGATGCAAATATAGAACCTGTGTTCTTTGCATATCCAGATGTTGCAGAAATGAACGAAATTGTTGAAAATATCGTGAAAAATCAGGCACCAGAATATGACTTTGTTGCACCTGATGGTTTTGGACATACTTTCTGGGTAATTCGTGATGCGAATGTAAATAAACGCATAACAGAAATATTTGCGGAAATTCCTGCGTTGTATGTGGCGGACGGACATCATCGTACTGCGGCGGCGGCACGTGTTGGGGCAGAAAAACGTGAACAAAATCCAAATCACACAGGTGAAGAAGAATATAATTATTTCTTGGCTGTGATTTTCCCAGAAAGCCAATTGAAAATTATTGACTATAATCGTGTGGTCAAAGATTTAAATGGTTTAACACCATCACAATTTTTAGAAAAATTGTCTGAATCTTTTGATGTTGTTGAAATGGGAACCGATATTTATAAACCAAACGCATTACATAACTTTGGTATGTATCTGGATGGCAAATGGTATTCTTTGACAGCCAAGGCGGGTACATATAATGACAATGATCCAATTGGTGTTTTGGACGTAACTGTGCTGTCTAATTTAGTTTTTGACCAGATATTGAATTTGGGTGATTTACGAACCAGTAAACGAATTGACTTTGTTGGTGGTATTCGTGGTCTGGGTGAATTACAGAAACGTGTTGACAGTGGTGAAATGGTTGCAGCATTTGCACTGTATCCTGTTACGATGCGTCAAATTATCGATATTGCAGACACAGGAAATATCATGCCACCCAAGACAACATGGTTTGAACCAAAACTGCGCAGTGGTTTGGTAATCCATAAACTGTCATAAAAAAATCCCCCAAATGGGGGATTTTTTATGGTATAATTGGTTTCAAAGGAATTAGTAATGCGAATTTGTTGTATCTTATTATTTATAGGATGTTGGATTTGGGGGGCGTATGCAAATTCGGATTTGGTAAATGCGATTGAACAAGTTCGTTTAAGTTGTAATGGTATCAGTCAAGATTTAACAGAAATGAAAAAAATAGCCGGGATAAGTACTGCTGTAACTGGTGTGGGTGCTGTTTCAGGTGGTGTTGCATTGGGAACCGGTATTGCCAAAACAGGTGTCGATAAAGAAGCAGATGAAATTGAAGCAGAATTAAAAAAATTGCAAGAATTGGCAACACAACAAGATGTTTTTGCTTTGAAACCGATAAATATAGATTGGTCTTTGGTTACGAATGATGGGGGCGATGTATCCGAAATAATTACCGATAAAGAAACACAATTAGAACAATTAACAGATAAATCAAAAAAATTGGGAAATGTGCGTACAGGAACATTGGCGGCTTCTGCTGTTACGAATATTGTCGGGGCGGTTATGTCAGGTACAAATACGGTCAAGGGAGATTTGCAATCTAAAATTGACGTGTGTTTAACGTCTGTAAAAAATTTATCAAATGTTCGTATTCAGGCTCAATTGTCAGAAACTGCAACAGATATTGATGTAATGCGTGCAGAAAAAATTATTAATGCGTGTAATAAATGGGGAACAGTTGATGTTGTCAATATTGATAAAAAAGCATCAGGTGCGACAATTTCTGGTGGTGTTGGTGCTGGATTGGGTGTGGCGGGTACTGTAACCAGTGCGATTGCAAATACAGACAGTGTCCGCAGTGATAGCAGTGTTGCAGGTATAGAAAAAGAAAAAAAGTTGAATACAATAGCAAATGTTTTGGCGGGGGGAACAACAATTGCTTCTGTTACTGCGACTGTATTTAATGCGACACAAATCAGTGCGATTAAACGTGCAGTAGTTATTGCAGATGAATGCGAGGAGGCGTTGCAATAATGAAAAAAATATGTGTTTTGTTTTTGTTGTTTGCAGGTTTTTCTGGTGTTAGTTTTGCACAGACTTTTTCCGACTTTTTTGAATTGTCGTTGACGGGTATAAGCGAAGGTTATGCAGGTGTAAAGCGTTACTGTGCAAAAACAACAGGTGAAGAGTTATCTAAATTAAATAATTATATTATTCAAAACAATGGACGTTTAACATCTGGGACATTGGTTGGTAAATGTCAGCAGTATTTGAAACAACAAAATGATAACTGTGTCGGTGGAAATTTGGTCATAGATAAAGATATTCCCGCTAATATTCAATGTCAGGCATATTTAGGTACTGCATTGGACGTGCATAACAAATTGGTTGATAAGTTACAAAATCCAGGAACGTATGTGATGCTGTATAACGGGACAGGCGTTTTGGGTGATAATCGTGGTGTATATAGTATTGTTGGTGTTGTTCCAGGAAATTCTAATAAGATTTATGAAATAAAATCGGGTGGTGAGGTTGAAGAGTTGCCTTTTCAAACAGGTACACCTGATATGTTTGTAAATATTGATACGAAAAATAATGTCGTTGGTGTACATAATAGAAGTGTTATTTATACCCAAGTGGATATGACTCAGGCTGTTTCAAGAATGATTATGCAGAATACAGGTGGACAGTATTTGTTAAATTCTAGTGGACTGGCATCACAGGGGGATTTGGATATAAAGGATTCAATAGGTGTGCGTTTGTATCAAACCCCGGAACAACAGGCAGATACAAAATATGGAAAGACATATGCACATACCAATGGTGTTGTGTTTGAAGGCAAAGTTGTTAATTTTGAATGGTTGGGGCATTATATTTTTGGTGCACGCAAAGGTTCTGATAAATTGGCACCTGGGTTTGTTTATGATGTAATGGCGGATCGTGAACAGGCAACAACCAGTGCCAATACCAGTGGTCAAGGTCAGACAGATTCTGATTTTCATAAAGATGTGGCAGAACAGGCCAGGTCCAGATATTCGGGGGATTCTGTTGTAAATCTGTTGCCACAATATATAGATGATTTTAAAAATGTGCAAACAAGTACAGAAATAGATGCGTATAACATGGCCAGTGATTATGTAAAAAGCGTGTTGGGTGATTTAAACTATATTAAATGTTGGGGGGTTTGTAGTTTTACTGGGAATGATGTTGTAACGTGTCAGTGGTCTGCAAATGGTAATAATGGAACAACGAATTTCAAATTTGATGATATTTGTAACGATAGTGTAAATTATACATCGTTGTCTGTGATACGTGATTTTGAATCTGTGCAAACACGCAGCGTGTATGAAGCAGTATTACAGGCTGAAAAGTATATAAAAACCAAAATTAGTTCTGTTCAAGATTTAGTTTGCGATGGTGATTGTGATTTGGTTGGTGATGATAAGATATATTGCTTTTATAAAAAAGACGGTGTGAAATATAAACAAGAATTTATATTTGACGATATATGCGATTAAAAATCCCCCTTGTGGGGATTTTTATTTTATGATATAATTCAAATAATCAGGGAAAAACGAAGGGAAAAATGATAAAATTCCGCAGAAATCTAGAGAGAGAGAGAGAGAGAGAGAGAGTTAAAAACATTTAACGCAAACCGTGTTTGCGTGTATGAATAAACACCCAATGGTG
>JAZNBN010000002.1:0-2262 GCA_045587125.1 Candidatus Enterousia sp.
GCACAACAAATGTACAAGGTGACGTTGGTAGTATTGATATGAGTGATACAAACAACGGTGCTGTTAAAACAGTTGGATCACAAATGGTTGACGATGCATATCAAAAAAAACAGGATAAAGAGAAGAAAAAACTAGAAAAAGAAGAAAAGAAACAAACAGAAAAAGAGAGGAGAGAACAAGAAAAAAACTTTAGAGAAAATGAAAAAATGGCGAAAGAAACAGAAAAGGCAGAATGTCTGAGCAAAACAGGATACGAATGGAAAGGTGGCAAATGTGTTCAAAGTAAAGATTTATCTAAAAAGATAAAAGATTGCGAAGCAAAAAGCGGGTATAAATACAATATTGCGACAGGTGTATGTGAATCTGCTGGTTATAGAAAAATCCAACAAGATAAACAGAACCAACAAAAAGCTGCCTTTGTAAATGATATGCGTAACACAATTGGGGGTGGGCCGTCACAGGAAAATGTATTAGAACAAACCCAAAAAAATTTAATGCGACAAAGGGAACAGCAGGTATATGATGAACAAAAAGATGAACTTGGTGATGACTATTCAGCAGCATTTCTGGGATAAATACTATTCGTACCAAAATTAGTAACTGTCACTTTGTTATTTTTGGAATTGTCCCTAGTATAACAAAATGCTTAAATAAAAAATCCCCCGATTGGGGGATTTTTTTATCTTTTATCCTATTTCTAAGAAAGATAGAAGTGTTATCTAGATACAATATTTTTGCTTTTCTAAACCTGCCCCCAACGTGGGGCTGGATAGATTTGCTTATGGTACATCTGTGCCATTAGTAAATCTTGATTGGGGACACTTATTATTTAATGTCGTCTCAGTATGCATTTATCACAAAGGCTAAACAAATAAAAAATCCCCCAATAGGGGGAATTTGCAAACTTTGTTCCGCCGTTATTAAAAATAAAATATTTATCTAAATGCTGCTGTATAGTCATCGCCCATATCTTCATTGGAACCGTTTTGTACATATCTACCATTTTGATATGTTTTTCCTTTTGCAGCCATTTCATCGTCTATCGCAGCTATTTGATTTTGAACATAAGTTTTGTCTTGTTCTAACCGACGCTCTTCTTCTTGTTCTTCCATTTCCTCAGCTTCTGCATCAAGTGCGGCAAGTGCGTTTTTCTTATCTTTGGCATTCATTTTAGTGCATTTGCCTTTTTTACTATCCCAACCATAGCCGGCACCATTACTTTTCATGCATTGTGTATTTAATTCTGTAATTGGTTTTTGTACGCATTTTTTTGTTTGTGCATCGTAATTCTGGGCAGGGGTGCAATCAGATGCACTTTGTTCTTTTTTCGCTTTTTTAGCATCTTCTCTATCTTGTTTTGTCTTCTCTTTATCCTGTTTTTTTTGATATGCATCGTCAACCATTTGTGATCCAACTGTTTTAACAGCACCGTTGTTTGTATCACTCATATCAATACTACCAACGTCACCTTGTACATTT
Organism: Candidatus Enterousia sp.; assembly: GCA_045587125.1. Classification (GTDB taxonomy): domain Bacteria; phylum Pseudomonadota; class Alphaproteobacteria; order Rs-D84; family Rs-D84; genus Enterousia. The sequence continues at coordinate 1,480 of JAZNBN010000002.1, forward strand.
GTTGTGCCACCAGTATCCAGTGCAACACTTGCATCCAGAGCAAAAGACCAACTGTTATCATTTATCGTAGAAACGTTCGTGCTGCTGAACGAATTTGATAACAAGTTACTGCGTGATACGTTCCCAAACATCGCTTCGCCACTTTTGAAACTAATGATTTGTTCAGAAATCAATGGTTCCGCAAATTGTTTACAGAATGTACCACTGTGGGTTTGGCTGCTGCTGGATTTGCTTGTGTCAACACCTGTGTTTACAGAAATATTATCATATGATACACCCGCACTTACGCCAACACTGCTGCTGTTACTGTTGCTGTTGTATATTGCTTCGTATCCGGTACATGCGTACAAACGTGATGTCAAACGGCATGTTTGTGGCCCCGGTTCATATACCGCACTGATGTCTTCGGTCGCAATCATTATCGGTTGGCCAGGTACACTTTCGTCATAATGTATTCTGGTTTTGTTTTGTGAACCGGTTTGTAAATCCAGTATGTCTTGGTTGCTTACACCAGATAATTTTATATAACCAGGACCCTGACCAATTATGCCGTAACTGGTGTTGATTACATCAGGTAATCTGTTGCCACGTCCAGATTCCGTACTGGTCAAATCTGCCATGCCATAACACATCATCATGTTACGATATTCCTGGGACAGGGAATTTGCCTGGGATACTTCACCAACATAGGCACGCATGTAATTAGATTTTACAGCGGTTAATAATGCGTCATATATTACGTCAAGATATGGGGTGACCAGATTTGGAAAACGAGCAGTTGTG
>JAZNBN010000003.1:0-3060 GCA_045587125.1 Candidatus Enterousia sp.
GTTTGCAGGTATTACAGGGTTTTTGGATAATAATGCGACAGGGGACCAGGTTAGTGATTATACATCTGGTCCAATGGTATCAATATTTAATAAGTCTGGTATTATAACTCAGTGTCCATCTGGAGAATATCAGTATTTAACTGGTTTTGAAACAGATTGGAACGAACGAGTTGCATGTGAAGCATGTCCATCTCAGTTCCCATTATCTGATGCCGGAGACAATGTAACGATAAAAAAATGTTACACTACATGTGATGAAGTAAATGGTCTGTCTGCCATAGAAGGCAAGAAATATTGGACGGAAGATTTAACAGGTGATAGTTCAACTTGTGTATACCCAGAAACAGTATATACAATCACATTAGACCCAGATGGGGGCACAACGACTCAAACCTCTATTTCTATCATGTACGAGGACGAAGTGCCAAATGTAGAGATTCCGGTGCGCGATGAATATTTATTTATGGGATATTTTACAGCCAAAAATGGTTCTGGTGATAAATTCTTTGATGAATTTGGTAAACCTATATCTTCGACGTATACTTTAAAATCAGATATAACAGTTTATGCCTATTGGAAAACACCTGTGTGTACTGATAATAATGGAACAGTATTGGATAACTGTCATGTTCCTGTCTTATCAGTCAAAGAAATGACAGATAAAAAAGTACTGGTACAAGAATCTCAATCAGAATACAAAATTGCAGATATCGAAACATATATAACCAATCAAAAATGGGCGGTGAATTTCACAGAGTATGGCACAATTATGGGGACTGCATTCTGTGGGGCGGTAAATAACATTAGTGATGGCCAAATAGTTGAATCTCTTTCTAACAAAGCTGGTTCTGGGTGTTATTGCCAGTTTGGGGCAATAGAATTGGATAATTCTTGGGTTATGGCCGGTAAGTATAATGAAGCAGAAAATTTAGTCACAAATATAGATTCTTGTCGTACCAGTTGTCCTGCTTTTTGTGCGCAGTTAGTTGCAACAGATTCTGAATTCCGTGCAAAATTATACGGTGGTGAAGATTCATGTCCTGTTGGAACAAATTATAAAAAGGCATGTTGTGATGGTGAATATGAAACAGAAAATGGATCATACGAACCATGCCCAGATGGCACATGGTGTCAGAATTGTCAGATGAACGAATGTGATGCAGAAGCGATGTACACGGCAACAAATGGTGCGACCAGTCCGAATGCATGTGGAACATACCTGCACGTTGGGGATCATAAAATCTTTATGCGTCCAAATGCGAAAATGACTCCGTTGGCATTGCACGTGAACAAACGTGGTACAATATTCCACGCGAACATGTCCACAGAAAAGCCAGATGACGGCAAAGAAAAACATCTGAAAACGATGGTTGATGGGGTAATATATTACATATACGATAATTTCCTTATCTGATTTTCTGATAATTCATAAAACGTATACTTAATCCATTGTCTGAATCAACAGGAAATCGCAAATTATTGTCATAATCAAATTCTGTTTTATGCCATTTTTGTTCAATATGATTTAAAATGTATTGTGGAAAAAATACATTACTTTTATCATTCGTCATATCAATCAAATCAGGTGAAGAAATACGTGTAATCAGAAAATTATCTATATAATTATTATCAAAACAGTACCTATATAATTGTGCACCGCCACAAATCATAACTTGTTTATATTTACTTAGCATACCTATGGCACTTTCAAATGTAGGTACACCAATATATTTTCCCATTGTTATATTGTTATATCGTGAAGAAACAACTATGTTTAACCTGTGGGCCAGGGGATATTTTGGCATATTAAAGAAAGTATTTGCACCAAAAATACACGGTTTATATTTTGTCTGATAAACAAAATGAAAAAAATCTTGCCGTGAATACCACGGCATTTTATTTTCTGAATTTCCAATCAGTCCCTTTGGACCTATACATACAATCGCTGTAATCTTTTGCATATATGCACCCAGATATATTCAAAACGATTGTAATTCTTTTTTTATCCATGTCCAGATTAAACTTCATCGGATTTTGCAGGGAACAAAGATACCAAATCCCTGACACCTAAATTAAGTGCGTTTATAACTTTGACCATTGTTCCACACGATGGCCATCTGGGGGTGCCATCAGGGGAAAATTGTTTGCTTTTATTAAATGTGGTTGCATCTAAACCACTAAGTTTTGCCAATCCCGATCTGGTCAAACCGTGTGTGCGTGCCAATTTTTCAATAGTATGCCAAAATAATTCATGTGTCATTTTCTTCCTTTTTTGTTATGCCTGTATCAATCTATAATAGAATTATATCTTATATTTCAATTTATTTCAATAAAATTGTAGTTATGTAATTATACAACCATAGGTTGTGTATAAAATCGCCAAGAAAATTCTTTTTTTATAATGTTTTTTATGATATAATACAAAGCATGAAAAGGATATTTTTATTTTTATCAGTTGTAGTTTTGGCGGCTTGTCAGGGCACAACGCCTGATGATTCTTCATCAGTAAACCCAGAATGCATCGGACAAAATTGTGAAATTGTTCGTTATTCAACACCAAATGGCAATGATTTGGTTCTGGAAACATCAGAACATGTTATTGAGATAGAGGCAGAACCTGGTGTTAAATACGCTTACTATATATGGGGCGGCGATAAAAGCACAGATGAAAAACCTGATTTGATAATCAAAGACGGCCAACCTGTTACAATAGAATAACAAATAAAAATGCCCGGTTAATGGGCATTTAATTTTGCATTTCTATACGTGATATAAATTGGCTTATATCACGGTTTATTGTATCTGCATTTGCCGACACATAAGATATGTATTGCATGTTGTGTAATCTAGATTTATCTATTGCGTTATAATATAAATTTTCTATGACACGTACAGAATATTTACCTGTACATAATACCAATATAGGAATATTAGTTTTACGTATAGTTTTATATATATTTATACGACTCTTTAATTTTTGTATATATGTATTTGCCGGTGTAATTAAGACTGATACATTTCGTATATTGTATAAATGATATTTCATAAACTAACCTTTTT
>JAZNBN010000004.1:0-127776 GCA_045587125.1 Candidatus Enterousia sp.
AGTATTTTAATAAACATATATAAAGGATATTTTATGAAAAAATTTTTGATATTATTTGCGGTATTTTTTACAAATTCTGCATTTGCAAATATTTATATAAACACCCCAAATTTTAAACCTTATGTTGGTATTAATGCTGGATTTAACGTTGCAAACTATACAATACAATCTGATTTAGATAATGAATTTATATCGGCAACAATAAACGCGGGTGCCCGCATAGGCAGTAACTTTGGTGTTGAATTATTTTTCTCGCATACATCAACAAATACATTAGATTATATTTATAATTATTATACCGTAAACCATGAACTATATTTACAAAGTTTTGGTTTTAATATTTACGGATATTATGGAATAACAAAAGAATTTGATTTCTTTACAACTTTTGGTGTTGCAAATTATCATATACTAAACACATTTGATTATTTTGATGGATTTACACAACAACAAGAAAACATGAAATTCAATAATGTATCAACCCGCCTGGGGATTGGATTAATGTATAAATTCCCGGGGGATAATGTATCAATATTGGCCCAGTATCAATATATGCCAATAAATACGACTTTTATAAATAATATGTCAGAATTTTCAATCGGCGCCAGATATACATTTTAAAAATCCGGTATTAACCGGATTTTTATTTATTATCTAAAACAGATATACATTTTTTTAAACTATCTTTCCAATGATTGATATTTATACCAAAAACCGATTTAATTTTATCTTTATCCAATACGCTATAAAAAGGTCTGGCTGCAGCGGTTGGATATTGTGAAGATTTTATTGGTTTTACTAAGCATTTTAATTCAGACATTTCCATAATTTCTTTTGCAAAATCATACCAAGAACAAATACCTTCATTTGTAAAATGATATATTCCTGAATTTTCTTTATTCATTTGTGGAATAATTTTTACAATTGCATTTGCTAAATCGGCCGCATATGTTGGAGAACCTATTTGATCAGAAACTACATTTATTTCTGCTTTTTCTGCACCCAACCTGCGCATTGTTTTTACAAAATTATTACCATATTCAGAATACAACCACGCAGTCCTTATAATAACTGCTATTTCAGCATTTTCCAGAACCACTAATTCGCCATTTCTTTTTGTTTTTCCATAAACAGATACAGGATTTGTTTTTTCATCTGGTTGATATGGTTTATGATTTGCTCCATCAAATACATAATCTGTTGAAATATGTATTATTTTTGCACCCGTTTTTGCCAAATTTTTTGGTCCGAAAATATTTATTTTTTCCGCTAAATCTATATCAGATTCAGCTTTATCCACAGCAGTATATGCAGCACAATTTATAATAATATCAATATTATTTTCACGAACAAAATCTTCTACTGCCTTTTCATCTGTTATATCCAGAACATCTATATCTGCACAAATAGCATTTGGTAATAACTTAGATAATTCTGTTCCTAATTGCCCTTTACATCCCGTTATCAGGTACATCTTTTAATCCTTTGGCTATATTATCTTTTGCGGATGTTTTTATTTTATCAAATGGTATTTTCCAATCTACACCAATATCTGGGTCATCAAATCTTATACCAAATTCTGCATGTGGGGCATATAAATTATCACATTTATATGCAAATACTGCCGTATCTGATAAAACAGAAAAACCATGTAAAAAACCACGTGGAATAAACAATTGTCTTTTGTTTTCATCTGATAATTCAACTGCAACATATTTTCCAAACGTAGGAGAATTTTTTCTTATATCAACCGCAACATCTAATACACGACCATGCAATACACGTACTAATTTAGCCTGAGCAAATTCACCCAGTTGACAATGTAATCCACGTATAACCCCATAAGAAGATTTTGATTGATTATCTTGTACAAATCTGTTTGGTATTCCATTTTTTATAAATTCTGCTTCATTATAACTTTCAAAAAAATATCCACGATCATCTTCGAACACTCGCGGTTCTACAATAATAACACCATCTAATTCAGTTTTTATAAAATTCATTTTAACATCCTTTTTTATTATTTTATTCAAAGCATTTTTTTAATTCATCATAGTCATAATTTTGGTCAATTTTTTTATTTCTAATTTCTTCTGCGGCTTTGATTTTTTGTTTTATTAAAATCAAATCTGGATGTGATTGTAATTCGTCATTCATCATATTAATAGCCATATTAATATCTTCGCGACTTTTTACGAACACAGGCATAATTGAATCAGCCGCTGAAAATACAGATTTTTGAAAATCTGCTTTAAAATCATCAATCACAGATAAATATGTCTGAATATGTTGTTCTTCATGTGCCAACACAACATTATAAGAACATGTATTTGGATTATGTCTTATATCAATATGCACACGAAAATTATTATAACCAATTACTGTGTTTACTGTTTTAAGACTGACACAAAATCCATTATTTATTTCTTTTACATCTGTTAATATATCATAGTTATCAACCATTGTCGCAACAACATTACCATGCCACAAATCCATAGGTTTATTTGGTTGAACAATTTGTTTTTCCCAATCAGGTGTATTTATAAAAACACGTGGGATTTTTTTATATTCCAAACAATTATCTGCAAACGCACACATTGAAAAAAAACATAAAAACGTGCAAAAAAGCCACTTCAATATATTACCCTGTTATATTCCACTTTGTTTTTTTAAATATTCATTTACAAAATTTGTTCCGTACATTTTGTATAATTCTTCTGCCAACAATACCGAAGAACGTCCAGATTCAAACAATTTCAACAAATTCCCTAATCCGCCAAGTTCTGTATTTAAAATAACAGATTCACCTGTAACAGGTCTTGATAATAACACAGCACGTTTTAGATTTGGATATGCTTTACCTTGGATAAATGCCATTTCCAGCGGATTTAAATTCCAATGTGCATAGTCACCTGCATCCGCCGCCGGATTACGGAAGAATAATACTGTTTGGGCCTGACCACGTACAACATCACCTATTCCCAGTTTATCTAATACGTTTGCACGTTGGAACGCGACCATATATGCCTGACGATTTTTACGTCCTTCTTGTAATCCCATTATAAAATTATCACGGAACATTTTGTTTTCTAGCATTGGTGCGGTTTCGTCAATCATAATCAAAGATGGATTTCCACCAGACACAGTCACATTATTTATTCTGTGTAATATATAAGAAATTACAGCCGGTGCCAATGTTTCATCTTGTAAAATATCTGTAAAATCAAACGTAGTTAATCTGGATTCTAAATCCAAAGTATCTGATGTTTCGTTAAATATATCACCATACTGTAATGGATCAATCCATTTTTTCAGTGCACTTCTCATATTACCGGACGAAGAAAAACAACTTTCCCATAAATTTTTCAACATTCTGTCATTATTAGATAAATAATCAAAATTCACAGAAACCGCACGTGCGATTTCATCTGCAGAAATAGCATCATTTTGTCCAGAAATAATTGCAAACCATCTGCGTAAAAACGCACGATTTGCGGCACTGTCTGGCATTTTTAACGGATTTAAATGTGTTAAAAATGATTTTTCTACTGCATTTTTAGGATTTGTCTTTTCCTTGCCCTGCATAGTGATATATTTACCACCCACAGACAAAGTAAATATCTCCGCACCTTTATTTCTATCAAAAAAGAATGCTTTTAATTTCGGATGTCTCAGTGACTGTGCAATCAAGAATGAAAACAAAGTTGTTTTACCACCACCTGTTGGACCAATTGTCAAAGTATGTCCAACCGCGGCCGGTTTATCTGAAACATGAAATTGGAATTGATATGGTGTACCTTGGGCGGTTGGGAAAACAACCAACGGTCCTGGGCCCCAATCTGAATTTCTTACACCACGTGGTTGTGTTGACATTGGTATAGTAATTGCTGCGGCACGTGATAATAACTTAAAACTACGTGGAAATACATCAAAACCTGGAATTTGTGCAAACCATGAAACCTTTGAAGCAAATGTTTCAACTATTGGTGAAATACCAAAAGATGCAGAAATCTTTTTAAAATCATCTATATATTTCTGTAATTCTTGGGGGGTGGCACCAAATAAAATAAACAAAGGATAATAATTAACTAAACTTTGATTACCAGAAATATTTTCATCCATTGCGGATTGTGCTTCGGAAATTTGTTGTTCTGTTGAATCCTGATTTTCTTTTGCCGTAGATTTTCTTTGACGAATAGTAGCCTCAACATCTGCACCGCCCATTATACGAAAACCATTCATACAAATCATTTCTGTTTGTATTGTAGACACAGTGTCAAAAAATTCTTCATCTAAATAATCAGGTGATATTTTAAAAGATAACATCGCCGCAAAAGATTGATTATTACCACTGGTATATCTGACCAAGCCATTTTTCAAGAAATCAACATCATCAACGGTTGTAACATTTGCAATATTATTATCAGCATACTTTGGTTCTGGTTTTGATACAGGTGATAATATTCTGCCAAAAAATCTGGCCATATTATCAGATGTATTATTACGTAAAACCTGTGGCTTATATGCGGCAAGTATAGATTCTATATAATTAGTATATTGATTTAATTTTTCACGTGCCCCTGCACCACCTACAGACAAAACAATATAATAATTATTTAAAAATATTTTTAACCCCTGTCCCTGCCATTTATTATAAATAGCCTGTAAAACAGGTTGATCAAATTCATAATTTGTTTTTTCATCGGCGGCATCACGCACCATATAAAAACGCATTACAACATTTGGATCACGTATTTGATTAAATAATTGGGCACGCAGGTCTAAAAATTTTTCTTTTGTTTTTTCGTCCTGCATACTGGTTTGAATACCTGCAACTTTAAATACACGTATTAAACTGCCATCTGTCAAAGACATAGAATTATCATTATAAACAGTTTGAAAAGGTAAATAATTAGCATATTTTGCATAACCAAACATTGGGAATATTTTACGTGTCAGTGTTGGTATATAAATCATCAAAATTATAAACACAAACACAGACAACATAACCAGTATTGTCAAAGTTATTGGAAAACTGGTTCCGGCAAAATATTCAAAAAAATTATTAAAATCTATCATGCTGCTAACTTTCCTGGTATTTTTTTGACAAATAATTGAATTTTCGCAGAAATAATTTGGCCTAATTGTGGGTCACGTTTTGAAAATATTGCGATAAAAGAATGCACAATTATAACAGAGCCCAAGAAAAACAAAGGGTTTGTATCTTGACCTGTTATCAATAATCTGGACACAAAAATCACAATAAAAACAATAAATTGTACAACAAAGTTTATAACCGCCAACGAATACGGCACATAAAATATATGTGCAGGATTGGCTAACGCTTTTAAAACCTGTTGTTTCATCACTCTCCCCTAAATTAGGTAATTGAATTATAACAATTTCAACAATTTTCAACAAGTATAAAAAACACCATATGTAAAATTGTTAAAAATGTTGAAAACTTAAATTTTTTAAACTGTTTATTATTTTGTGATTTTTTCAACATTTTTTGTAAAACCCGCAAAAATCTTGGCTTTTTTTGTTAAAAAACTGTTAAAAAATAACTAAAAACGTTTTTCAACAAATTAAACAGGCCCTACAAAAACAACAATAAATAATATTATTATTTGATTTTTTAAAAAATGTGTTTATAATCGCCATGTAAAAAGGATTAAAACATGAAATTTTTAAGTTCATTAAAAGCTTGGAAAAAACGCGGCAATGTAAAACAAATTCGTCGTGGTAAACAAGTTATCTTAATTGATCCTGCGAATCCAAAGTTCAAAGCAAAACAGGGCTTTAAGAAAAAATAAAAATTCCGCCAATCGGCGGTTTTTTTTAAAACAGGTCAAAATCATTTATAAATGCTTCTTTTATAACATCTTGGATTTCAAGAATACCCAATCCGTTTTCACGTAGATATAATATCTGGGAATCTTTTGCCTGATAAATACTTGCACTGTGGTCAGCAGATTCAGGAACAGATGATATTTTTTGTGCAGGCATAAATTCTATTTGTGCATTTTTTTCAGATATCGCGGATAAATTTATATCAGATACACATTTTTCACAATTTTTCTTTATATTTGCCATACCTGATAATTTAGATTTTGAATTTTGTCTGGCAATTAATTTAGTTTTAACCAACACAGTTGTATTTTTGCAAACATGTTGTGCATCACATTTATATTCTAAATCACTATGATTATCCAAGATAACATGTCCGCGAATTTCAGAATTTTTTCCGGCATTTTCAATAAAAATGTTAAAAAAAGCCGGTTTTTTATTTTTTATATTTACAGATAAATAAACAGGCTGATTTTCAATATTAACATTTATATTTAAATTATTATCCCCCGATATTTCACCTATGTATATAATATGTACAGGTAATTCATATTTAGTATTTATTGGACCATCAGGTATTGTTGATAAATCAGGGATATAAACACCGTCACGGTAAACAATTGTTTCCGCTGGAAATGTTTTTATATTGAATTCGTTCCACATGTATGACATATTACACATATTATAAAGGATTTTATTATGGGATTCAATTGCGGAATTGTAGGTTTACCAAATGTAGGTAAATCAACGTTATTTAATGCACTGACACAAAGTGCGGCGGCCGATGCACAAAATTATCCATTTTGTACCATCGAACCAAATACCGGTCGTGTTGTTGTACCGGATGATATTTTACACAAACTGGCATCTGTGGCGGGTTCTCAGAAAATAATACCTACACAACTTGAAATTGTTGATATTGCAGGTCTGGTCAAAGGTGCATCTGCGGGCGAAGGTCTGGGAAATAAATTCTTGGGCAATATTTTATCAACAGACGCAATAATTCACGTTGTCAGATGTTTTGAAAACGATGATATTGTACATGTAAATGGACGAATTGACCCAATATCTGATATAGATACGATTGAAACAGAATTAATACTAGCAGACCTTGAAAGTATAGAAAAACAAATAAAAAATCTTGAAAAAAAAGCACGTGGTCTGGATAAAGAAGCAATAAAATTATTATCAGATGCGAACGAAATAAAAAAGAATCTGGAAAATTCAGTACCGGCCAGAAATATTGATATAGATTCTAAGCCTTTTAATTTATTAACTTCTAAACCGGTTATATATGTATGTAACGTAGAAGAATCTGCTGCTGCAAATGGTAATAAATATTCTGAAATGGTACGTGAAAAATTTTCATCTGTTGCAGATGTTTTGGTTATATCATCTAAAATAGAAATGGAAATTTCACAGATTATTGACCCCGAAGAACGTAAAATGTTTTTAGATGATTTGGGACTCATTGAATCTGGTTTGGATAAAGTTATAAAAACAGGATATAAAACACTGGGACTTCAAACATATTATACAATTGGTCCAAAAGAAGCACACGCATGGACAATAACAACCGGTATGACCGCCCCCCAGGCAGCCGGTAAAATCCACACTGATTTTGAACGTGGATTTATCCGTGCAGAAATAATTTCACCGGCAGATTTTATAGAATTAGGTGGAGAAGTCGCCGTAAAAGAGGCCGGAAAAATGCGTCTGGTTGGGCGTGATTATGTTATGCAGCCCGGTGATATTTGCCACTTTTTATTCAACAATTAAAATAAAAAAATACCGGTATTTACCGGTGTTTTTTTATATTTTTGATAATTTATAATATTTACCGGCCTTTTTAATAAAAATGTTAAAAAAAGCCGGTATTTTTTTATTCAATCATAAGTAAGTTTTGTTTTTCTAATGTTTTTGATATTTCTTTATCGATTTCATCAATTTGTGATTTTGCACCTTCATCACCGGCCAAATATTTATCAGTCAGATCTTTTTTTGTTAATTTTAATTTATCTAGATAACGTTGTATCTTTAAAGAAATAATATATTTTTCAGCAGATTTTTTATCCAGTTTTAAATCAGAATAAACACCATCAAAATCAATATTTAATGTTGATAAAAATTCTATGTATTGTTCCGCCAGTTCTGGAAAACTATTTACAATATAAACGATAGTATTTTTTTCTACATTATTTATATCAGGTAATTTTATCTGTACGCTTAAATTCGGGCGTTTAAATTTATGCCAATTATTAAAAATTCTGTTGTTAAATTCTTTATCAAATTCTTTTTTTAAATCATCATCAACAATTTTTTCAATTTTTTTACGAATAAATTTTTCTGCTTGGACACGTCCCCCAGGTGTAGAAACAATAAAATCTGAATTTGCAGTTTGCCATAAAAAATCAACCAATGGTATTGCATTATCTATAATTTTCTTCATGGCATCAACACCACCTGAATTTAATATTTCATCTGGATCTTTGCCACCGGTAACAAACGCAAATTTTATATCAGATGTATCACGTAAAAATCCCATAACAATATCACATGCCCGGCCGGCGGCTTTACGTCCCGCATTATCGCCATCAAAACAAAATGTTATATTACGATTTGATTTACATAGTAACGCAATATGATCTTCGGTCAGTGCGGTTCCCAATGGTGCCACGGTTTCTGGAAAACCATTTACTTGCATTTTTATTGCATCAATTTGCCCTTCTACAATAATAGTTCTGTTTGCACGATGAATTGCATCACGTGCGAAATTAAAACCAAATATAGTTTGTCTTTTATGAAATATATCTGTATCAGGTGTGTTTATATATTTTGGTTCACTGCCATCCAAAGAACGTCCTGAAAACGCAACTATTTTACCTTTGGCGTTAAATATAGGGAACATTAATTTATCACGGAAAAAATCATATAAATTAAAATCACCACGTCTGCATAATCCAGAATCAATCAATAGTTTAGATGTTGAAAATTTATTTGCGATAACATTATTTTTTGGTGCGTATCCAATACGATATTTTTTAATCATATCATCTGTAAAACCACGTTTACGCACGTATTCCAACGCATGCGCGCCATCTGGGGTAAATAATTTTTCACTGTAAACCTGAGCTGCTTTTTCGCAAATATCAAACAAAGATTCTTCACGTTCTATTACTTTTGGGTCACGTGGTTTATAATCAGGCATTTTTAATCCAGCCTGATTTGCCAATTCTGTAATAGCAGATTTAAAATCCATATTGTTCATTTTCATGGTAAAAGAAACAATATCACCATGTTCACCACAACCAAAACAATGATAAAAACCTTTTTCTTCATTAACGGAAAAACTGGGTGTTTTTTCATTATGAAATGGACAACAACCCCAATAATTTTGTCCTTTTTTATTTAATGGAATATGACGGCCAATAACATCAACCAAAGACAAACGTGCACGCAGTTCGTCTGTGAAATTTGAATAGTTATATTTATTTGTTGGCGCCATTATTTTTTCTTTGCTTTGTTATTTATCATTTTTATTGCGGTTTCTAAATCAGGTTGTTCAGACACAGAAACATTTACACGGTTTGATGAAATATATGCCCCATAACGACCGGTTGGATAATAATAAATCATCTTTTTAGTTTCTGGATTTTCACCGATTTTAATAGGTTCTGATTTTTTTACAGTATTATGTAATAAATCATGTGCAATTTCTAATGTAATTGTATCTGCGTTATATTGTTTTGCGGAAACATTTTTTACACCATCTGTTACATACGGACCAAATTTTCCGATACGAAATTCAATACCATCACCCAAATCAATATTACCTGATTTTCTCTCTACGCTGGATTCTGTGGGTTGTACGATTTTTTCATCTTTATTTAATTGTTTTGTATAATTACATTTTGGATAATTAGTACAACCAATAAAAGGTCCAAATTTAGATAATTTTATACCTAATTTTCCACCACATTCTGGGCACACGTTACCTTTTTCACCGAACAGATGAACATACATAAAAGAATTAATTTCATCAATAATATCACTGGTTTTTACACTGCGTGCCCCATCAATCATATTATTTGTAGGATTCCAGAATTCATTTAATGCATCAATTTTATCTGTTTTTCCATTTGAAACATCGTCTAATGTATCTTCTGTTTTTGCAGTAAAGTTTACATCAACTAAATCTGTAAAATATTTAGATAAATAGGACGCGATAACCCATCCACCAGACGTTGGATGGAATCTGTGTTGTTTATCTTGTTCTACATAATTTCTATCAACGATTGTTGACATAATTGTTGCATACGTAGAAGGACGACCAATCCCCAATTCTTCTAATTTTTTAACCAAAGACGCTTCTGTATATCTTGGTGGTGCCTGGGTAAAATGTTGTTCAGGTATAATTTCAGAAATATTTATAATATCACCATTATTTAATACAGGTAATTTTAATTCTTTTTTATCGTCTTCATCATCTTTGTCTTCGGTATAAACTTTCATAAACCCGTCAAAAGTTCTGGTTGAACCTGTTGCATGAAATACAGATATTTTATTATTTGTTTCAATATCTGCACTAACTGAATCAAATTCCGCATTTGTCATTTGACATGCAATTGTACGTTTCCAGATTAAATCATATAATTTTGCTTCATCACCTGATAAATTTTTTGCAGGTGCATCAAAATGTGTTGGGCGAATTGCTTCGTGTGCTTCCTGGGCATTTTTAGATTTTGTTGCGTACACATTAGGATTTTTTGGAACAAAATTTTCACCATATTCATTGGCGATAAATTTACGTATTTCATTAACCGCATCTGCGTTCAAGTTTGTTGCGTCTGTACGCATATATGTAATATGTCCTGCTTCGTATAATTTTTGTGCAGCCGACATAGTTCTTTTTGATGCAAAGAATAATTTACGTGCGGCTTCCTGTTGCAGCGTTGAAGTTGTAAAAGGTGCCGCAGGTTTACGTTGTGTTTTTTTCTTGTCTATATTTATAACTGTGGCCGATATATCAGGCTGACCAATTTTATTTAAAATTTCATCAACATAATCCTTGTTTTCAATGGTCATTTTTTCAATTTTTTGACCATTAAATTGTGATAAATTCGCATTAAATTTACTGTTATTAATATTGCATACAGCCCCAACAGACCAATATTCAACAGGTTTAAAACTTTCAATTTCTTTTTCACGATCAACCACCAGTTTTACCGCCACAGATTGTACACGTCCGGCAGATTTACCCAGATTTCTACGCCACAGTAATGGAGAAATACCAAAACCAATTAAATAATCTAATGCACGTCTGACCAAATACGCATCAACTAAATTAGTATCTATTTCACGTGGATTTTCAATAGCCGCCTGCACAGCTTTTTTTGTAATTTCATGAAACGCCACACGATAAACTGTTTTATCTTTTAACAGTTTTTTACTTTTTAATATATCTAATAAATGCCATGCAATAGCCTCACCTTCACGGTCAGGGTCCGATGCCAAATAAACAGCATCTGCTTTTTTTAATTCATCAGTTATTAATTTAATTTGTTTTTCTTTTCCTGGCATAATTTGCCAACGCATTTCAAAGTTATTTTGCGTATCAACACTGCCATTTTCAGGAACTAAATCACGAACATGACCAACAGATGCGATAACCCGCCAACCAGACCCCAGGTATTTTTCAATAGTTTTCGCTTTTGATGGTGATTCAACGATAAGTAAATTCATATTTTAACTTCCTTTGGCAGATAATTGATGGTCTTTGTGAATGTACGCATTTTGGCACAGCCCGAATCCAAACATCAAGGATAATAAACTGCTGCCACCAAAAGACATCAACGGTAATGGAACACCAACTGTTGGTAATAATCCCAAAACCATCGAGATATTTATAAAGTAATAAACAAAAAAGTTCAACATAAAACCAAAACAAACCAATTGTCCAAATCTATTTCTGCATGTTTTTGCACACCAAAACAGCACCATAATAATCCATGTATAAATACATAACAGGCTAAAAGCACCAATAAATCCAAATTCTTCACCCAACATAGTAAATATAAAATCGGTCTGTTTTTCAGGCAGAAAAGATTGTTGAGATTGTGAACCCTGCATATATCCCTTGCCAAAAATACCGCCACTACCAAAAGCGATTTTTGCCTGGGTTATTTGGTAACCTGCACCTTGAACATCACTGTCTGGATTTAAAAAAGTAATAATTCGTCCACGTTGATAATCATGCAGGCCACCAAACCAAACCGCAGGTGCCGCCATCAACCCAAGAATCGCGGCAATAATAAACCATTTTTTATTTGCACCGACAATATAAAACATACCAACTGTAATCATACCCAGTGATAAAGCAGTACCTAAATCAGGTTGTGCCACAATTAATGTAAATGGTACCAATAACATTAAACCTGGAATTAAATAATTTTTAAATTGCCCAAGTTCCACGGAATTAAACCATGCAAAATATCGGGCCAATGCCAACACCAGCGCAATTTTAATAAGTTCTGATGGTTGAATATGAATAAATCCCAGATTTAACCATCTTTGTGCACCCATACCTGTATGCCCAACAAAAGTAACCATAATAATCATAATCAGTGCAATCGCATAGATAACATAGGCAGATTTAATCCATGTTTTTATGTTTGTAAACGCGGCAAAAAAGAATACACCAAAACTGATTATAATTTTCATAAGTTGTGATAAAGCATACGGTCTCCAATGACCACCACCTGCAGAATATAAAACAACAATAGACAATGTTAAAATCATACACATTGGCACAAACATAGGCCATGAAAAACGATTAAGTTTTTCAGAAAAATGCATCATATTTGCATTAGAAACACGTGTTTGTTTAATCATTGTTTTAATAATTCCCTCATAACTTTTGATGCTGTTCTGGCGGCAGGTGTACTGGAACCAACGTGTTCTGTTATAACACAAACTGCATATTTTGGATTATTAGTTGGTGCATATCCAACAAATAATCCATGGTTTCGCATATGCCAATTTAATTCTTCGTTTGTTAAAACACCTTTTTCACGTTCTTCTTTGGAAATACTACGTACCTGTGATGTACCTGTTTTTCCGCCCATACGTGCACCTTTTACATTAATAGCACTGCCTGCGGCTGTTCCACCTGGTTTTAATACCTGTTCCAGACCATTTAAAACAAATTTTATATTTTTAGGTTGTAAATTTAAACTGTCAAATTTCACCTTTTCACCATTATCTATCAATCTTGGCACAACAACTTTATTAGAAGACGTACGTGCCATCATAACCGCCAATTGCAGGCAATTTGTCAAAATAAATCCCTGACCAATTCCAGAAATAACAGTATCCCCATGAACCCATTTTGAACCAATTTGTGCCTCTTTCCAGTATCTATCAGGAATAACACCACGCATTTCACGGGATAAAATATCATCCATATATTTTTCGTTTAACCCCAATTTTAATGCCATTTGTTTTATTGCATCAATACCTATACGCAGTGCCACCTGATAAAAATAAATATCGCATGAATGTTTTAATGCCTTTTCCAGGTTTACATAACCATGACCTTTGTGTTCCCAACAGTGATATCTGCGGTCACCATAATCCCAATAACCGGGGCAATAAATTTTTTCTTTTTCTGTTATTGCACCGGCCTCTAATGCAGCCAATGCAACAACAATTTTAAACGTAGAACCTGGGGGGTACAGACCTTCTATTGCTTTGTTCATAAAAGGTTTGGCAATATCACTTCTTAACAGATTTACATATTCATCTGCATCATCTTGTCTGAAAATATTAGGGTCAAAACTGGGGACAGAAACCATCGCCAATATATCCCCAGAATCAATATCTAAAACAACCCCGCATCCGGAACGATGAACAATTAATGCATCATGCAACACGCGTTGAATATGGTCGTTAATAGTTGTTTTTATATTTCCACCTGTTGTTGGCGGGACATATTGTGAATCATCTTCACCTGTAACACGACCAACCGCATTTGTTAACATAACGGTTTGCCCAGGAATACCCTTCATTACATCTTCGTATCTTTTTTCCAATCCAGTAATACCGGTTGTTAAAAAAGGTGCATTTGGTACAGTTTTTTTCGGGTCACCAACATATCCAAATATTTGTGCCCCAGCAGGCCCCAATTCATACGAACGCCCATAACCACTTTCTATATGTAGTCCTGGAATATTTTTTGCCTGTAATTTTGCCAAAGTTTTCCAATCTGTGTTTTCACTGACCAACACAGGTTGAAACTTCATCTGTTTTTTTATTTTTTCGCGAATTTTTTTTATACGTTTTGGTTGTAAATCTAAATCCTGTTCAACGGTTTTTAAAAGACTTTCTAAATCATGTGCCTCTTCTGGAATTATATAAATTCTGTATATAGGTGCATCACGTGATATAGGTTTTCCAAATCGCGACAAAATTTGCCCACGTTCAGGCATATTTATCTGAATACGAAACAGGTTTTTTTCACTTTTTTTCTTAAAGTCTTTATATTTAAACACCTGCATATGTAACATACGTAATATCAACACAGATGTTAAAACAGCACCTGTTGTTAAAAACAATGCACTGCGTCTATCAAAGGTGCGTGAAACTTCTATATCAATCATATTTACACACCTTTTTAATAGATATTACAGTCGGAACATATACAACGGTTGCCCATAAAACAATCCATATACCACGAAGTAAATTTAACCATGTAAAATCAGCAATTGTTTGAATTAAAATACAAACACCAAAAAAAGATATAAATGTAAACAAACCGTCTTTTTGAGTATGTGTAATATCAATAATATTTTGAAAACTGTTTATTGTGTAAAATAAACAATACATAGCCAACCAAAAACAAACAGTCCCAAATTTATAATCAATAATCAAACACATTATCATAGAAAAAATATGAAATAATTTTACAGGCTTGATAAAAGAACAAAAAAATATAGGTATAATCGCCAAAATTCCGGCCGGATTCCAAAAAGGTACGGATAATCGCCACAACCCAACCGTTAATAAAAACGGAAAAGAGATACGTAAAAAATGAATTAAATTCCGTTTCATTTATATTCGTTTTGTGGTGTGTTAAATTTCAATATCATTACACGTGATAATGTTGACACAGGTACAATATTAACATCTTTTTTATCTGTTAATGTACCAACTAAAATCCCAGCCGGCAAAATACCAGATATATTGCTGGTTATTAAATGAATACCATTTGTTGGTTGAAATTCAGGGTCGCTGAAAAAACCCATTGTTGGACGCCTAGAATCATTTCCTGTTAAAAAACCATACACTTCGGATCCTGCAACACGCACAGCAATATTTGTATCAGAATCAGTTAATGACCGCACGCGTGAGAAATTATTTGCACTGTCTGCTATGATACCAACTAATTTCATATCAGTACTGACCACAGCCATACCTTGTTTAATACCGTCTTTTTCGCCACGGTTTATAATAAATGTACGATGTCCAATGGCACTATTATCATGTATTATATCGGCAACAATCATATCATATGGCTGATGCTTTTTTATATCCAGTTCTTTTTCTAATCTTTTATTTTCTGCGATTGCTATATCACAATTGTTTTTATTAATCAAAGCCATATCTAATTTTGCACGTAATTCTTCATTTTCAGCCCGCAAATTAGATGTTTCAGAAATATTTTCAATTAAATTACCGACCGCCCGCAAAGGCCATGTTACAACATCACCAACAAATTCAGCCACAGGTAAAACGATATAAGATAACATGTTCATAATCTTGTAATCAGGTTTTGCGACCATTATATAAATAAACAACACAGGCAACACCGCAGCAGTGGTCACCGCACGAAAAATAGAATTTATTTTGGAAGATGTTTTGGCTTGGTTCATCACAGGACACTTTAACCATAAAAAGAAAGATATTCAATAAAAACTTGATTTTTTGTTTATTTGTGCCAGAATATAGCACAGTTGAAGTGGCAAGGCATTGCCATCAGACGTGTAAACTATCTAAAAAAAAAGGATAATAAAATGCCAAAATTAAAAACAAAGTCGTACTTAAAAAAACGTGCGTCAATGACTGCGACCGGTAAAATCCGTGTTGCACGTAACTCTCACAAGAAACTGTTGCGTAAAAAATCTGCGCGTGCAAACAAAGCAGGTGCAAAGCCACAGTATTTGAACGATAACATGGTTGGTCAGGCTAAAATCTTGGCACCATATGGTTTGAAATAATTAAGGGGGTTACAATATGGCAAGAGTAAAACGCGGAACAACCGTAAAACAAAAACATAATAAAATATTGGCGCGCGCCAAAGGTTATTTGGGTCGTCATCATTCGACATATCGTGCTGCTCGTGAAAAAACAGAAAAGGCAGGACAATACGCATACCGTGATCGTCGTGTTAAAAAACGTGAATTTCGTGGTTTGTGGATTGTACGTATTAATGCCGCTGTACGTGCAAATGGTATGACATACAGCCAATTTATGAATGGTTTGAAAAAGGCTGGTATCGCCCTGGACCGCAAGGTTTTGGCCGAAATGGCATATGCAGGCGATGCAAATTTTGTTAAATTGGTTGATACAGCAAAACGATTTATCAGTGCCACAAGTAAATAAACCTTGTCGGCAGGGTATCATTTTGTAATAATAAAAGCCGTCAAATGATGGCTTTTATTTTTTTAATAATCGTATAAGGTAAAAAATTATGCAGGAACAAATAAAAAATATAAATAATTTGGAAGAATTACAGGCGTTGTACACAGCAACGTTCGGTAAAAACGGAACAATGACCGCACGTTTAAAAGAAATGAAAAATCTGGATAATGATGCACGCGTGGCATTAAATCTGGAAAATACCCAATTGCGTGATTTGTTTAAAACTCGTCAATCTGAAATAGAAAATGCAGTTTTAATGGATGGGTTAAAAAAACAGAAATTGGATGTATCTTTAAATCCAATGCCTGAGAACCGTGGAACATTGCATCCATTGACCCAGTCTTTATCTGAAATTGCATTTATATTAGAATCTTTTGGGTATAAGATGTATACGGGTCCAGAAATAGAAGATGATTGGCATAATTTTACAGCCTTGAATACACCTATGCATCATCCTGCTCGTGATATGCAAGACAGTTTCTTTCTTGAAAATGGAAATGTTTTACGTACACAAACATCTGCGATACAAATTCGTGCAATGGAAAGTGATGGTGTGCCTATTAAAATGTTTGGTGTTGGGTCAACATATCGTAAAGAATGGGACGCAACACATGGCCCAATGTTCGGTCAAATAGAAGGTTTATATATTGATAAAAACGTTACAATGTCAGATTTATTGGCAGATGTCCGTGCGTTTTTATCAAAGTTTTTTGAAATAGAAAATGTTGAATTACGTATTCGTCCATCATACTTTCCATTTACAGACCCCAGCATAGAAGTTGATATGAAGTGGCGTAATGATAAATGGTTGGAATTGATGGGTGCAGGTATGGTTCATCCAAACGTATTACGCAGTTGTGGTGTTGACCCAAATGAATATCAAGGTTTTGCATTTGGTTTTGGTTGGGACAGATTGGCAATGTTGAAATACAACCTGCCTGATTTGCGTGATTTATACAATAATGATGTGCGCTGGTTAAAAAGTGCTGGGTTTTAATATGGGGGTATAATTATGAAATGGACATATGATTGGTTACAAGATTATCTAAAAACAGATGCAGATGCACAAACTATATCTGATACATTAACCCGTATCGGACTGGAAGTAGAAGATTTGCAATCCCCTATTTCACCAATTGCTGCAAAGATTGTTGAATGCAAAGCACATGAAAACAGTGATCACCTGCACGTATTACAGGTTGATGATGGGACACCCGCCCTGCGTCAGGTTGTATGTGGTGCACCAAACGCACGTGTTGGATTGATATCTGCGTTGGCGACTCCTGGTTGTATAATTGATGGACATGAAATATTATCTGGTAAATTACGTGGTGTTGTTTCAGATGGTATGATGTGTTCTGGTAAAGAACTGGGGATAAATGATGACCACAGTGGTATTATAGAATTACCTGAAAATACTAAAATTGGTACACCTGTAATTGAATCAAAAACAGTTTTTGATGCAGGTATAACACCAAACAGACCTGATTATTTATCTGTTTGTGGTATTGCACGTGATTTGTCTGCGGCGGGCATTGGCGAATTTATGCCACATAATGTTTCTGAATTAAAAAAGGTTGATGGCGCACGCAAAGTGCACTTGGAAACAGACAAATGTCCAACATATAAAATGGTTGAAATTCACGGTATAAATGTTTGTCCAAGTCATGAAAAAATTGCAGGACGTTTGGCGGCTATTGGTATAAATCCGAAAAATGCCCCTGTGGACGCTACAAATTATATTTGTTATGACATTGGACAACCTATGCACTGTTTTGATGCAGATGAAATAGACGGTGATATAACTGTTCGTATGGCAAAAAATGGCGAACTTTTTACAGACTTGTTCGGTAATACACATGAATTAATAGATTCAGATATGGTTATCGCAGATAACACTGGTATTTTGGCATTGGCTGGCGTAATCGGTGGTGCACGCGGTTCTACAACCCAAAATACAAAAAATATTATTCTGGAAAGTGCATATTTTAATCCTGTTTCTGTACGTAAAACATCTAAACGTTTGGGAATATCAACAGATGCATCTTACAGATATGAACGTGGTGTAAATCCAAGTATAACAGGTATGGCTGCACAAATGGCATCAGATATAATTATGTCTGCATGTGGTGGCACAATTGTTGGTACTTTTGTTGCAGGATCAAATCCTGTTCCGAATATCAAAATAGAATACACACCTGATTATTTTGCAAAGAAAACAGGTGTTGATATGGAACCGAAATATCAACGTGAAATTCTGGAAAGTTTGGGTTATACAATAACAGATAATGGTGAAAAATGGTGTGTTGTACCACCTGTTTCACGTGTAGATGTTGAAATACCAGAAACAATTGTTGCGGATTTATTGCGTATACACGGTTATGACAAAGTGTCTGTTGATAAATCACATACGTTTGGTGATGTTCATGTTCATAATAAACATGATTTTAATATCAAAGAACAATTGGTGTCACGTGGATTAAACGAATGTCGTTCATTTGGTTTTGGTAATATGGCGATTGAACAAATGTTGTCTGACAAAGCAAATATAAAAATTGCAAATCCGATAACATCTGATTATGACACTATGCGTAATGGATTGTTGTATGGTTTGTTAATGGTTGTATCTAATAACGAAAAACGTGGATACCCAGATTTAAATATTTTTGAATTGGGAACGGTATTTGATGGTGATATGCCGGGTCAGCAACATAGCCAATTGTGTATTGTTCGCACCGGCTGTAATTCACCTAAGCATTGGACACGTCGCAATCGTAATGTTGATATTTATGACGTCAAGGCTGATTTGATTGCATTGATGGCGGGACAACGTTTTACTATATCTTCAGAAAACGCACCAATGTGGGCACATCCATATCGTTATGGACGTATTATGCAGGGTAAAAAAACAATTGCAGAATTTGGTGAATTACATCCATCTGTTGCAAAAAAATTACGCATAAAAACAAACGTTGTGATTGCAATTGTTGATGATATAAAAGATTTGCCATCAAAGCGTATAGGTAAACAACCTGTATTGTCCGAATTCCAGCCTATAACACGTGATTTTGCGTTCATAGTAGATAGTGATATGCCGGCTGAAAAATTAACATCTGTGGCACAAAGCACAGACAGTCGTATTACCAATGTAGTTGTATTTGATGCGTTTGATTTACCAGATGGTAATAAATCGATTGCGTTTACAATTACGATAGAACCACGTGAAAATATGTCAGATACAGACCTGCAATCTTTGCAAACATCTGTCATAAATTCTGTTGAAAATAAATGTAATGCGAAAATACGTGATAAATGATAAAAAAGACCGGTAAAAACCGGTCTTTTTTATTTCAGGATTTTTGTATAGTTGACTTTTTTTTTCATATTTTCAATAATATGCACGTTATATTTACAAGGGGAAAAAGATATGCGTAAAATTTTTGGTTTTTTGGTTGCTATGTTACCAATGTCTGTGCTTGCAAATCCTGCGTGTCCTGTATGTACAATCGCAATTGGTGCGGGTTTGGATATTGCACGTCGCTTGGGTGTTCCAGACAGTGTTGTTGGATTGTGGGCTGGGGCGTTGCTGACGTTGTTGGGATATTGGACATTAAAGTTTATGGATAAAAAAGGTTGGCACTTTTTTTGTCGTGATGTATTGGTAATATTATTATCAATTGCAATGATTGGTTTTGTTTATATGGGTGTAACACAATATAATCCAACTTTGATTTGTGGTTCTTTGGTAATGGATCCTGTTTTATTTGGAACATTATGTGGTGCAGGATTATTTATTTTAACATCAAAATTATATCAATGGATGAAAAAGAAAAATGGCGGGCATGCACATTTCCCGTTTGAAAAGGTTGTGTTGCCGGTTGTTGCCTTGGTTTTGGCCAGTTATATAATGATGATTTGTTTTTAATAATATCAAAAGGTGATATATATGAAGAAAATAGAAAGTGTACAAGAATTTGTTGAAAAATTAGATGCTGCGAAAAAGGTAAATCCCAAAGATTTATCCAGCGACCAAGATTTAACAATCGCAATTATGAATTTGATTTCAATAGAAGAACATTTAATGTTTTCTGGTGCCAAGACTGGTAAACATGAATATTATGATTTGATAAACCAGGTTCGTGAAATGCGTAAAAACGCAATGTTGAAAATTATACCTGCATACGAAGGCGAAGTTTGGTGTATATCAAAACATTTACTGGCTGCATCAATGCGTGTGTTTGAAGTAGGAACCAAAGCCTTGTCATCTGGTGATACACAAACAGCATACGAATTATTTGATCAATCTTATGAATTGTATTGTATGTTTTGGGGATTGAATATGGGTATTTTGAATGGTGAAAAAACAGGCAAAGCAAAGGTTACCCCAAAGACAGAAAAACAAACACCTGAAAAAAACAAAGCAGTTGTTGCCGAACCTGTGCCTACTGTAAAAGGCAAAGGCGGAATGTCAAAACTGAAAAGTTGGGTAAAAAATGCAGTAAACTGCTGTATAGAATAGTTAAAAAAACTCCCAGTATTGGGAGTTTTTTATTGCCAAGTGAAATTAAAATTTTGTAAAAAAAATCCCCCAAACGGGGGATTTTTATTCGTGTCTATCTGGGTATTTACCATCAATTAAATTCTGACGAATTACATGGTGTTTTACCTTTTGTGTACTGGTCAAAGGTAAATCTTCTGTTGTCATTGCATAGTGTGTAACCCATTTATAACTGGCAACTTTTTTATTTGCCGCAGCAATTTCAGCCCCCAGTTTTTCAATTGTCATACCATCTTCTACGCTGAATACACCGTATGTAACAGTTTTATCTTTGACGACATGTTCAAACACAGCAACATTTTTTACCCCTGGTATTTTTATATACATAGCTTCCAGTTCATCTGGATAAACGTTTTTACCACTGTCCAAAACGATAACTTGTTTTTTACGTCCTGCAAAGTGTAATTCACCGTTTTTATCCATGAACACCATATCGCCTGTATTAAAGAACCCACGTTCATCAAATACTTCTGCGTTAACTGCATCATTATTCAGATAACCACCGAATACCTGATGGCCACGCAACCATAATACACCGATACCTTCTTCATTTTTATCACGAATTTCACATTCGTTATTCAATGTTGGTCCACCGAATGCAAATGGTAAACGTTTTTTAGTAGGTTTAGAAATACAGATTGGTCCAACTGTTTCTGTCAGTCCATACCCCTGAATAAATGTCAGTCCCAAACGTTCGTAAAATGTTTCTACTTCTGGTTTAGTTGCCGCACCACCCGCAATCAACAAGCGTGCACGTCCACCAAATACGTCCAGAATAGGTTTTTGAACTTTGCGAACCAAGAATCCAAGGCCAATTTTTTGTAATTGTTTTCCATATTTTAATACAAAAGAAACCAATCCCCATTTTTTCTGTGCTTTTACGTTATCAATAATTTTGTTGCGGAAAACTTCCCATAAACGTGGCACAGCAGGTATGACCTGAGGTTTAAATTTCTTAAAGTCTGCCATAATTTCTTTTGGATTGATTGTTGGTTGTAATAAAACACCGGCACCATAATGTAATGTTGCCAATATTTCAACCGCAAAACCAAACACGTGATACATAGGCAAGAAACCATATAAATAATCACCTGGTTTAATCCATTCTGCCATTGATTCCAAAGAATTTGTACATTCTACAATATTAAAGTGTGTCAGTGGCACAACCTTTGGTACACCTGTTGACCCAGATGTAAATGACATAGTTGCAATATCCAAAGATTCAACGGATGCGGGTTTTAAGTCTGGATTTACTTTGCCATCTTTTTTTGTGATTTCATAAAATTTAAATTTATCTGTTTTATAAACAAATGATTTTTCTGCACATACTAACTGGCATTTAGTAATAGATGCCATATTGTCATATTCAAATGGTGTTAAATTAGTATCCAATAACAATACGGTACCGCCCAGATACCAAATCGCAAACATTGTGATTGGGAATTCTGGGATATTGTGGGATAAAATACCAATAACATCACCTTTTTTAACACCTGCTGCATCCAATGATGCTGCACGTGCCTTAACCAAGTTTATAAAATCTTTGTATGAAACATTTTCACGAACCAGATATAAATTATCTGGATATTTTTGTGCTGTCTGTTCCAGTAACTGATACATATTCATTATAAAATTCCTTGTTGTTTTTATATCGGACTGTCGCTATTATACATAACAAAGAATAGGATTGCAATTATGAAAATTTTGACACTGAATATCAACTCTATACGTGCACACGCACAGAGTTTTATTGATTTATTACGTCGTGGCGAATACGACACAATAATGGTTCAAGAATTAAAAGTAGAAAATGCAAATTTTCCGCATATGTTATTTGATGAATTTGGATATAATATAAAAGTATTTGGTCAAAAAAGTTGGAATGGTGTTGCGACTTTTTCAAAGTACTCTATCGAAGATGTTACATGTGGATTGCCGACATATCCAGATGTAAACGCACGTTTTTTGGAATGTGTTGTTGATGGTCGTATACGTCTTATAAATGTATATATGCCAAATGGTGATATGGTTACATCTCCAAAATTTCCATATAAATTGGAATGGATGGATGCATTTACAAAATACATAGAACAATATCTGGATTCCCCAGAACCTGTTATTATTGCCGGTGATTTTAATGTCGCAATACAAGACAGGGATATTTGGAATCCCAAAGGTTATGAAGGTGTTGCAATTTCTGCACCTGAGGCTCGTGAAATAATGAACAAATGGTTGGATGCGGGTTGGGTTGATGCATGGCGTACTTTGCACCCAGATGAAGTGGGGTATACATGGTATGGATATCGTGGTCGTGATACTGTTGGGAATAAACAAGGTCTGCGTTTGGATTATTTTTTATGCAATAAAACCGCCGCCCAAATGATAAAAAATTGTGAAATAGATATGCAACCAAGGTTGGACGAAAAACCGACTGATCATTGTGGTTTAATGTTGTCGTTAAAGAATTAAAAAAATCCCCGTTTGGGGATTTTTATTTATCGTCTGGGGCCACCACGCATTGGATTCATGTTATTGTTATTTGCGGGTTTCAAAGATCCCATGCGTCCTGTTACAATTTTATCGCCCATTTTAATTTCATCAGAAATAATTTCTGTTTCTGTCGCAGTTGCCAATCCTTTTGAATAAGGGATAAATACAACCTGCCCATCACGCAATAATGCCAAATGGGTTGCCGGTGTCGCACCATTTGGTTCGTCTACAATATTGTTAAAATTACGTACCAAGAAAGCAGAATTTGTAGTTTTCCAAACATTATTTTTTTCTGAAATTATAATTGTAACAAATGCAGTCATACCAGGCATTAAACGTAATTCAGAATTATCAACATCAATAACAACAGTGTACACGACAACATTTGATGTTGTTGTTGGTGATAATCTTATTTGACGAACAATACCTTCAAAATCTTCTGTTGGGTATGCATCAACTGTAAATGAAACCTTTTGACCTTCTTTGATAACCCCAATATCTGCCTCAGACACAGATGTTTCAATTTGCATTTTTGTTAAATCTTCAGCAATTTCGAACAAATCTGGTGTTTGGAATGATGCGGCTACGGTTTGACCAACATCAACTTTACGTGAAATAACGGTCCCATCCACAGGTGATGAAATTGTTGCATACCCCAGATTTGTTACTGCACGTTCGTATTGTGATTGTGCACGTTTTACAGATTGTTCTGCCTGTTCATATGTTGTCTGTGATTTTTCCATTTCTGCACGTGAAATAAAGCCATCGTTATACAAAGATTTATTACGTTCATATTCTGCCTGGGCGTAATTGCGTTGTGATTCTGCACTGACCAGTGACGCCTTGGATTCATCAACGGTTGCCTGTAAAACAGACGGTTCAATCGTTAATAATACATCGCCTTTTTTCACTTTGGAATTAAAATCAACGTACAGGTTATCAATTGTGCCGGATACCTGGGATCCAACGTTTACAGTGTTTACAGGTCTGATTTCCCCTGTTGCACTGACCACGTGACGTAAATCCCCACGTGTTATGTTTACGGTTGCGAATTCTTGTTTTTTATCTGTTGTGCCACCAAATATTAATTTAATTGCAACCAACGCACACGCAATCAGTAAAATCCACCATTTTTTACGCCAAATAAACTTCAAAAAACGCCATATAACAGATGGTCTTTTAACTTTTGGTTCTGGTTGTGGTATATTTTTTTTATTCTTTTTCGACATTTTCTTCTTCCTTGGATAGTTCTGTTTTTATTTCGCCAACCGCCAATGCTACTGCGGCACGCTTAGTGAATAAATCATATTTTGCGGCATTGTTTTGTTTTTCTGCACTGACCAGTTCAGATTGTGCGGTTTGCCAATCTAACATAGTTGCACGACCAACCTTGTACATACCTGCGGTTACTTTTTCACTTTCTGTTGCAGATTTCAAAAGTGTTTCAGTTTGTTTCAAAAGTGTTTGTGCAGTTTTATAATTTTGATATGCGGTAAATATGTCCAGTGACGCATTATCTTGTGTTGCACGTTCTTGTTCAACTGCACGGTCGTAATTTGCCTGGGCACTGCGTAGATTGTACATATTTGCAAATCCTGCGAACAATGGCATAGATGCACGTATACCGATACTGCCACTGATGTTATCGCTCCCTGCCCCAAAAGATTCAGATGGTGTATCGTTCCATGACAAAGACCCAGATGCAGAAATAGATGGTAAATTACTTAAAAAAGTACTGTTTCTGCGGTGCCATGCGGCTTCTTTGTTTGCAGTTGCACGCAACAAATCAGGTCTTGTTTTTTGCGCCTGTTCAAACAATTCGTCCAAAGATTTCGTTTCTTGTGGCGTTCCAAATTCCGACGGCATATCTGCGATTTTAATATCTTGGTCTGCCGGGAAAGATAATTTGTTCAGCAAAGAACCTTTGGCAATTTCGCGATTATTTTTCGCGCGTTCTAAATCCAAATCGCGACTGGCTAATGTTGTGTCTGCCTTTAATACGTCTGCGCGTGCCACAGAACCGGCCTTGTATTTTTTCTGTGCGGTATCACGTGCAGTTTGTGCAACAGTACGTAACATTTCTGCGGATTTAACGTCGGCATTTGCATTTAATAATGCATAATAAGACCCAATCAAACTGTAAATATAATTTTGTACAGTTTCATCATATTCAAAACCTGCGGCATGCCATGTGGCGATGGTTTGACTAACGTCAGATAATCTTTTACCAAAATCAAAAATTAAATAAGACGCAGACAGCGATGCCCCATACGACCAATCACCCCAGTCTTGATTGCGATACGGCAGTGATGCAGACCCCGATGCACTAACACTTGGCAAATATTTTGCATAACTTGCGTTTTTAGAAAATCTGGCGGATTGATATGATAAATAAGATGCGGTTGTTTGTGGGTTTCGACACAATCCCATTTCGATTATTTGCGGTAAATTCATAATATCTTCTGGGACAGTTGTACGTGTCATACAATCATCAATCGCAGCAAATGCCGAAAAAGGCGCCAATAATCCCAGAAAAAAAGATAGTTTTTTCATTAAATATTCTCTCTCATAAGTAATTTATTACATTATATACTATTTTTATCTTGAAATACAATTTTTTTTTGCGTAATATGTCTCTGCTGTTTAGGCCTGGTGGCAGAGTGGTTATGCAGAGGACTGCAAATCCTTGGATGCCGGTTCGATTCCGACCCAGGCCTCCACAATAAAAAAACCGTCCCTTGTGGACGTTTTTTTTGTTGTGAAATTTTGGTGTGGAGAACCGGCACCGGTTCGCATGCGCGCAAAGGTTTGCAAGTGGCGTGTGCTATTTTGCCACGCAGCAAACCACTGCAAGCAGTGAGTCAAGTTGCGTTTAGCAACGGTCGCCATTGGCGATGCGAACATTCCGACCCAGGCCTCCACAATAAAAAAACCGTCCCTTGTGGACGTTTTTTTGTTGTGAAATAAACATGCAAATGTGTATTATATCAATCATGATAAATACTATATCTTTAACAGATTTCAGAAATCACAGCATGTGTCGCATAACAACACATGGTCACAATAACATTATAATTACAGGCCCTAATGGTGCGGGCAAAACCGCAATCCTAGAGGCTATATCAATATTGTCCGGTGATCGTGGAATGCGTGGTGCCCAAATGTCTGATATTGCACGTTTTACAGGCAATGGTGGTTTTTCTGTTTTTGCAGGGCTTGTCGATGAAACGGAATTATCTGTACAATATACATCGGGTGACAGTAACAGACGTGCGAAAATAGACGGTGATAATGCATCGCTTACAGATTTATCAAAACATTTACATATTGTATGGTTAACCCCAAAAGAAGACAGGTTATTCATAGACAGTGCGTCTGACAGGCGTGCATTTTTTGATAGACTTGCCACATGTTTTGATGTGTCGCATATGGGTCGTTGTGCAAAATTATCTAAATTACTTAGTGAACGTGCATATGCGTTAAAATCTGGTGCGGACGCACATTGGCTGGATGCACTGGATACACAAATTGCAGGTGTTGCAGTTACTATATCTGCGTCACGAATTCAATATTGTGGCGAATTAAATTATTTTCTATCTGATTGTGCGGTATCTGTTTCTGGAAAAATAGAACAAATGTTAATAGACGGAATGACTGCGGGGGATGCCGAAAGGGTGTATATGGATTACCTGCGTGAAAACAGATTTTTGGTTGGCGATAAAATGGTAATTGAAGGACCACATAAATCTGATTTTGGTGTATTTAATAAAAAATTAGAATTACCTGCACATTTAACCAGTACAGGCCAACAAAAAACAGTTTTAATAG
The DNA here is from genome assembly GCA_045587125.1 of Candidatus Enterousia sp. Classification (GTDB taxonomy): domain Bacteria; phylum Pseudomonadota; class Alphaproteobacteria; order Rs-D84; family Rs-D84; genus Enterousia. Next base: position 27,425 of record JAZNBN010000004.1, read on the forward strand.
ATTTGATATTGGCACATACAAAATTGGTGTTTACAAAGACAGGTCGTGCGTCTATTATTTTACTAGACGAAGCGGCGGCACATTTGGATAATTCTGCACGTTTAAAATTCTTTCAACAATTACATGACTTGAATGCCCAGGTTTGGGCCACAGGTTTGGACCAAGAAGTTTTCCAAGATGTTTCAAATGCGTTATTTGTTACTTGCCATGATGGGCAAATAAGTAATATAGTATATGGGGAGTAAAAAACATGGCACGTATTGATTATCAAAATTTATTAGATACCGCATTAAAATCTGTTGTAAAAGATGCGTTGATTTATGCTCAATTTAATGGGTTGGGTGATGGGACACACTTTTTTATCACATTTCGTACACGTGATTTTGGGGTTGTGTTGCCGGATTTCTTGCGTATACGATATCCAGATATTATGACAATTGTATTGCAATATTCTTATAATAACCTGCATGTATCGGACAAAGAATTTGGTGTTCAGTTAACATTTGATGGTCGCCCGTATTTTATACGTGTACCATTTTCTGCATTGGTTGAATTCAAAGATCCGTCTGTTGATTTTATGTTGTCTTTTCAGCCTAAACCTCAACAGCAATCTGCGGACAACGACATGGAATTACCATTGGACGAAAAACCCGGAACTGTTCCAGACCCAGATCGTGTTGTATCATTGGACGAATTCAGAAAAAGAAGACAATAAAAAATTCCCAATTCGGGAATTTTTATTTTCTGGTGCCCCAGAGCCGAAACTCAACGGACTCCAAAGCAACTGTTGAAGATTATATAGCCCTTTTATCCGAATGGTAAGAATTTTGTGAAGAAATTATCAGAACAGGAATAATCATCAAAAATATTTTTTCTGAAAAATTCTGCCATTACCAGTCTTAAGAAACTTTTCAAAAATTTGTGCTTTTTCCTCACTGTCAAAAGCAATATATCCACGCAAATCCCAAGGTTTAAATTTATTTGTATGAACAGAATTACCGTTATTATGTTCTTTTAAGCGTCTTTTTAAATCATTAGTGCAACCAACATAAAAATGTTCTGGAAAATTTATACTTTGTAGAATATACACATAAAACATCAGAAGTCCGCTTTCATTCACTACGTTCATTACAGCGAGACATCCGTTTCTCTAACTCTACACCTTCGTTTGCTTTCTGCGAAACCAATCTCGCTGTAGCGTAAGCGAAAGCGGATGGTGCCCTAAGCAAGAATCGGACTTGCGACTCGTCCTTACCAAGGACGTGTTTTACCACTAGACTATTAGGGCGATTTAAATAACGCAGTTGATTATACGGCAGGTTCAATAAAAATCAAGAATATTTTATTGCAAATAGATTTTTTCTGATATAAAATTCACCCATATTGCAAATATGATACGCATTGATGTGCCTGACAACCACGGAGTGTTCATATCGCATGAAAAGTTATAAATCAGGGTGGCACCGCGCAAACAAATTATCTGCGCCCCTGAAATTTAACAAACAATGGGTGCCGAAAATCCAATTTTTTCTGTGCCCGAAAATAAAAAGGGACCAAAATGTTATCTTTGAAATCAAAATACAGAACACATACGTGTGGTGAATTAAATTCCGCAAACGTTGGTGAAACAGTTACATTGTCTGGTTGGGTTCATCGTAAACGTGACCATGGGGCATTGTTGTTTGTTGACCTGCGTGATAATTACGGCATTACCCAGATTGTTTTTGATGGTGGTGATGAAAACTTGGAAAAAGTTCGTCCAGAATCCGTTATTAAAATCACAGGTACTGTTGTTGCACGTGACGCATCTGCGGTTAATGAAAAAATTCCAACAGGTGGAATTGAAATTCAGGCGACTTCTTTTGAAGTTCTGACAAATTCAGATGTTTTACCATTTCAAGTTTTTGGTGATGATGAATCTGTTGCCGAAGATTTAAGATTAAAGCACAGATATATTGACCTGCGTCGTGAAACATTGCATAAAAATATTTTAATGCGTAACCGCATTGTAAAGTTTATGCGGGATAAAATGTGGGATATGGGATTTTCAGAATTCCAAACACCTATTTTAACCGCGTCTAGCCCAGAAGGTGCACGTGATTTTATCGTTCCATCACGTAATCATCATGGCATGTTTTATGCCCTGCCCCAGGCACCTCAGCAATTTAAACAATTGTTACAGGTTTCTGGCTTTGACAGATATTTCCAAATTGCACCTTGTTTCCGTGATGAAGATTTGCGTGCAGACAGGTTGTTGGAATTTTATCAATTGGATTTAGAAATGTCTTTTGTAGATTTGCGTGATATTCAGGCGGTTGGTGATGAATTAATCCCTGCGATGATACGTGAATTTGTACCAGACGCAATAATATCTGATGAAATACCACATATTCCATTTGATGATGCAATGTTAAAGTACGGTTCAGATAAACCTGATTTGCGTAATCCAATAATTATTCACGATGTAACAGAAGTTTTCCGTGGTTCTGATTTTGGTATATTTGCGAACGCGATTGAAAATGGTTCTGTTGTTCGTGCCATACCTGCACCAAACAGTGCAGACAAACCACGTTCTTGGTTTGATAAATTGGGTGAATTCGCAGTCAAAGAATTGGGATTGGGCGGATTGGGATACATTGTATTCGCAGACGAAGCCAAAGGCCCTGTTGCAAAAAAATTAGACAGTGCACGTATTGAAAAATTGCATGAAATTGCAGGTGACAATGCGTCATTGTTCTTTGTTTGTGATATACCAGAATCCGCAGCCAAGGCGGCTGGTAAAATCCGCAATAAATTGGGCGAAGATTTGGGTTTAATCAATCCACATGAATTCCGCCTGTGTTGGATAGAAGATTTCCCAATGTATGAATTGAACGAAGAAACAGGCAATGTTGATTTTGGGCATAATCCATTCAGTTTACCAAAAGGTGAATTAGATGGCGATCCACTTAAAATCAAAGCAAACCAATTTGACATGGTGTTAAATGGTGCAGAAATTTGCAGTGGTGGTCTGCGTAATTACAACCCAGAAGTTATGGTCAAAGCATTTGCAATTGCCGGTTACGGTGAAGACGTTGTAAAGGCTAAATTTGGCGGTATGTACACAGCATTCCAATACGGTGCCCCACCACACGGTGGTTGTGCGTTTGGTATCGACAGATTGGTTCAAATCGTATTGGGTGAACAAAATCTGCGTGGTGTTGTTGCGTTCCCAACAAATCAACGTGGCCAAGACCTGATGTTGGGTGCACCAACAAATGTTACAGAACAACAATTACGTGATGTACATATCCAGGTCAGAAAAAAGAACTAAAAAAACCGGCAAATGCCGGTTTTTTTAATTTGTTTTTTGTCTTTGAAATCCGCTTTTTATGTTTATTTGTTGATGGCGTAAATCAATTGCAGATTGAACTGTTTTTTGTTCTGTTGCGTTAAAATGATACAAAGCACCATCTAAATTTGTTACGAATGATTTTACCTGACCATTTATACCACAATTAACAATACCAAAACCACCTTCGGAATAAATACGGTATTCGTTTGGCCATTTTTTAATTGTATGTGCATTTTTTATAATTTCTAATAATTTTTGATATGTCATTTTTATTTTCCCTTTTGTTGAATTTGTTTTGTTAAAAATGTATTAAATTTTTCAATTTTTTCAATTTTTTGTTCAGTCAAAGTTCGTTCATAATGTTTGTCATATTCTTGTTGAAAAACATCATATAATATTTTTACTATTTTTTCATCATTGGTTTCATAATAAACGTTAACACCCTTGGCCAAAAAACCAATAGGTTCAATATCTTGATTGTTTTTTTTAACAGTAAAAGTACACTCTACTCGGGCATTATCACCTACGGTAAAATAAATATTAGATGTATTTGTTTTTTCATCTTTTGTTGTTCTGTTTACGTACGACATTTTTAACCATTGTCGTATGGAAGAAGTTAACTTATCAACAGACGTCGTATATTTTTCTTGTAAATCCATATTATTGCCTTTGTTTACATGCAAAAATACCATAAAAAAATTCTTTGTCAAATTTTAATACACCCCTTGATTTTTATGATTTTAGGTTGTAAACTGCATGGTATGAAGCAACAACAAATAATTATTATTAAATAAATGGTAACTGCGCTTTGGCGGTTGCTGGGGCGCATGGGCGCCTTTTTTAATATAAAAACGGAGTAATTTATTATGTCATACCCAAAAACAGAAGCACGTCCAGATTTCCCGGCCTTGGAACAGGTTATATTGGCCTCATGGAATAAAAACGATATTTTCCATAAATCTCTGGGACAAACAAAACAAGGTGAACCATTTTGTTTTTATGATGGTCCCCCCTTTGCCAATGGTTTGCCACACTGGGGGCATTTGGGTGTAACTGTGGTCAAAGATATGGTTGCACGTTTTCAAACGATGAATGGTCGTTATGTAAAGCGTGAATTAGGTTGGGATTGTCATGGGTTGCCTGCTGAAAATTCTGTTGAAAAAAATCAAGGCAGACGTGCCAAAGATATCGTTGCAAATGATGGTATTGCTGCGTTTTGTGATATGTGCAGAACAGACGTTATGACATATACAAATGAATGGAATCGTTTTATATCTCGTATGGGGCGTTGGGTTGATATTGGTGATAATTATGGTTATAGAACCATGGATAAAAATTATATGGAGTCAATGTTGTGGACATTGAAATCATTGTACGACCAAGGCCTATTGTATAAAGATTACAGTGTTAATCCATACGATTGGGTGAATGGCACAGTTGTTTCTAATTCCGAAGCATCACAAGATTATCGTGAAATTGTTGACGATGCATTAACTGTATGGTTTGAATTGGAAAATGGGGACAGGGCAATTGCATGGACAACAACGCCATGGACATTGCCTGCAAATTCTGCGTTGGCAGTAAATCCGAAAATGACATATCTACGCATGCAAGATACAGATGGTGCAGTTTATGTTGTTGCAGAAAGTCGCCTAAAAGCCTATGAAAAACAATTTGCAAATGCGACTGAAATCGGTCGTGTTATGGGCTCTGATTTGGTTGGGTTGCATTATAGTCCTTTGTTCCCATATTATGCAGGCACATCTGAATTATTGTTTCAGGTAATACCTGCGGATTATGTTTCAGACAGTGATGGTACAGGTATTGTACATATCGCACCTGCATACGGTTCCGAAGATTTTTGGGCGGCAAAAAATGTTGATGCAAAATTCCCTGTATTATTAAACGTTGATACGTATGGTAACTTTGATGAAACGGTTGCAGATTTTGCAGGCGAAAATATATTTGCAGCCACACCAAAGATAATAGATTGGTTGAAAACAAATGGTAAATTGGTCAAAAAAGAACAATATAAACACAGTTATCCATTTGGCGACCGCAGTAAAGAAAAATTAATTCAACGTGCGACTGATTCTTGGTATATTGACGTTCCAAAAATTAAAGACAAATTATTGGCAAATAATGCCAAAGTAACATGGACATCTGCGGGTGAAAGATTCCGTTCTTGGATTGAAAATGCGCGTCCTTGGTCAATATCCAGAAATCGTTTCTGGGGTATGCCTTTGCCAATCTGGGAAAAAGATGGCGAAATCAAAGTATTTGGTTCAATCGCAGAACTGGAAGAATTTTTCGGCGTGCCGGTTAATGATTTACATCGCCCAACATTGGATAAATTATCACGTGATGGTTGGACCCGTATTCCAGACGTATTAGATTGCTGGGTGGAAAGTGGTTCTATGCCATGGGCGTCTTTGCATTATCCATTTGAAAACAAAGATGCGTTTGAAAAATCTTTCCCTGCGGATTACATTATCGAAGGTCAAGATCAAACACGTGGTTGGTTTTATGCGTTAATGGTATTGGCAACTGCATTATTTGATAAACCTGCATTCAAGACCGTATCAGTTAACGGTTTAATGGTTGATGAAAACAAAAAGAAATATTCAAAATCATTAAAGAACTATGTTGACCCATCACAACAAATTGAACAATACGGTGCGGATGCGGTTCGTTTATTTATATTGGGGTCAAACTTTATGAAAACAGAACCTGTGCTAATTGATAACGAAGGTAAAGTTTTCTTGGATCCCGGTAAAGTAATTTTAACACCACTGTGGAATGCATATCACTTCTTTACGTTATATGCGAATGCAGGCAATATAACTGCACGTCATACAGACGCGTCAGATAACGCATTGGATAAATACATTTTATCAGAATTAAATGTTTTAACAGATGTTGTTAAAAATTCATTGAATGAATATAAACCAGATGTTGCAACCAAAGAATTTATACGTTTCTTAGACGTATTAAACAACTGGTATATTCGTCGTGGACGTGCCCGTTTTTGGGACGAAGAACAATGTGCGTTTGATGTGTTGTACACGGTACTGACAACGTTTTGTCGTGTGTTGGCACCATTTGCACCATTTATATCAGATTACATATATACAAATCTGACAGGGGCCGAATCTGTGCATTTAACAACGTTCCCTGAAACAGGTGATATAGACACAGATATTGTAGAAGATATGCGTCGTGTTCAATCAATTGTATCTGTTGGAAAACAACTACGTGAACAATATAAACTGCGTAATCGTTTGCCATTAAATTATTTGACAATTGCGGGTGTAAACATGCCAGAATACGCGAACATTATCAAAGAAGAATTGAATGTTAAATCTGTAAAGTTTGATGACAATGTTTCAAACGTTGCGGACAGTTTTGTTTATCTGATTACACCAAAAATTGGTGCACGTCTGGGTGGTGCATTAAAAGACATAATCCCATCTGTAAAGCGTGGAGAATATGAAATAATAGATGGTAAATTAAACACCGCTGGATACACATTGAATTCAGATGAATTTGAACAAAGATTAACTGTTCGTCGTGATATTTCAGGGGCTGCATTGCCAGATAATACAGCGGTTGTTGTTTTGGATACAGATATTAATTCAGAATTAATCGCCGAAGGTTTGGCAAATGATGCACTGCGTTTTATCCAAGATTCACGCAAAGTCGCAGGTTTGGATGTATCTGACAGAATAATTTTGACATATTCTGCGGACCCGGCATTGGCAATTGCCATGGATATGCATAAAAAACGTATCATGCGTGATGCATTGATTGTTGAAATGCGTATGGGTGATGGTGAATACAAAACCCAAATAGAAGGTTACGAATTATCAATTGATATAACAAAAGCCTAGGGAGAAAATTTTGCCAAAGTATTGCGAGCAATTTTCATTAGATTGTACATTTTGTTCGGATTCTTATCAGTGTTTATCTGATAAAGAATGCGAACATCAAATAATGCTTAACCCGACTGCAACAGAAATATTTTTCTTAAAGCAATTAAAACAACAAAGAATGCAAAATAACCAGGCACTTAAAAGATTGACAGATTTTATTGAAAAACAAAATAACCAAAGGTGAAAACATGGGAAAAACTTGCGTATATTGTGGTAATATCAGTACAACATGTCCAAATAAATTACCAAATGGACAATGTAAAACCGATGGTTTAAACGAAGGTTCTGAATGTAAATTTGCGGCAGAACTTATATACCCTGAAATGGGTTTCTTGATAGAATATTTGTACAATATCCACAATGAAACGCCGCGTGTTATAGATGTGGCAACAGGTATTCATAAATCACCTTGGATGTATGATTTTTATTGCACACAAATTGACAAACAATGTGCTTATCAAACACGTGGTGGCAAATGCAACAGGGCGGAATGTTTGGTTGATGATAAATATTGTCCAAAACAAGCAAGCTTTACAAAAGACATAGAATTGGCTACTCGGTTATTACAGCGAATTCATTACAGACTGGAAAAACAACAAAAACAAATTGCCGAAATGCAACAAAATCAGAAATAAAGGATTGATAATGAATAAAAAACATATGTTTTTATATATTTGTTTTTTTGTTGCTGTAATTTTTGGATGGTTTTATTTTGGTAAATCTACAACATCACAAATATCGGAATATTCAGAAATACAAAATTTTTCTGTTTTTGGTAAATGTGCAGATGGACAAAAGATAACAACAAAAACAAACAATAAAGAAAATGTCGAATATTTTTCACAATGTTTTTGTATGATTTCAAATCAAGAAAATCCAGAACCTGTATGGCTTGATATGGCAAGTATAAAACATACTGAATTTATAGACAGTGATTCTAAAATGGCGGTTATGAAATGTAACAGTGGTTGTGACGATTTGTGTAAATCGCACTTTAATGAATTTTTATCAAAAAATCCTGATTTTAAAATATTAAAACGATGGTAATAACACTATGACACCCCAGCAATATTTTGAAAATGTTCCAAATACAGTTGATATGACAATACGGTCAGAGTTATATCACACAAATGAATTTAATTTTGCTGTGGCGGTGATATTATCTGCCCAGGCAACAGATAAAAAAGTAAACGAAGTAACCCCTGCCCTGTTTGCGGTTGCACCAACACCACAAAAAATGTTGGAGTTGGGGTTGGATGGATTAAAAGAATATATCAAAGTTATTTCTTTTTTTAATAACAAGGCTAAAAACATAATTGCTTTGGCACAAAAATTATCTGATGAAAATATAACAGACACATTTTCAGAAAAATATCACAATCGTGATGAATTGATGAAATTACCAGGTATTGGTCAAAAAACTGCAAACGTTGTATGTAATGTTTTGTGGAATGCACCACATATTGGTGTTGATACACATGTTTTTCGTAATGCGCACAGATATGGTTGGGTAAACGACACAGACAACACCCCAGAAAAAGTAGAAGCCAAATTATTAAAAATTATACCTAAAAAATATCATTCAATTGTAAATCATGTGATGGTGTTGCACGGTCGTTATGTATGCAAAGCGTTAAGACCTGATTGTGCAAATTGTCCTGTGGCAAAATATTGCAACGCAAAACAATAAAAAAAAGCCGGCAAATGCCGGCAATTTTTATTCGTGTCGCAGACTGTCAATTGGGTTTAATTTTGCAGCCTTCATTGCCGGCATAACGCCCGAAGATAATCCGACAATAATTGCCACTGAAACAGATAAAACAACCGGCCATATACTGAATGGAACATTGTACCCCAGTATAAATCGTCCGACCCCCTGTGACAGTCCGACCCCTAATATTAACCCAATCATAGAACCGATAAATGAAATCAAAACAGATTCAGACAAGAATTGAATAATAATCATTTTTTCACGTGCACCAATTGCTTTGCGGATTCCTATTTCACGTGTTCGTTCAGCCACCGATACCAACATCATATTCATAATGCCAATTGCACCAACCAACAATGATACGGCGGCAATTGCAATCAATAACAGTTTTAAATAACCTGTTACAGTATTCATTGTTTCCATAACCTGCTTCATATCCATAATTTGGAAATCATCTGCGGCATCTTCTTTTAATCTGTGTCTTTGTCGCAATAACATAGATATTTGTTCAATGGCCAGATTATTATCAGATTCTGCATATAATTTTAATGCGACCATATTTACAGAATTTGGAAAACGTGAACCCTGTAATCGTTTTTTTAGTGTTGTAATTGGTATAATAATCATATCGTCTTGACTGCCCATGGCGGAATCACCTTTGGCCTTGGTAACGCCGATAATAACAAAAGGTGTATTTTGAACACGTATTACTTCACCAACTGGATTTTTAGGCAATCCTAATTCTTCGGCTGTTTCTGGTCCGATGACTGCATATGTTGATGCGTTACGTACAGCGGACATATCAAAAAATGTTCCGTATTCTATTTCTATGTTTTGTACAGTCGCATAATCAGGATACACCCCAACCATAGATGTACCCCAGTTTTTGTTTCCGTAAATTGCCTGGGCTGCACCATTTTGCACGGGGGTTATTGCCATAACGTCTGGTAATTTTCCGATAAATTCCGCGTCTTGTATGGTCAGTGTATTTCTGTTTCCTGTTCTGACACCGGCCTGTTGTGCGGCACCGGCACGAATCATAATTGTATTTGTTCCCAATGATGAAAATTGGTCTGTAATAGATTTTTGCACTGTTTCCCCGACCGCTACCATAATCACCACCGCCATAACACCGATAATAATGCCCAATACAGTCAGAAAAGAACGGATTTTATTTCCACTGATAGATAACCAAGATTCTTTGATAATATCATTAAATGTCATATTAAATTCCCCGTATTATAGTTTTGAATCATTTTTTGGAATTGGACCGTCATAGTTTATACGTCCATCACGGATGTGAATCAATCTATCTGCATATTTTGCGATATCAAATTCATGTGTAATCATAACGATTGTAATACCCATATCCTTGTTCAGTTTTTTAAAGAATTGTAAAATTTCATTTCCCATTTTACTGTCCAACGCACCTGTTGGTTCGTCTGCCAGTATTAATTTTGGGTCACCTGCCAATGCACGTGCAATTGCAACCCTTTGTTTCATACCCCCAGACAGTTGTGTTGGCAGATATGATTCAAAATTTTCCAACCCCACACGTTTCAGCATTTCACGTGCACGACGTACACGTTCATCCATTGGCATCCCGCGATACATCAATGGCAACATAACGTTATCTAATACACTGCGTTTTGACAGCAAATTAAATTGTTGAAAAACAAATCCAATATGTTCATTTCGAACAATGGCCAATTCATCCGGTGTCAATCCAGTTACATCACGGCCATATAGTTCATATACCCCAGATGTTGGTGTATCCAATGCCCCGATAATGTTCATACATGTTGATTTTCCAGACCCAGATGGCCCCATGACTGCAACAAATTCACCAGCACGGACTGAAAAATTTATATCAAATAAAACCTGTTGTTGACCGCCCAGTTCCATAGGGAAACTTTTATTTATACCTTTAAGCGATATAATAATATCTGAATTTTTCTTCATATACATTCTCTCTGTTACAAGATCTATTATATCATTATAAAGGCAATTTTTTTACAAGAAAAAACCGGTGAATACCGGTTTTTTAATCAAATGGGTTTTCTGATTTTTCATATTCGATGATAATCGGCAAATGTTCCCATTTTAATGCGGTGGCAATTCCCCGTCTAAGATATCTGGTATAAGATTCCGGAATATCGGATGCCCCACCTACATTGATTGTGATTTTCATAGGGTGGCGACCGGTCTGTCTGGCAAATTTAATTTTCATTGCACGTTTTAAGCGTGACATAGGTGGTTGGCGTTGTTCTACCAACTTTTCAACAATTCTGTTTATCAAACTGGTTGGTGCCTGGGCCATAGATATATCCCATTGTTCATATATTCTGCGGAACATGTTTTGAACGCCTGTACCGGTTTCGGCCGACACCGCCAATATCATAGGTTTAATAATTTGATGAAAAGAATTTGCGAATTGGTGTTTTAACTTTAATAATTTTTCATCACGTAATTCCGGTTCGACCAAATCCCATTTGTTTAATGCGACACACAGAATTTTTCCTGCATTATAAACACGTGCAGCAATCCCCAGTGCCTGATTTTCAATATTACGTGTTGCATCAACCATCAATATTACAACATCTGATTTTTCAATTGCGTCCAGTGATTTTAATGCGGACAATGTTTCAACGTCATCTGTGACCCCGGCCTTTCTACGCAGGCCTGCGGTGTCCATTAAAACAATATCACGTCCATAAAATGTTGTTGGGATTTTGACAGTATCACGTGTTATCCCGGGTGCATCCATAACGATTTGACGTTTTTCACCCAATACGCGATTTACAAAAGTAGATTTTCCAACATTCGGCTGTCCCAACACGGCAATTTTAATTCTGGAATCAGGTTGGTTACTTTCTTCTTCAATGACATTGTTTGAATCGTATTTAGCGATTTTATCCAGAAATTCATAAATCTGGTCAAATCCATGTTTGTGTTCTGCGGATACCAACACGGGTTCCCCGAACCCCAGTTTATAAAAATCATGAATATTGGAAAGTCTTTTTGCCGATTCGCTTTTGTTTACTAATAATAATATAGGTGCACGGGTTTTACGATGTACCAAACGTGCCCAGTCTAAATCTTGGTTGGTAAGTCCCGTGCGACCATCGACAACAAACAAAACCGCATCTGTATTTGATATCGCATCAATTGCCATGTTTGTTGAATCCAGCGCAATACCACTGCGTGCGTTTTCCAATCCAGCCGTATCATACAGCGTATACGGACGATTTTTAAATTTGCCTGAAATTGTATCACGTGTAACCCCCGGTCTGTCATGAACCAGCGCATCACGTGTCCCCGTCAGGGCATTAAATAATGTGGACTTGCCTGTATTTGGTCGTCCTGCAATAGTTACTTTTATCATAATTTTTCCATTGATTTTTTATAATTATAAAGCAAAAATATAAATAATCAAATATAGGAGCAAATATGACCAAAAAAATAAAAAAAGCCATAAACCATATTCGTAATGTTATTGTAAATCCGAAACGCTTTTTTACCAAAATTGTTGCAGATGGTAACATGGAAGAATCAATGTTAAAGGCGTTTTTGTATGGACTTTTGGGTGGCTGTTTGGTTTTGCTTATCAGATTAATGGGTGGCGCCACAATTACTTTGGGTGCAATATTTACAGCAATTATAATTGTTCCTGTTTTGGCGGTTGCATTGTTGTTCGTTATGGGCGGATTGATGATGTTGGTGTCCGAGGTTACCGGTGGTGAACGTGATTGGGAAATTGCGATTAAGGGATTGGCATCAATATTCTTTATATACCCAGTAATATTGGTTTTAAATGCATTGGCATTTAATTGTACGTCAATTTGGGTTATCAGTTTATTGGTCGATATTTACATTCTGTTTTTGTTTTACAACATATCGCTGTATTGCATGCGTGGTAAAAAAGCAAATGTAATATTGGTAATTGGTATATTGGCATTGTTTATGTTGACTGTATACGCAACAGATTATCGTATTGGTTGGTTTATGTTAAAGAACACGGGTGCAACATTGGCGTGTTTGGTCTAAAAAAAAGAAATCGGCAATTGCCGATTTTTTTATTGTGGTGCCGGTAATAGGACTTGAACCTACGACCCCCTCATTACGAATGAGATGCTCTACCAACTGAGCTATACCGGCAATGTGCATAGACTATAATACATCTTTTTTATTATTTCCAGCCAAAATTAAGATAAATATTTGCAAATATAAATTTCTTTGTTATAATCGTTCTGCTTTGGGTTGCGGACATAGCACCCCAGACAAACTTTATTGGGTGGTTAGCTCAGTTGGTTAGAGCGTTACGTTGACATCGTAAAGGTCGTTGGTTCGAGTCCAATACCACCCACCATGAAATTTCCTTGAATTTCCATAAAAGTGTTATATTATTGATAAAAAGTCGCACAAAGCCAAAATATGCGGTTTTCTGGGCTTTTTACACGTTTGCCTCTGTGAAAAAATAGGCAAAATTTATTTTCATGGTGGTGTGACCAATGGTGAGACGTGTCAATATAAAAAATTTAGTAATGCGTGGTGGTATGTACTATTTTCGGATGGCAGTAAAACGGCCAGACGGTTCATTCAAGGCTATTCGGTTTAGTTTAGGGACTACCAACTTTGATACAGCAATAGTAAAAATGACACACAAAAGGAGATTAATCATGCTGATTGCCGGACTAAATATACCAGATAATTACGACAAATCCATACATGATATAAATGATTATAAGTCACGTATCTCAGCAAATGACGATGTTGCAAACAATGTTATAGCAAAAGAATTTGAACATTTGTCTGACGAAGAACTGGTTGACCGTTTGGCACGTTGCCAAGAAATAATTGGAGCTTGCCATGGGGAAGAACAGTCGGCAGGGAAGAATATACTAAACACTTTGAAATTTGTATCATTAGAAGCCAACAAATTGCAAATCGCCTATAATGAAAGGTACAATCACGAAGTAATGGTGGCAACCGGCAATCTGCCTGAAAACAACTTTACTTTTGCCCCACATATCTATAAATTGTATGAATTTGCAATGTCAAAAATAGGCACAAGAAGCAAAAATTTATTAGAGCTTGAAGATAGATATAAAGCGGTTTGCATGCCTTTGACAACTGCGTCCGCCACACAATCAATGCAAATCCCAAAACATCCAATACGTACAATCGTTGAAGAAATGACTGAACGTAATGCAGATTCCCACAAAGAACGCACAACGGACAATATAAATCGGTGGCTAAAAACGGTTGGTCTAACTCTTGACGATACATACGATAAAATCAACAATCCAACAATTATGTCTCAGATTGCGAAAAATATAAAAAACTCAAACAGTATGACTAATGATACAAAAAATGAATATATTGGCCAATTCATAAAACTAGTCAACCAAGCATATCTGAAAGAACCTGATTTTTACTTGAAGGAAAAGCTTGAGTACCCACTAAGCAAACTGCCAAACGATAATGAAAATGCAGGGAGAAAATTTGGGTTTTACACATCAGATAAATTAGCACAACTTTTTGACACAAATAACACATGTTTCCAAAAATACCCTGAAATCTTTTTGGCTGATTTATTGGGTTTATTTGCGGGCGCACGAACGACCGCAGCAATCACTTTACAATTCGGCGATTTCAAACAAGTAGATGGTATTTGGTATATTCATTTTCGCAAAAATGACAAACATAAGCGTCTGAAAAATCCCGCCACAGAGCGTAAATGGCCAATTTCAAAACAACTTATAGAATGGGGATTGGTTGACTTGATTTTACAAAAAAAGAAAGCTGTGCATGCGGCAGATACTGATTTTATTTTTGCTCGTACCGTATTCTTTTTGTCAGCAGAAAAACATCGCATACAAAAAAATAATACATCAAACAACAGAACAAAATTTGACCCTGCAACTAAATTCTTCGGTCCACAAAAAACATACATGAGCAACGAAATTGGCATAAAAGATACAGACGATACCATCTATGCTTTTCATGCATTTCGGCATACAGCCAACAGAACAGCAAAAGCGGTAGGGATAGATAAAGAAATGCGTAATCACTTGATAGGTTGGGAAGGTGAAACAACGCCAGAAAAATTTTACTCCGATTATACCCCAGAAGAAATAAAAGAAAACGCTGACAAAATGTATTATCCAGAAGATGTTTTGTATTTGGACGAATGGAAACCGGTCATTCATGATTTGTATTTACACCCAGAAAAAATCAGTAAACAACGTGGAAAATATAAACCGAAAATAAAAACAGACTAAAAACTGGGGGCTAATCAAGCCCCCGATGTTATTTCATATAATTATATACCGAAGCACGTGATATACCGTATCTTTTCTGTGCTTCTTTTATGCTAATGCGGCCCGTAGATACTAACTCTTTCAATTCTGTTGCATCATATTCAGATAATTTTTTGGAACCGCCTTTGAATTTGCCTTTTGCCTTAGCGATAGCGATACCTTCGGCCTGACGGTTTTTGATAAGCGA
The DNA here is from genome assembly GCA_045587125.1 of Candidatus Enterousia sp. Taxonomy (GTDB): domain Bacteria; phylum Pseudomonadota; class Alphaproteobacteria; order Rs-D84; family Rs-D84; genus Enterousia. Next base: position 42,912 of record JAZNBN010000004.1, read on the forward strand.
ACGTTCAAATTCAGCGATTGCGCCCAATATTTGTAGCATCAGATTATTCAAACTATTTTCTTTATTCGGTTCAAACTTCAGATTTTCCTTTTTGAATTCAACAGAACAACCCGATGCGGTGATTTTTTTTACCAATTCCAACAGGTCAAATGTATTTCTTGCCAATCTGTCCAGCGAATGGCATACGATGCTATCCCCTGCACGTAAGTTGTCCATCAAGGCTTTCAATTGCGGTCTGTCTGCATCCTTACCAGAGCATTTATCAACATACGTTCTGTCGTACTGTTCATTATCTGTCAACTGACGGTCTGCATTTTGAGTCAGCGAAGAAACACGAGCATACAAAAACTTCATTTCTTGTCCTTTTGTCTAAACTGTATCTTTATATCTGTTTGGATTATACGATATTATGTATAAAAGTCAAGAAAATAACTCTGTTTAGACAATTTTTATTTTTCTAGGGTGGGTATGCCTACTTAGACTTCGCTTGGACATCAAAAACACTGTCAATTCAGGGTGGGGAAGTCAATAAAACCAACAAAACATCTATATGGCGGATTCGCAATAATAATAAAACGTCTTGTCAAACAAGTGAAAAAATTGCATAATGGCCACAAGAGAAGGAAAGAATCATGGCCAGCGAAAGATTGACGGAAGACCTGACGCAAAAGGAAATGGATTTTGTGTTGGGGCAGAATACATGGGGATACGTTTACCCACAGTCTGATGCATCCAAAACAAGCGGTGTGTTGAAAGATGCATTGATGCGTGCAGGCGGCAAGCCCAAAGTATGCGATATTGATACTTATGACTGTGGCGGCAAGGGTATGGGTAAGCCAGAATTTGTTATGACTTTTGACAAGGACAGAAATACAGTTCTGGTTGTTGAGTGCAAAGCATCAGTAAAAAAGCATGCAAGCCCTGATTTTGGTCAGCCAGATGGATATGCCGTAGATGGCGCGTTATATTATGCCAAATTTATCAAAGACCATTATAATGTTATTGCCGTTGCTGTATCTGGTACAAGTGCTGATAATTATAAGGCCAATGCATATTATTGGAACAAAGGGCTGGACAAACCGCTGGAACTGACAAAGGCACGCGATGTTTTATATACCCCAGAAAACTATTTACGTATGGTCAAAGGCGAAAAGGTAAGCAAAAAGACATCCATTGACGAGATACGAAAACTGGCCCTAACTATGCATGATTCCTTGCGGGCGCTAAAGATGTCTGAACGTGCAAAACCTGTATTTATTGCCGGTATATTGATTGCTTTGAAGGACGAAGCGTTTGCAGACGAATATCATAACGCCACTAAATTTACATCGTTGCTTGACCAGTTGAATGCTGCAATAAATCGTGTTCTGGAAGATAGTGATATAAGGGCAGACAAAATCAAAGACATAAAATCGCATTTCTCAAGCATTGGCCGGAATACAAAGTTGAAAGATGTTCCATTGGGTGAAGATAATTCGTTGTTGTGGTTTGTATCTGAACTGGACAAGAAAATCAAACCAATGATGGACTATGCTGATAACACTATTGATGCACTTGGAATATTTTATCATGAATTTGTAAAATATAGTGGCGGTGACGGTAGTGGACTGGGAATTGTTCTGACGCCACAGCATTTGACCGAATTTATGTGTGATTTGGCGCAGGTAAATAAGAATAGTCGCGTGGTGGATATATGTTGTGGCTCAGGTGCATTTTTGGTCACCGCCATGTCTAAAATGTTCAATGGGGCAAATGCAACAGAGATTGAAAACATAAAAAGAAATGGCCTGCATGGCGTTGAATCTGATGACGACATTTATACTTTGGCCATTGCAAATATGATTGTCCGCGGCGATGGCAAGTCTAACATACGATTTGGCGACTGTTTCAACCCAGAAATAGTAAAAGAATTGAAAGGCAGACAAATAAACATCGGACTAATCAATCCACCATATTCACAAAAAGACCGAACCGAACTGGAATTTGTAAACAATATGCTGAACATTCTGGTTGCCGGCGGTACGGGCGTGGTTGTTGTGCCTATGTCCTGTGCAATCGGAACAAAATTCAAAGCAGAACGAGAGCAGCTATTCAAAAATCATACATTGAAAGCCGTATTTTCTATGCCTGACGATATTTTCTATTCAAACAATGCCAGCACAAACGTTTGTGTTATGGTTTGGGAAGCTCATAAGCCGCACGACCCGACACAACAGACATTCTTTGGGTATTATAAAAATGACGGCTTCGTAAAGGCAAAAAAGCTGGGTCGTATAGATAAATTCGGCGAGTGGGAAAGCATCAAGAAAGAGTGGTTGGAACTGTATCGTGAACGTATTGTCAAAGATGGTATGACCGCCAAGAAAGCTGTTGATTGGAATGACGAATGGTTGTGCGAAGCGTATATGGAAACAGACTATTCAAACTTGGCTCAGGCGGATTTTGACCAGACTGTGAAAAACTATTTGGCGTATCTTGTAAAAACGGGTAAATAATATGCGTGTATCTGAACTGTTTGATATAAAATACGGAATAAATCTTGAACTGGATGGATTAGAACGTTCAGATGCTGATGATGCTGTCAATTTTGTGGCACGCACATCAGAAAACAATGGCGTTGTAGCAAGAGTAAAACCAATTGCAGGGAAAGAGCCGCAGCCGGCAGGAATTTTGACTTGTGCAGGTGGCGGCAGCGTATTATCAACATTTGTTCAAGATAAGCCTTTTTATAGCGGGCGCGACTTGTACCTGTTGATACCTAAGCAGGAAATGACACTGGAAGAAAAACTGTTCTATTGTCACGCGATAAAAATGAATGCCTATCGTTATAGTTATGGCAGACAGGCAAACAGAACCCTAAAAGACATCAACCTGCCACCATTGCCGGATTGGATAAAAAATTACAAGATTGATTTCAGCAAGATAGACACAAAGGTAAAACCACAGAAAATGCTGCTGGACGTTTCTAAGTGGAAGACTTTCAAAATATCTGATTTGTTTACGTGGTCTAAAGGGCGTTATTTGTCAGCAGAGCATAAGGAAAAAAATTCTGGGGATATCCCATGCGTAAATGGCGGCTCCCTGAATAATGGTATATTATGTTATTTGAACAAAGAAATAGAAACTCAGGGATTCAAGCTACAAAAAACCCCCTGCTTATCTGTATCAAGAGTAGGAAATTCTGGTCTGACATTTGTTCAAACTAAAGATTTTTATATTGCTGATAATGCGTATTCTTTGAGTCTAAAAAATAAGAACGCCAGCAAATATGTGTACTTGTTTATCAGCACTATACTAAATTGTGAAACATTCAAATATTCTTATGGACGTATCATAAATTCCAACTATTTTGAAACAGCCATAAAACTTCCTGCTGATAAAGACGGTAATCCAGATTGGGCATACATGGAAAACTACATCAAATCATTGCCTTTTTCAGACCTGATATAACTAAGAAAACTTGCTTTTTTGTAATGTTGCTGTATAATGTGAAATGAATCCAAGAAAGATTTGGGTTTGGGCTGTGATAAGCTCTATAAACAGTACGGTGCAGATGTTTGCATCGTTTCAGATGTGCGGATACGTCTGCACCGTTTCTCAACGACTATGGTCGGGGAGCTGTTGGTGTATACAATACGGTTTGCCGAAAGACCAACGGAGTCATTACTGTTTATGATTTATCAACTGCCCGACCACTTCTTGTTATTTGTGGTCGTTTTTTATGAGAAAATACAGTCTGAGACACATTTTTATATCCTGTTGTTGCTGTGTATGCCTTACACTGGTCATTACATGCAAAATAATACCCCCAGAATACACAAAAACATCTCAGACAGACCAAGTTAGGGTTTATTTTTCCCCTAGTCATGCGTGTGAAAATAACATCATAGTAGCCATATCAAAATCACAACAAATTGATGCGGCAATATACTCAATAACAAACAACAATATCGTCAATGCACTTATTACAGCACATAACCGCGGGGCAAAAATACGCATAGCCACTGACAGAACACAAGCTAAAGGCAAATATTCATTGGTTGACAAGTTGCGTGGCGCAGGGATAGCAATCAGAATACATAAGGGATACAATATTGAGCATAACAAATTCGCAGTCTTTGATAATAACTATGTCGTGACGGGCAGTTATAACTGGACAACGGGCGCAACCAAGCATAACAGCGAGAATTGCATCTTTTTATCTCAACCAGTGCAAGAATACAAACAAAGATTTGAAACATTATGGAGTAAATATGGCAGTTAGATTCAAATGGGAAGGCGAGCACGTGATAGTAGAGACGATACATGGAAATTATTGCGGGCGCGTGATGTATGCTAAAAACGCTTATATGGAAGGCATGAATGCGATTGTTATTAGCAGCACAGGACAAAAGGTTGTTTTTTCACCAAACGGCACAAGAAGCACACGATAACAGCCGCAACAGGATTTGAATCAGCGTTTGTTATGTGATAGAATATAAACAAGCAAAAAGGGGTAATATAATGGCAAAAAACATGGTAATAGAAGGTGATTACAAGGGAAAATGTCTTATGCGTAGCATGGGGTCTGTTTTTCTTGTTCTTGGTTTTTTCAAAAAGATAGAACTTACAAAAAACACTGTTGAAAGCTATGAAGTTATGAATGAAGACAAAAGAAAATCAGCAACATCAGGGGCAGCAAGAGCGGTTGTTGGCGGCCTGTTGCTTGGTGGCGTTGGTGCATTAGCTGGTGGATTGTCTGCAAAGAATAAAGGGGAATATCTGGTTGCAATCAAATTTACTGACGGCAAAAAAAGCTTGGCGGAGATTGACGAGAAAACCTATAAAGCCATTATCAGCAACTGTTTTTGAAAAAGGGAACCTAAAGAGAAAAAACGCCCCAATCTGCATTGAAAGGGGTGTTTTTAATCTAGCTCAAAATCCCTAAAGGCGCGGTTTATGCTTTGAGAAAAATCTTCAATTCTTGTATCAAGGTTGCCTTTGAGTAATTTGAATAATTGTCCAGAAAATTTGCTTCGTATTGGGTTGTCTGGATGAAAAAATTGGCACCACAACTCTTTTGTGCAGTAGCTAGCAGTACGTTGTACGGATTCGGGTGTTTCTAGCATTGTAATGTGAATGTTTGGTGATTTAATACGGTGGAAATAACTACGATATGCACGATTGGCTTGTTCTATGGCTTCTTCTAATTGCTCTTGTGTAAGCTTTTGACTTGTCAGTGGGTTTGTGGCATTGAATAAAACATGCGCATGCCAAGGTTTCTTTGTATTTTTCTTTTTTTGTTGTTCTTCTGGGTTTGCATAAATATGTCCGCCATATTCTGCTCTGTCTTTTCCATTTTCGTAAAACAGCATAAAAGGATACGGATGTTTATTCCATCTGCGACCTAACAGTGCTTTCTCAAGCGACTTCATATAGAACCAAATGTGTGTTTCAAACTCTTTTATACTTCTTGTCTTTTGGGCCCAGTGCAACTGTATTGTTATCATGCAATCTGGCTTGATATAATCACAAACAAATATTTCCATAAGCTTAGCGTATTGTTTTACAAATCCTTTCTTGCATAGAAATTTTGCGAGAGCAATATTCTGCTCAACTGTTTCTTTATCGTAATTCTTTTCATCTTCTAAATAATCCATAATATATCTCTTTATATTTTTACAAAAAATTATCTTACTTAATCTAACTTTTGGCATTTTCAAAAAGACAGGTTTTGAAAATGCGTCACAGGGCTTTATGTAAAAAAGAGTATAAGAAACCCTTTGTATCAGGCGCTGCCATGTCAGAATCTGAGCAAAAAACTCGGGATTCGAGAGCGAACTTGCGCCTTTTCGCCTTGGTGGGTGGGGGTACGGTCAGGTTTTGTGAGTATAACGGGCCCGCAGCAATAACTAGTATTTTGCTGTTTTTTTTACGCCCACATAGGCAAGACCATAAAAAGAACCCACCAAGGGTTCGCTAACTTGATGGGCCTACTTACCGAAACTTCTCAAATAAAGCGAACCAACGATTAGTCTAGATAACAATGGTCGGAATCCACGGTAAGTACCACTGCTATCTATATTCTAGAACTGTTTATTTTTTATTATTTGTGCATGTCATAATTTTTTTTACTGCATCATGTAATTTTTTTCTGTCGTGTTCTTGCGCGCGTTTTGCTAGTGCTGATAATACTTGTTCATTGATTAATGTTTGTTCTATTTCGTCTTTGAAATGAAAGCCGTCTGGATAGTGTACTGCGTTTTGGTCTGGGTTGTCGTCTGAATAAGCTGCGCGAACACCATCAATGATATATCTGTTGTCTAGTGTCATTGAAACCAGTGCACTGAAAAGGTCAGAGATGTTATTGTAATTTGTGTTGTTTACTTCAATGTTTGTGACTTTCATATTTTTGTCCGTTTGTATAATAAATAGAACTGCAACCCCCAAATAATTTATACTGCGTATGAATTTTATGCTTGTTTAATCTTGACAATACACAAATGCTGATGTAAGCTATCCCTGTATTTTCATGGTGGGACCAGTTATGTGACAACATCATGGAAAAGCAAGGGATTTTTAGGTGGCGTTGTAGCTAAAAAAGCCGAGAATTCAAGCTTTTTGATTTTCAAGGTTTCTTGCCAATACCACCCACCATGAATTTTCTTATATTAAATTCGAACCCATACATCTTTTCTTAAATCTTTTATAAGCATATTACGGTTTTTAACAAAAGCGTTCACTTCTGCTATGCGTTCGGATTCGTTTAATTCTAATGGATGAATTTTGCGTTTTGAACCCCATGCAGGTAATTCACATGTAATAAAAGAACACAGAAATCTTTGTCTGTACCCAGAAAAGCATTTTCGTACGGTATCAAATGCCCGTTCCAGACGGATTTTCTCCAAAGGTGTAAAGGCGGTTTGTGAAAATGTGGGAATGTTACCAGACATAATTTCTTTTTTTATTTCGTCATGATGTGAATAAAACATTTCTTCAAATGCACCAGATTCACCATTTACAAAATTCATGTTATTCATAGGTGAATCCTTTGGGTATTTATATTCTGGATATAAAGATGCGTATTCTAACCACAGTAAATACAAAAGACGTCCTGCTTTCAAAACAGGAACGTTTTTTATTCCATGATGTTTAGTGATTTCATTTACGAGATATATTATAGTGTTTTTATCTAAGTGTTTTCTGTATTCCATATCAACCCCTGTCAAGATACTATGAATATAGTATATTTACTTGTTTTTTCAAGGATTTATAAATATTGATTTATTCAAAATTTGTTTTATAATTTCCTGGTTAGTTTTCAAAGGGCAAAAAAATGGCAAAAAAATATTTAATTACATCTGCATTACCATACGTAAACAATAATCTGCATATTGGGCATTTAATTGGTTGTTTGTTGCCCAGTGATGTCTATGCACGTTTTTGTAGGGCAATGAAACGTGATGTTTTATTTGTTTGCGGGTCTGATGAACACGGTACAGCCAGTGAAATTGGTGCATACAAAGAAAATATGCCGGTCGCAGATTATGTTGAAAAATATCGTGCGTATCAGTTGCAATCTGTTAAAGATTTTAATTTGTCATTTGATTTGTTTGGTCGGACACACACAAAATTGCATGAAAAATTGATTCAAGATTTGTTTTTACGCCTTGAATCTCGTGGGTTACTAGAAGAAAAAGTATCTATGCAACCCTATTCTGTCAAAGAAGAAAAGTTTTTGGCAGACCGCTTTGTTGTTGGCACATGTCCAAAATGCGGTTATGAACATGCGTATGGTAATGAATGCGATAAATGTTTTGCAAATTTGGAACCATCGCAATTAATAAATCCACACAGTGCGGTTGTGCCGGATTCCCCTGTTGAAATGCGTGAAACAAAACATTTGTATTTCAAATACAGTGCAATGCAAGATGCGCTGCGTGCATGGATTGATTCACGTATTGGTTGGCCCAAGACCGCACTTTCTATTGCGAACAAATGGTTAAGTGAAGGTTTACAAGATGGCCCAATTACCCGTGATTTAAAATGGGGAATTCCTGTAAATAAACCGGGTTATGAAAACAAAGTTTTTTATGTTTGGTTTGATGCACCATGGGGATATGTGTCTATTTCCCAGGCTGCGAATGAAAATTGGGCAGATTGGTGGCATGGCGGTGATGATGTTCATTACACGCAATTTATGGGCAAAGATAATGTATCTTTCCATTCTATATTTTTCCCATCCCAAGAATTGGCAATGGACAACAATTGGAAAACAGTTGATTTATTAAAAGCCTTTAATTTTATGAACTTTAATGGGGACAAAATTTCTAAGTCCAAGGGTAATGGTGTGTTCTTGAACGATGCACTTAGTGATGCACCTGCGGATGCGTGGCGTTATGCACTGTTGGCATCTGCCCCAGAAACAGATGATACGGACTTTACGATTTCACGCTTTGCAGACATTGTAAACAAAGATTTGAACGGTATGTTGGGTAACTTTGTTTCACGTGTATGTAAATTAACTGCGAAAAATTTTGGTGACAATGTACCAAGTGCCGGTGAAAAAGATATTGATTTAGAAAATCAATTAAACGAAAAAATCGCAGAATTAACACGTGCGCTGGACGCATGTGAATTCAGAAATGCAATATTTGCACTGCGTGGTTTATATGCCATCGGTAACGAATATATGACGGCACGCGAACCGTGGGCATTGGTTAAAAATGGTGATGTTGCCAAGGCTGGCAATGTATTAAATGAATGTTTTCAAATGATTGATTTGTTTGCACGTGTATCTGCACCGTTTATTCCAGATGCCGCTGCAAAAATGCAAAACATCTTTGCAGACACGCATGATTTATCATGGCCTGAAAAATACGAACATCGTATCCCAGATGGTGCGACGTTTACAGTGCCTGAAAATCTGTTTAACAGAATAGATGATGATAAAATCGCAGAAATGACAGAAAAATACACTGTGAAAAAAGAAGACAATTCGCCAAAGCCAATTGTTGCAGAAATTATTGATGTAAAAAATCATGCGTCACGTGAAGATTTGCATGTTTTATCTGTAAATTATGGTGCGGGTTCGCCTGTTCAAATTGTATGTGGTGCGCCAAATGTACGTGTTGGATTGCGTGGTGTTTTGGCACCTGTTGGTTGTGTGTTACCCGGTATGAAAAAGCCGCTGGTACAACGCACAGTTGCGGGCACAGAATCGTATGGCATGATGTGCAGTGCCCCGGAATTGGGTCTGTCGGGTGATGATAAAAACATAATTGAATTGGGTGCAGAATATAATATCGGTTCAGAATATAAATTAGATTAAAAGGAATAGAATAATGGCCGAATTAAAAAAAGAAAACACAGGAATGCACGAAGTGTTAGCACTGCGTTTATATTTGGACGGGTTGACAATAAAAAGTAATATCAAAAACATTGAAGATATAAAGAAACTTTTATTCGATAATGTAAATGTTCATAAAATAGAACTGAGCAAAACAATAAAAGAAAATCACTGTATGAATTCAGGTCTAAGAACACATAATGTTAAAACAAAAAAGTTATCATTATGGGTTGCAGAAGAAATCACAAGTGCGAAAAAAATTAAAAACAGTAATCCAAGATCCAGTTTTTTTCCTGAAATAAATAGTATGAATTTAAATGCATCTGCGATTCAGACAGGTGTTCACACAGATTATTGTGTTGGTCTGAAAGAAATGGGTGCCACAGAACCATGTATATTTCCTGTTTCAACAAATGTTTTTTGGCATGAATTGGATAATAATGATATTGTTGTGAATAAGGATATGAAACAGATTTATCCAAAAACAACCGGAACAATTCCAGAAATATTAGCAAAAATGTTGCAAAATGTCAGATAATCAACTACGCCTTGTTTTATTGTCTTGTTGTGCACCATGTTCATCTGGTGCGATTAAACAATTGGCAGACGGGCAAATTTCGGGCGTGTCTGATTTTATTGTTCTGTTTTATAACCCAAATATTTTTCCAGAATCAGAATATACAAAACGTATGCAGGAACAAATAAAATACTGTGAAAAATTGGGTGTAAAATACGCGGTTTTGGAATATGACCATGACGCATGGCGTGATGCTGTGCGTGGGTATGAATCTGCCCCTGAACGTGGTCCCCGTTGCAGTTTATGCTTTGAATATCGTTTTCGCCGTGCAGAAAATTTTGCACGTGAAAATGGATATAATGCAATTGCATCTGTTTTGGGTGTTTCACGTCACAAAAGCCAAACTCAGGTTGATACATCTGCGCAAAATGTATGTTCAGACGTTCGGTATATGCCAATTAAATGGGACGAAAATTTACGCACGCAAATAAATCGTACATCTGAATTTTACCGTCAAAATTATTGTGGCTGTGAATTTAGTATCAGAAAGATATAAAAAAGCCGGCAAATACCTGCAATTTTTTATTTTGTTTTTTGATATAAATTCGGGAATAAAACGGCTCCAACTGTGTTGCAAACCATTATGTCACGGCATTTTCCAGATTTTATATTTTCTGCGCACAGTGTTTCTTTGTCGCGTTGTGTCATGCCTGATGTCTTTTTCTGACATTTCATACATTTGCCAATTTCCAAATATAATTCCAGTTCATTCCTATAATGTTTTTCATTCCATTTTATCCAATTGGTTACTTTTGAAGAATAAGAAGCACCAAGAACCTTTGGACATGATTTTTGTGGTGTTGGATACATATCTAATTTATGAAGCAATTCAAGTGCTTGTCTTTGTGTAACATGTTTGCACAGTTGTATTTTACCCAATAAAGAAGCAAAATCAGCGTCCATAACAACAGTTACATCTTTTTTGTCATTTATATCTAATTCGTTATTATCAATCATACTACGACCTCTTTTTTATTCGTTATAAGTATAACATATACGCATATAGTGTCTATAACTTTAATGTTTGCGATTAAGATTATTAGTGTTTATAATATAACCAGAAATATAAAAAAAGGTTATATATGTCATCTATATTTGTATTCCCAGGTCAAGGTGCACAAAGCGTTGGTATGGGCAAAGAATTGTATGAAACAAATGCTGCGGCACGTGCTGTTTTTGATGAAGTGGACGATGCGTTGGGCGAAAAACTGTCTGATATAATTTTTAATGGTCCGGCCGAAGAATTAACATTGACTGCAAATGTTCAGCCGGCAATTATGGCGACATCTATTGCAATGTTGCGTGCCGGAAATGTTCAGATTCCAGAATATGTCGCGGGACATTCTTTGGGTGAATATACTGCGTTATGTGCAGCCGGTGCGTTATCTGTTGGCGATACTGCCAAATTACTGCGTGCACGTGGTAATGCCATGCAGACGGCGGTACCTGTTGGTCATGGTTTAACTGCTGTTGTGTTGGGTATGGATATAGACACGTTACGTGAAATATGTGATGTGGCAGGCTGTGATGTTGCAAATGATAATTCTGCAGGTCAGGTTGTAATTTCTGGTGCCAAAGAAGCGGTAGAGGTTGCAATGAATATGGCCAAAGAACGTGGTGCCAAACGTGCTATGCCGTTGGCATTATCTGTACCTGTGCATTGTCGTATTCAATCACCTGCAGCCGAAGAAATGGCACGTGCATTGGAAAGTGTAAAAATGGTTGCACCATCTGTGCCATTGATATCAAATAAAACATGCACGCCACTGACAGACGTTAATGAAATAAAATCTGCACTGGTGTACCAAATGACCCATGGTGTTCGTTGGCGTGAAAGTGTTCTTGCCATGGCAGAATTGGGAATTACAGAAATGTTTGAAATCGGACCGGGCAATGTTTTAACAGGTCTGTGTTCACGTATAACAGATAAAATAACCGCACAAAAATTGGAGATATAATATGTTTGATTTATCAGGACGTGTTGCCTTAATCACAGGTGCCACAGGTGGAATTGGTATTGCAATTGCAAAAACTATGCGCACAGCCGGTGCAACTGTTGTTGTGTCTGGTCGTAATATTGAAAAAATGAATGCTGAATTTGATGATGAATATATTAAAATTCCATGTGATTTGGCGTCTGATAATGGTGCATCTGAATTGGTTGGTGAAACAATTGCCCGTGCCGGCAAAATTGATATCTTAATCAATAACGCAGGCATTACCAAAGACACATTGCTTATGCGTATGACAGATGAACAATTTGATGATGTGTTGAATACGAATTTGCGTTCTTGTTTTAAAATGTGCCGTGCGGCCATTATGCCAATGATGAAGAATCGTTTTGGCAGAATTATAAATATGGCATCAATTATTGGTGCGATTGGTGGACCGGGTCAATCTAATTATGCAGCGTCCAAGGGCGGCATGATTGCAATGACGAAATCTATTGCAGCCGAGGTTGCATCACGTGGTATCACGGCAAATGCAATTGCACCTGGATTTATCAAAACCCCAATGACGGATGTTTTGCCCGAAGAATTGAAAAAGACATATTTGGCACAAATTCCATCTGGTCGTTTTGGTGAACCAGAAGACATTGCAAACGCGTGTGTATTTTTTGCATCTGACGAAGCATCTTATATCAACGGTCAGGTTTTACATGTAAACGGTGGAATGGGTCGTTTTTAATGGAAACATATGATGTGATTGTTATTGGTGGTGGTCATGCAGGTGTCGAAGCGGCGGCTGCATCTGCCCGTCGTGGTGCAAAAACATTGTTACTGACCCAGGCAGAATCAGATTTGGGTGCATTATCTTGTAACCCCAGTATTGGTGGACCTGGCAAATCACAAATGGTGGCTGAAATAACGGCGCTGGGTGGTGTTATGGGTTGTGCCGCAGATATGTCTGGTATTCATTGGCGGACATTAAATGCAACACATGGTGCAGCAACTCAGGCATTGCGTGCGCAGATTGATCGTGATATGTACCATAATGCGATTGTAAAAATTTTATCAGAACAAAAAAATCTGGACGTTGTTTTTGAGCCTGTTGAAATATTAAATATAAAAGACAAAACAATAAATAATAAATACATTGCGAATGCAATTGTTTTAACTACGGGGACTTTTTTATCAGGTGTTGTAACACGTGGAAATGAAAAGATACCATCTGGTCGCCTGCAAGATGACGGTACGTATCAGTCGCCTGATAAAAACATATCAAATGTATTGCGTGAAAATGGGTTTAAAATTCTGCGTCTGAAAACAGGCACACCTGCACGAATAAAAAAATCATCAATTGATTTCAGTGTTTGTGAAATTCAGCCGGGCGACAGCCCGCATGATTGGTTTGCGGATGGTGATGAAAACAATAATTATGACAGTGTATGTTATATCACGCATACAACAGAACATACACATGATATAATTCGTAATCACATAGCGAACGCACCTATGTATAATGGTGATATTACGGGGACAGGTCCCAGATATTGCCCCAGTTTGGAAGATAAAGTAATGCGTTTTCCGCAACATTTATCGCATCATGTTTTCTTGGAACCCGAAGGTTATACCAGTGTTTTAATTTATCCAAACGGCATTTCGACCAGCTTTGGTTCAGATATTCAAGATATATGGATTCGTACAATCCCAGGACTAGAAAACGCAGAAATTGTTCGTTATGGATATGCGATTGAATACGATGCAATTGATGCACGTGCATTAAATGATAAATTACAATCCAAAGACATTGCGTATATGTTTTTTGCCGGTCAAATCAATGGTACATCTGGTTATGAAGAAGCGGCCGCCCAAGGTTTGGTTGCAGGTGCAAATGCGGCTGCATACGCATTGAATTTAGAACCATTGGTTTTAGACAGAACAAATTCTATGATTGGTGTTTTGATTGATGATATAACAACATTGGGTGTTGATGAACCATATCGTATGTTTACATCACGGTCAGAGTACAGATTAAAATTACGTGCAGATAATGCAATTGCCAGACTTGGGCCAATTGGTGTTGAATTGGGATTAATATCACAAAAATTATATGAACAAAGATTGCAAAGAAAACAAGATATTATAAAAACAAACGATGATTTTTATGCAGGTTATATTGCACGTAATGAACGTGAAATTTCTGCATATAAACGTGATGCAGCACTGAAAATACCAAATGGTTTTGTATATGATGGATTACCGGGTTTAACAAATGAATTGATTGAAAAATTAAACGCGGTACGTCCAGAAAACATAGCAGATCTGTCCCGTATTCCAGGTATGACGCCGGCCGGAATAATGGTTGTTTTACGCCGGATAAAAAATAGTTAAATTTGCCGGCAAATGCCGGTGTTTTTTTAGTTTTTTAAAGCGGTAAAAAAATAAGACAAAAATCTTATTTTTTTTGTGAATTATATTGCATGAATAATTTCATAGGTTATAATACCAATTGTAATAGGGTACCTATTATGCGAGATTAGTACTCTCGCCGACAACCGTCTGCGCAGACGTTAATGCTCCAACTCGTGGTTGGAGGGCGATGAATATATTGAATAGTCGCTGAGCATGTTGTTGTGCAAAGTACTAACCTCCAACCATCCTATTATGCGGTGGTTTTTTTATTTACCAAGGGGGTTGGATATGTTTTTAGGTCAAGAAATAGAACAAATCAGAATTAAACGTGGAATCAGTGTGGTTTGTATATGCAACGCATTAAATATGTCAGAAACAGAATACATGCGTTTTGTATCCCAGGGTAAAAAGCTATCAAATTATCAAATGATAATGTTTATGGACGAAACATGTCATGGATTATATTCGATATAAAAACACCGGCAAATGCCGGTGTTTTTTATTATTTTTTCAAGAATTCTTCCAACCAATGATTGTCAAAATTTAATTGTTTAACATCTTTGTTGTTTAACAATTTTTGTTGCAACGGAATTGTTGTTTTAACACCTTCTATAACAAATTCGTCCAACGCACGTGTTGCACGCATTATGCACGCAGGTCTGTTTTGTGCGTGAACGATTAACTTTGCAATCATAGAATCGTATGTTGGTGGAATTGTGTATCCTGTATAAACAGCACTGTCAACACGTACGCCCAAACCGCCCGATGGTGCATAAAGTGTTATTTGCCCAGGATTTGGTGTAAAGTTTTCAGGGTCTTCGGCATTGATTCTGAATTCAATCGCATGTCCGTTTGGAATAACATTTGATTGGTTGTATCCTAATTTTTCACCGGCTGCGATTCTGATTTGTTCGCGTACCAAATCAATTCCGTACACCATTTCTGTAACGGGATGTTCAACCTGTAAACGAGTGTTCATTTCTAAGAAGTAGAATTTGCCATCTTCAAACATGAATTCAAACGTACCGGCATTTGTATATTTCATTTTTTTTGCGGCAGTTTTGCAAATTTCTATCATATCATCACGTTGTTTTTGTGATAATATCGCCGCAGGACATTCTTCCATAACTTTTTGATTGCGTCTTTGCAACGAACAATCACGTTCACCGAACACAACAACATTACCGTGTTTATCGGCCAATATTTGAAATTCTATGTGACGTGGATGTAATAACAATTTTTCCATATATAACGTGTCGTCACCGAACGCAGATTTAGATTCTTTTTTAGTCAGTTGAAATGCCTCTGCCATTTCATCGGCGTTCATAACGGCACGCATACCGCGACCACCACCACCGGCGGCGGCTTTTATCATAACAGGATATCCGATTGTTTCAGCAACTTCTAATGCCTGGTCCAGTGTATCAATTGCGCCATCAGACCCCGGCACCACAGGCAACCCACATTCAACAGCGGTTTTTTTTGCGTTAACCTTGTCACCCATTTTTGTAATCATTTCAGGTGCCGGTCCAACCCAAACCATACCGTGTTGTTCAACCTTGTGTGCAAAGTCTGCACGTTCAGATAAAAAACCATATCCTGGATGAATCGCATCAGAATTCGTCAGTAACGCCGCAGTCAATATTGCAGATTCGTTCAAATAAGAATCACGTGCAGGCGCCGGTCCAATGCATACGGATTCATCGGCCAATTGTACATGCATTGCATCCCTGTCCGCAGTAGAATACACTGCAACAGTACGTATTCCCATATCGCGACATGCACGGATTATACGCAGTGCAATTTCGCCACGATTGGCAATTAAAACTTTTTTTATTTGTGACATTTTTATTCAATTACCACCAAAGGTTGATCAAATTCAACCGCAGCCCCATCTTTGACCAGAATTTCTTTCACGACACCATCTTTGTCAGATTTGATTGGGTTAAATGTTTTCATTGCTTCTACCAGTGCGACTGTGTCGCCTGCTTTGACAGATGCACCCACTTTTACAAAAGTATCTGAACCGGGTTCTGGTGCCAAATATACAACACCCACCATTGGTGATTTCAGTGCATGTCCGTTTATTTCGGGTTGCAAGTTATTAATAGTATGAACTTTGTGTTCTTTGTCTGCACCAACAGTTGCGGCCGCAGCAATTACTTTTTGTTTAGACAGGTGTATATGTTTACGATACACACCGAACAAGAATTGACGTTCCAGTTCCAATTCTGTTATACCCATATCGTCCATGATTTTAGACATAGATTCAACGGTTGCACGAAAAGACATTCTTAATCCTTTATTTATTTTTTTATAATGTCATACCCAGTTTACCATATTCACACATATTGTCAAGGCACAGGGTCGTATCCAAATCCGCCATGTGGTCTGCACCGGCTGATTCTTTTTATTCCCAACCAAGTGCCACGAATTGCGCCATATTTTTTTATGGCCTGGGCGGTATACTCACTGCATGTTGGTGTGAATCTGCATACTGCCCAGCCCCCTGTGAATGGTGATATGCACAATTGATACATACGTACCAATTTTATTGCGATAATTTGAAGTATGGAATTTTTAGTTTGCATTTAAATCTTGTTTACGCAGGTAATTCAGTGCTTTACGCATTGCCTCACGTCCGGTTGTTCTGTCTGTGTCCAATATTGCACTGCGTGCGATAAAGACATAGTCCCATTCAGGGCGTAATAATTTTTCATTAAACGCAATCCAGTCACGCAATAATCGTTTTGCCCTATTTCTGTCGGTTGCGTGTTTAAAAGTTTTCTTTGTAACAATTAGTCCATAACGTGCATCATCTGGAAGTTTTGCAGATTTTGCCCGCACCAAAAAGTATGCACTTTTTGCGACTGGGTCATTATCGGCTGCTATAAAATCTTCATGTTTTTTAATTGTATCTCGCATAGTGCTGAATATAATAGCACAATATAAAATAAATCAAATATTTTATTCACGTGGCTCTTGATTTTTTTATATGTGTGATTTATAGTTCTTGGGAACAAAATTTATGGGGAAAAACATGTATAATTGGTTGATGAAATTCTTTTCTGCTGATATGGCTATTGATTTAGGAACTGCGAACACATTGATTTATGTTAAGGGTCGCGGGATTGTATTAAATGAACCATCTGTGGTTGCGGTTGCAGAAAATCGCCTGATGGGTCGCAAAGAAATTTTGGCCGTAGGGACCGAGGCTAAACAGATGTTTGGTCGTACACCTGGGACGATATCTGCGGTACGTCCGTTGCGTGATGGTGTTATTGCAGACTTTGAAGTTGCCGAAGAAATGATAAAATACTTTATACGCAAGGTTCATCATCGCAGTCCATTGGCTGCCCCATTGATTATTATATGTGTACCATCATGTGCAACCCAGGTGGAACGTCGTGCTATTCAAGAAGCGGCGGACGCAGCCGGTGCACGCAAGGTATATATCGTAGAAGAATCAACTGCTGCGGCGATTGGTGCAGGTTTGCCTGTTGAAAAACCTGTGGGTTCTATGGTGCTGGATATTGGTGGCGGTACGACCGAGGTTGCAGTTATGTCATTGGGTGGCATTGTTTATTCAAATGCTGTACGTACTGCGGGCGACCAGATGGATATTGACATTATTGATTACGTACGCAAGAACAAGAATTTGTTAATTGGTGAAAACACAGCCGAAGAAATCAAAAAGAAAATCGGTACTGCGATTGCACCAAAAGACAAAGCCACAGAATTAACAATGAAGATAAAGGGCCGTGATTTGTTATCTGGTACCCCACGCGAAGTTGTTATTACAGAATCCCAGATTGCAGGCGCATTGGCACAAACTGTATCTAAAATTGTAGATACCGTACGTCAGGCATTGGAATTAACACCACCTGAATTATCTGCGGACATTGCAGATTTGGGTATTGCGATGACGGGTGGCGGTTCATTACTGCGTGGTTTGGATACGGCGATACGTATTTCCACAGGATTGCCTGCGTTCTTGGTTGATAATCCATTGGCATGTGTATGTTGTGGCAGTGGTAAAATGTTATCTAATCTGGACAAGAACAAACACGTCCTGCAAACAATGTATTAAAAAAAATCCCCCACACGGGGGATTTTTTATTGCAGGTATATTTTTATATTGATATAATACCAATGTCGTCGGGAATTCCGATGATAGGGTGTCAGAACCTTTGCACAAAGCGTCTATGGATAAAATGGCGCGCCGTACGGCGTGTTTTTTGTATTCATAGATGAAAAATAACTCCTGGCCGATTGGGTCAGGAGGGTCGCTAAATATATCGAATAAGCGCACAATTCTTTGTGATTGTTCTGAACCTCCTGACCACTGATATATACCGGTGGTTTTGTTTTTTAACAAAAGCAGGAGAGATGACAAAACACGCGGCATTTTTATTGATTTCTGTATTATCGTGCAATGATGTACTTGCCGCGACGTTGATGAATTTAAAATCCAGTGGTGCCACATGTCCATTTGGTGAATATCACTTGGATGGAAAATGTGTATCTTTATCCGTCCAGGACGCCAGGTGTCCAACAATTAACGGGGCACAAACATATCGCATACCATCAGAAGTCAGTTCATTTAGATACAAAGAAGCATCAGAATTGCCGTGTTGGGGAACATATTCTTTGTATGAGTATGATGAATCTTTATTAGTCAGTATTCGTTCCCGTGGGACTTTTTATTCTGTATCTACTTTTGCGCCCACCTGCCCTTTTGGGTCGTATCATTTTGAAGGCATGTGTGTTAAACATGACACCCCAGAATCCCAAAAAAATTGCAAAGACGGTTTTTATAAAACCGTTGCGGAAAGTGCTTCTTTTATGGCCTTGGAACAGGTTGAACCTGTCTGTTTAGGAACATACACCAGATATGAATACACAGATGCCACAGATGATACTATATATCCACGTTATAATGGCACATTGATGTACATTGGTTCAGAAATAGGTACATTCAAAACAATGAAAGAAACAGATTGTTCTAAAAATCCTGAACATTATTACAGTATTGAGTTAATTGGTGTTGCAAACGATTATCAACCGTTTTTACACCCTGTATTGGGCATGTGCGATAAAGTCGGCGGTTATCATAAATATATTGTTGATACAGATTGCAAAGACATTGACACAACAAATCCCGAACAATTGGCAAACGCCAGGGTTTGTGGCGTATTATGTAATGACCCGGGTTCTGTTTATACAAATTCTGGTGTATGTTCGGCGCGCGGATATTGTTCCAATAATGGCAAACACAGACGGTTACATGTTGGTCTGCCCAATGGCACCAGTTACAGTTACCCCCTGTACGCATCAAAAACATCATGGCCCGCATTGAATTTTAAATTACCCAATGACAATGGCGGTTTTCAAACATGTTATATAAATCTGGTTCCACCAGAAGCAATAGATCATTTTGTTGGTACAAAGCCGAATCCATTGCGATTAGGGTATTCATTGGATTACACGGGCCCAGACGGCAAAGATTACACCACACCAACACTGATAACAATTGATTAAGCGGTTGACACAAAAAAAGGAGAACAAATGAAAAAAATATTTATATTTTTAATTGCATTTTTGACATCTGGCGTAACGTATGCGGCCGACACAAACGAAGTATGTAAACGCAATACATTGGTAATGGTTGTATTGCAAAACAAAACAAACGGTAAATCGGTTGATTATGACAAAGATACAATGAGATGGACGGTTGATTTTGGGTATGATTTATTTGCCAGTGCACACCCAGATTATGTTGTTCGCACTGATATTGTGGGGCGTACAACGTGCAATGACATAAATGTTAAATCATCGGACGATGGCAAAAGTTCAAATGCGGGCCCGGCAGAACCCGGTGATGCAAATACATTTTTAAAGGCATCGCATGGTGATGTGGGTAAAAATTGCTGGTGTAAAATGGACGGGCCGGTCACATCATGGTGGACGTATGTAAAAGAATATACATCTGACAGTGAATGTGCGGATTATTGCACAGAATATTGCGCGACAAATTTTTCCAGCAATGGTGCGATGTCTAACAACCTGCCCCTGCGTGAGGCACTATTTAACAAAATTTGGTAAGGATAAAAAATGAATAAAATAATTTGTTTTATATGTTTTGTATTTATTGGTTTCGGTGCATACGCCACCGAAATGTGCGCCCGCCGTGATACAACCGTTGTACCCATTGATGCAACTGTAAATAGTATAGCTGGTGCTGGTTTTGATAAAGTTGAGTGGGTTTGGTTTAACAATTATAGTTATGGTAAAATTTATGGAACTGCAACATGTTTATCATTACAGGAGATACGTGATATTGTTGGTAATCAAAATATTAAATCTATATATTTTCCCTATATTTTACCCACAGATGATTATGAATTAATGGGGCGTTCTGAATATTATAATGGCGATACCAGTAAACCTGAAAATGAACGTGGATATTGTTTTTGTAAGTTAACGCACCCAATGTCATCACAATGGGCTTTAAATCCAGGTGTATCGGGTGCGTCTTTTTGCAAAGATTTTTGTACTGATTATTGTGTAAGAAATACAAACGGTGGTATAGATTTTAGAATGGCTCTGTTTCGGTCCATTGGAAAATAGCATTCAGTTTCTGACACTCTGCCCCCCTCAGTACGGCAGAAAAAATGCCCCGTGTGGGGCATTTTTTAGTTTATATTTTATTTCGCCGGGGCGATAATAATTGATTTTGTTCGTTCGTCTGGTTTTGATTTTGATTCCAGATTTCCTTTGTCGCCCACAATTTCAATTACACGTGCAAATAATTCTGGAACTGCATCTTTACCACGTGCCAAAACCTTTTTGGAACCCTTGGTCATAACAGATATTTTAACCTTGTTCCCGTCGCCCAAAAATTCAAAAACCTTTTTCATTTTAATATTCAAATCATTTTCTTCAATGAATGGTTTAATCCAAACTTCTTTCATTTCGTTTGTTTTTTGGTTCTTTTTGGCTTCATTCGCACGTTTTTTCTGTTCGTACTTAAATTTGCCATAATCCATAATTTTGGTAATTGGAACTGTGCCATTTGCGTTCATTTCAACCAAGTCTAAACCCTGGTCCATGGCCAATTCTAATGCCTGGGATGTTGGCATAATCCCCAGATTTTGGCCGTCTGCACTGATTACTTGTACTGATTTTGCATAAATCCCGTTGTTCATACGTGGACCTGCATCGCGTTTATTATCACGATTAAATGTCGGTTTAATTGTATGCTCCTTTGTTGCAATATGTGGTGATTATTACTTATTATTCCGCACTTTTCAAGATATTTTGAACTTTTTGTAATGCAACCCATGCGTCTTTCTTGGCGGCGGGTTTCAACATTAAATAATTCGGATGAAATATAGGAATCATTTTTATGCCGTTTTCTAAATCAATAATTTCACCGTGTTGCTTGGCCAGATTGATGTTCGCCATCTCTATTGCAGGTAATGTTCCCAACGTTACGATAACCTTTGGGTTAATTAATTCTATTGCTTTGTCCACAAATGGGCGTGCTAATTCTAATTCTTGTTTTGTTGGCGTGCGTCCACCTGGTGTGCGCCAAAATATCATCGGCACAATAGATACGCTTTCACGGCTTAATCCAATTGCACTAATCATTTTATCCAGTAATTCCCCTATTCCGCCGGATAAAATTTTACCGGATTCATCGTCGTCAGAACTGGGGATGTCTGTTAAAATCAGTAACCTGCCCTGCCCTGTGTGTGGTAAAACAGTGTTTGTCGCGGCCGATCTTAATGGGTGATTAAATTCCCCAATCATACGATTTAACGATTCTATATCTGTTGGGCGCATTGCCATGGATTTAACCGTATCTAATGAAATTGTCTGTACTGGTGCAATTGGTGGCACCACAGACGGTGTGTTGCGCCCAGATTCGGGTGCGTTATCCTTGGGTTGTGCCTTGGGTGCGGTTGCACTTTGTTTTGCAAAAGGTATATCATTCAATTCCCATTGAACGCCCGCTTGGACTAAATCACGTAATTTATCGTATGTCATATTTGTTTTCTCTTGCTTTTACTTGTCTTTTATTATAGACTATACCACGAGTAACAGAAACTCAAGGGAGTATTTTCATGAAAATAAAAAACTTAGCTTTGTTGGCGGGC
Organism: Candidatus Enterousia sp.; assembly: GCA_045587125.1. Taxonomy (GTDB): domain Bacteria; phylum Pseudomonadota; class Alphaproteobacteria; order Rs-D84; family Rs-D84; genus Enterousia. The sequence continues at coordinate 65,334 of JAZNBN010000004.1, forward strand.
GTTGCAGGCTTGCTGGCTGCATGTGGCGGTTCAATTGTTGAACCTGCTGACTTGAACGATCAACGTGTTTTCTTTGATTTCAACTCTGCTGAAATCTCTAAGGAAGCAAAAAACAACCTGTTGGGTCAGGCTTTGTACATGAAAAACCACGAAGATGTAAAAATCCAAATCGCTGGTAACTGCGACGAACGTGGTTCAACAGAATACAACTTGGCTTTGGGCGCACGTCGTGCAAATGCTGCCAAAGACGTATTGGTCAAAGACGGCATCAGTGCGAAACGTATTTCCACAATTTCTTATGGAAAAGAACGTCCATTGGTTCAGGGGTCTGGCGAAGAAGTCTGGAAATGGAATCGTAACGCCACAACAACTGTTAAATAATTCGGTTGTTTGCAAAGATTTAACACCCCAATCGGGGTGTTTTTTTTGTTTTGTAATTTTGTCATTGTGGAAAAATCTTTTGCAAAATTTACATGATTACGAAATTAAAATGTTAAAAAAATACCGGTGTTTGCCGGTAAAAAATGATATTTTTATGACCGATAAAAATTGTTGAAAAAAAGCCGGCTTTTACCGGCTTTTTTTCTATTTTTTTGATGTTATTTTTTCGACCAATTCAAATAATTGATTTCGACTGGTAAAAGACAAAACAATTTGTCCGGCCCCGCCACGTCTTTCAATCAATTTTGCCGGCACATCTAGCACAGATTTTATTTGTGTTTCTATGTCGTGTACGGTTGTCGCATCAATTGTTTTTTGCACATGTTTGCGTGTTGTTTTTGCGCGTGGTGCACTTTTTACCAATTTATCTGTTTCAGATACAGACATGTTTTGTGCGACAATTTTGTGTGCCAAATCTTCTGGGTTTTCTGCAACCGCAATTGTGCGTGCATGTGATGCAGAAATTTTACCTTCTATAACCAGATTTTGCACAGAATCAGGCAATGATGTTAAACGTAACATGTTACGAATATAACTTTCGGATTTACCAATTAAACGTGATACGTCTGGCAATTCATAATCGCAACATTCCATCAGGTTTTTATATGCCGCGGCTTCTTCTATTGGATTCAAATTTTCGCGTTGTACGTTTTCAATCAGTGCGATTTCCATTGCGTTTTCACTGCTGATTGTTTTTACCAATGCGGGAATTTCTGTTAATCCTGCCATTTTAGATGCACGAAAACGTCTTTCGCCTGCAACTATTTCATACATGTGTGGTTTGTTTTGTACAGTGCGTAATAATATAGGTTGTAAAACGCCTTTTTCTTTAATAGACGCAGTCAAATCTGCCAATTCCGAATCAGTAAATGTTTTTCGTGGCTGGTCAGGATTTGTACCAATTTGCGTCAGTGGTATTTGCTTAACGACCACGCGTTCGTTTGGTGTCAGTAATGATATATCTGGAATTGTTCCGCGTGTTGCACTTAAATCAGCCAAACCACGCCCCAGTCCAAATTTAGTTGCCATTTGTTATTCCTTCGGTTCTTTGTATTACTTCGGTTGCGACACGCAGATATGCCTGGGCACCTGCGGAATTAAAATCATAGAATAGGGCGGGTTTTCCGTGACTGGGGGCCTCAGAAACGCGGACGTTTCTGGGGACAACAGTTTTAAAAACTAAATCACCAAATGTTGCACGTACATCATCGTCAATCGCGTGTGTTACACCATATCTGCGATCATACATAGTTAACAACACGCCCAATATTTCCAGGTTTGAATTCCATTTTTCTTTTACGATTTTAATTGTGTCTGTTAATTGTTGTATACCTTCCAGTGCGAAAAATTCACATTGTAATGGCACGATAACTGAATCTGCAGCGGTCAGTGCATTGATTGTCAGATAACCCAATGCAGGCGGGCAATCCAGTAATATATAATCATAATGTTCCAGAATTGGTTGCAATGCATCGCGAAGTCTGAATTCACGATTTTCCATATCAAGCAAATCAATATCTGCGCCCGCCAACGCCTGGGAAGAGGGCAAAATATGCATACCCTGGACAGCGGTTGTTAAAATGTTGTCTGCGGCATGTGCAGTGCCCATAATAACGCCATACGCACTTTGTCTGTGTGATGCACGCACAAAACCAAGCCCTGTGCCTGCGTTGCCCTGTGGGTCTAAATCTATCAACAAAACACGTTTTTTTATTGCGGCCAATGATGCACCGATGTTTATGGCGGTTGTTGTTTTTCCAACGCCGCCTTTTTGATTTGCAAATGCGATAATTCGTGTCATATTTCCTTTCCGTATTTTTTTATTCTGGATTAAGAATAGAAAAAACATACGTATTGGTCAAGGTTTTAAATTTCAAAAACAAAAAATCAAGTATAAACAGTGTATTGTTTTTTGTTTCATGTGAAATAATTTTTATTTATCAAAATCTATTATTGTTATAAAACCATCGCCGGTTTTTGATGGGATCAGTTTGTAGTTGAATTTGTATTTTTGTTTTGCAGTGTTAATTTCGGATTCAATTTCCCGGCCTTTTAATAAAAAAAGCCGGTGTTTTGTTTTTGCAACATAGTCCATTATTTTAATAAGTGGTGCAAATGCACGTGCGGTGAATACAAAATTATCATTTTTTACCGGTAAAAGCCGGACAAAATCTTCGACCCGACCGTGATAAATTGTCAGGTTGTTTAATTCCAAATCTTGTTTTACGGCGGATAAAAAATTTACCTTTTTACCAATCGATTCGATACATGTAACATTCCATCCCAATATCGCCAAAACCACGCCTGGAAAACCGGCGCCACTGCCTAAATCAATAATGTTTACATCTTTGGGTAAAACGTCTGCCAATTGTGCACAGTCTGCAAAATGTCGTGTTTCAATATCAGACAGCGTGCTGGGGGCGACCAAATTCATACGCCCAGACCAATCACGCAACAGGTTTGCATATTGTTCAAATTTGACATTGTTATTCATACATGCTATTTTATCACAATCATGAGGAAAATAGAAAGGATATTTACATCGGTTGCGTTGATTTCTGCTGTTGCAGTTGCAGGGGCGGGGATTTGGGGTGCAATACATAGTTCAAAAGATGTGTCTGGGTACACGTTCCCAGAAAGTAGATTTGGGACATTTTTGGCGGCACAACACGCGATACATGTTAATGATTTTGATTCTGCCATGAATTTTGGTGCATCTTTACAGGATACAGATTTGCCGATTGTTGCAGGTGTCAAGATAATGACGGGATTTTTAAATGGTCAAATGCCTGAAAATGCAGCGTCTTTGAAACAAGAAAAGGGTTTGCCCGCCAGATTTGTTTACGATGCATATTTGGTAAGTAATGATAATTGGGCTGAATTTCATTCGCGTCATAAAACAGAAGAGGCAGCATTGGTGGCGCCGTTTCGCATATGGTCTGCAATTGCGAATAATTGGCGTACAAATACGTTTAAGTTTATAGATGGATTGCCAACTAATGATTCATGGAAATCGTTTGTGCGTGGGCAAATATACGCTGAATTGGGTGATATAGAAACGGCTGCGTCCCATTTTGACAAGGTTACCCCTGAATTTATGAATATAAATGACTATTTATATTTAATGTCGTTTTATTCTCATCATGATATGGTGGACAGGGCAGGGAAATTGTTAAAAGAATTCACATCGCGTCCAACAGGTATGTTTATGTTGGATTACGACAATATTCCTGATTGGTCTGTATTTTCAGGTTATAAAAACCAATTGGCATTCAGTTTGGTGCAAACTGTATCGCATACCCAAATATTAATGTATTCTGATATGGCTGTATTAATGTTGCGTTTTGCCCAGGTTACAGCCCCAGAATTTGCCCAGAATACAGACACGATAAATTATTATTTGGGCCAGTTTTTTTACACCAATGGCGGAAATTATGCTGATTTTTTCAATAAAATCGGCACGGACAGTCCTTTTTATCTGTTCACAGTATCGCGTAACGCCGAAAAGACGGGTGATATAGACGATTTGCAACGTGCTTTAAAGTATCAGCCTTTATTTGTACCTGCGATAAACAAATTGGTTGGGCATCATATTAAAAATGGAAATAAACGTGCGGCATTGGCGGTTATAAACCGTGCACTGGATAATGAAAATCTGGATTCTGACGGTCGTGCATTTTTCTTGAAAAGTCGTGCATATATTTATTATGCGTTTGGTGATTATGATGCGGCCCAGCAAGATTTAAGTGAAATATTTGATACTGCGGTCCCCGATGCCGAGACAAATGCGTTACAGGCACAGGTTTGGGCCGCACGAAATACAAATATAGAACTGGCATACGAACGTGCCATGAATTTAATTTTGAAAAACCCAACAGACATCCTTGCGTGGGACACATTGGGTTGTGTTGTTGCGGCCCGAGAAGGGGCAATTGCAGCATTAGATGTTATGGAAAGTGTTGGTGCTGTATCCCAGACACATTCTTCGTTATTTCTGCACCTGGGGGACATATATATGTCAGTGGGCGATACGGACAAGGCTCGTGACGCATATATGCGTGCAATCGATTTATCTGATGATGGATTAGTGGTCGTCCCTGAAATTGAAAGAAAACTAAGGAAAATAAAATGAAAGTAGGCGTAGTTGGTGCCGGTGCATGGGGCACGGCATTGGGGTTGGTATCGGCCCGTGGTGGTTCAGATGTGTTATTATGGTCTTATGATGGTGAATACAAGCATTTTGAAGGTGTTACAATGCCTGAAAATTTGCGTGTATCCACAAATGCGTATGAACTGGAAGAAATGGACGTATGGTTATTGGTAACACCATCTGCATATTTTCGTGAAACATTAAAAAATGTTCGTGCATTTTATAATAATCAGCCTGTAATTATCTGTACCAAAGGTGCAGAAAGTTCCACAGGTCAATTTATGTCTGAAATATTACAGGCAGAATTACCAGAATGTAAAGAATTTGGCGTATTGTCTGGTCCACAGTTTGCAGGCGAAGTTGCCATGGGTGTGCCGACTGGGTCAAATATTGCCGGTACGTACGCAGCAATAGATGCGGCGCACAAAGCATTAAATCAGTTGTATTTGGTTGCAACGCATGACGTAATTGGTACAGAAATTTGTGGTGTTGGTAAAAATGCGACATCATTGATAAGTGGTTATAACAGTGTTGCTGTTTCTGGTGAAAATGAACGTGCATTGTTGTTTACACGTGCATGGGACGAAATTGTTGAAATTGGTGTTGCATCTGGTGCAGAAACTGCGACGTTTTTAGGTCTGTGTGGTTTGGGTGATTTATTTTTATCTGCGACCAGTCCGACCAGTCGTAATTTCTCAGGCGGTGCAGCAATTGCCCGTGGCGAAGAACCAATGGGTACGGTCGAAGGTATTCATGCACTGCGTGGATTGATTGAGCGTGCACACGTATTGGGCATAGATGTCCCCGTACTGACAGAAATGAAAAACAAATTAAAGATATAAAAACGCCCATTTGGGCGTTTTTTTATTCAGTCGTATTTTCTTCAACCAATTTCCATCCCATAAACGTGTAACCTGGTTTAACTGGGTCGGCTGGAACAGTAATACTGCCCTCGTACGTACACTGATTAATTGTATGTGCACCATTATTATCTGGGTTCCAGTCAATATTGATTGTGTTCGCCGTACAAATTCCAGTTTCTATATAACTTAACGCCCCATATGTTGCAGCACGAAAAGCTGTGCATTCTGAGTTTGCATATCTTAATCGATGTGAACATTGCGCTATACAGTTGGTTTGACAATTATCAGCGGAATCAAACTCTTGTAGAAATATCCATGGTGCATTTGATATTTTTGTTTTATCACCTTCTACAGGTTGAAAATCAACCATTTGACAATAACAATACTGACCTACATCATTAGTGCTATATTCAGCATTTGTTTGAGTGCCTAACACTACATACAAAAATTTGTACATGTCTGCAAAATATGAACTATTTCCTAATGCTCCAGATAAAATATTAACTGCATAAGAAACTTTCTGTTCACTAGCGACTTTTGAGAACTCTTTGCGAAAATCTTCCAGTGTCATTGAACGTGATATAACCTTTGAATAATTTTTATAAAAATACAATAAATCCGAAGGTATTTCTGGTTGGCAACTACTGTGGCTGTGTATAGTACCATACTCAAAAGTATCTGTGGCGACACCCGCATATGCGTTGTTAAAACTTCCTCCTATTGTATAATCAACTGATATTAATGGCGTTTTTTCTACTAATTCTATATTTCCTTCGACATGATACCCCGTTTCGCATGCTGTCGCATTACATGTGTCAACCCCACTGCCATAATAATCATTACCTGTTACCGCCGTTGCCTTGGCCACCATATCAACTGTACAGGCCGTATAGCATTGTGTGTCCGCACCTGCACCTTCGGCACTGTTCGGGTATTCCGCCGGACATTGGGCGATACTGTTGTCCGCAGTTTCAACCGTGAATCCACCACCAACGCAATATGAGCCCGCGGGACATGTGGTTTCTGTAACCGACGTGTCCGTTACGTTTAAATATTCCCCTGGGTCCAATGTATAATCTATCAAATCCCATGTTGCAATCGTGTTTGCCGTGGCGTTATTGTCCGACACGCCCAATACATCAACCGTACATGTATTTGCACTGGTTATTATTTTATCGGCCGCATGTGCCCCCGCCATGGTCATTAAAAATGCGCTGGATAAAAATAAAAATTTTTTCATGTGTGTTCTCCCCTTGCTTTTCAAAAACAAAACCACCGATATTCAACGGTGGTTGGAGGTTAAGAACTATAACTTGCAGAAATAGCGGGCTTATTCAATGTATTCGCCACCCTCCAACCATTGGTTGGAGGTTTTTTTGTCCCCACGGACATTGCAAGTTTCAGAGGTTCTTACGCCCCAACACAGTTTTTCTGTATCAAGTAAATTTTAACACATTTTATGAAACAAATCAAAGGGATTTAAAAATATAAAAATGCCCCGTCGGGGCATTTTTATGGTTTTAGTTCGCGTACACGTTTGGTGTTTGGGTCATATATACGTGGCGCACCACTGTACCTTAGTGCACGATGATGTCTTGGTATCATGTATTCAGGAATCGGTGTTGTTTCGCCCATGTCAACTTTGGCCGCCATTGCCTTTTGAACGGCCGTTTTGCGATAAAAATACCATTCACCATCTGCTTCAATCGGGCGGTTATAGTAACCTTGGAATAATACCAATTGTTTACCTTTTTCCAACGTCATCAAATCCATTGGCGAAAACAGATCTTCTTCTTTGGTAACTTCAACTTCTTTGCCGTCTGGGCCTTTTTCTTTTTTCTTGGTTTTTTTCTTGCCAATTAATTGTGCAAATCGTGCGGCTGTTTCATGGTCATTTACACGTAACAATACCTTGGCTGCGGTATTTGCAATAATTGTATCTGCGGCCTTGTCACCATATTTTTCTGCAATTTGGCTGATATCCTGACCGACGATTAAATAAGATACCTTTTGACCACGACCAACGGCCGGTCCACGTATAATTGCCTCTAATTTATTCATAGTTGGCATTTCGTCCAATACGAACAGTGCAGGGTATGGTCCTAATTTTTTGCCATGATTGGTCATGTCTGGTTTGTTCGCAATCAAGAAATTAGACAGTAATTCAATAAACATACTGGTAATCGCACTGAATGCAGGTGCATCTGCAACGTTCATAGACAAATATACAGTTACAGGTTTAACTTTGCCGTCACGTGGGTCAACCATACCACGCAAATCGCCAAAGTGTATATCTGAATGGCGTGTGTGTTTATTTACGGCTGGGTGGCGGAATATGTTTAACCCTGCGTTCATCGTTGACATAATAGAACCACGTTCTTTATCGGGCGTGTTTGCCAAATTGATAAGTGCAGAAATCGCATCTGGGTCATATGAATACAGACGTGCTTCGTTTACGGCATTTTCCAAGAAATCTTTCATTGGGTCTGCCATCATCAAAGTTTGGTCACCTTGGCGTTTACGTTCGGCTATATCATTTGCAACCTGGATTTGACCTTCGACATACCATGCCAAGAACATAGGTATAGATGCCTCAACCCCGTGCCAATCCTGGGGCAGCCCCGCCCATGTTCCAATATGTACATAGTTATCTTTGTTTAATTGGCCACGTTGTAACAATGCCATTGCTGCATACGCGTTTGGATCAGATGTCATAGATGAATAATAATCCATCAGCACAGTCGCATCTTGGCGATCAAACGTTTTACTGGACAGTCTGGAATAGAAATAATCGTTCGCCTTGGCACGTTCCACCTTGGATATGATAAAGTTCAAAAATCCAGTCAACGCCGCACGTGCAGTCGTTGACCAGTGTGGATCTTTGGCGTTTTCCAAGATAATAGAATTAACGATAACTTGAATATATGTACTGCGTTCTTCTTCACTGTCCGGCAGGTTTTCCGGGGACAAAGGATTCCACGCAGGATAATAAATTCCGTTTTCTGGTTCATCACGTGCCGCCCAGTTTAATATGAATACCGGACCAACCGTTGCACGATATCCAGATGTTACATATCTCAGTTCTGGTTTCGGGTCGTTTATAATCATAGAAACATTATCACAGCCCAAAATTGTTGGAATAACGACACCCTGTGTTTTACCAGTACCAGCAGGTGCCAACAACAAAGCCGACAAACATTCGTCCATTTTTAATGCTTTGCCTTTGAAATATCCCAACACCATCATAAAACCGGCAAATAAACCTTCTTTGTTTTTGTGGTCTGTGCCCATTTTTTTAATATCGTTCGCATCTGCCTTGCGTGCGGTTTTTTCTTCAAATTTATCTTTGCCGTGTGGGTTTAATTCATCAGATACCGTTGCATCAGACAGAAAATAATACCCAATAATCGGTAACAGCGGTGTAATACATGGAATATCAGGTGCAGAAAAACAACGCACGAACCATGCTGGAACCTCGGCCAATGCAGAAACACCAAAAGACGTAATTAAATTTTCCAGATATACCCAAATCCAATGTTGTGTGGCGGGCGACCAACCGTAACGCCAAACATGTTCAATTGGAAATGCGCATATAAACATCAATGCGGCAATTAACCATATAATGATTGTCCAACGTATTGTCCAAAACTCCCTTGCCAGGGGTGTTTTTTCGTGTTCTTTGTATGCACCTGAATCAAATATTTTCAGGCCCTTGCCTTTGCCAGATGCTGATAAAAGGTTGAATTTTACTGCCATAGTGCTAATATTATATCAGAAAAAAGACAATTTTTTAATCAGGAAATATAAAAATATGAAAAATATTCCAAGAATTTTTATCGGTGATGGCCTTCAATCAGGTAAAATTGTGCCGTTGGACAAATCTGTGGCACATTATTTGACGCGTGTTATGCGAACAGATACCTGTTTGGTGTTCGGTGGCGGACGTGAATTTAACGCAAATGTTTCGCCTGATAATAAAACGTTGATTATTGGTAATGAAACGTCACATACGGACCCTGCAAATGATATTACATTGATGTTTGCACCAATCAAACGTATGGATGATTTACTGAATATGGCGACACAAATGGGTGTTGCACGGTTTCAACCTGTTATAACAGAACGGACTGTTGCGAAACATATAAATTGGGAACGTATGAAAAAAATCGTTATAGAAAGCAGTGAACAATCAAATCGCAACAGTGTGCCTGAAATATTGGCACCAAAAAAATTTGCAGATTTAGATTTGTCAAAAATTGCATTTGCAGATGAACGTGCCGCATACGGTCATGATACGAAAACATGCAACGGTGAAATAAAAACTATTTTAGTTGGGCCCGAAGGAGGTTTTTCTGAATCTGAATTTGAAAAACTGGATTCTGCGGGTGCATGTGGTATATCTTTGGGAAAAACAATTTTGCGGGCTGAATTGGCGGCTGCAATCGCAATATCAAAATTGGTTGGGTAAAATGGAAAAAGTACGCATTGCAAAATATATTTCTGATTCTGGGTTTGCATCACGTCGTGTTGCCGAAGATTTAATTGCACGTGGTCGTGTAACTGTTAATGGCGAAAAAATTTCATCACCTGTATGTTTTGTAGATGACAATGATGTTATTAAAATTGGTGATAAATTGGTTGTACCACGTCGTGAAACAGAACTTTATATGTTTCATAAACCAATAAATACAATGACAACTGCGCATGAACCTGGGGGGCGAAAAACAATATACGATTGTTTACCGTTGGAATACAGAAAATTAAAATATGTCGGACGGTTGGATTTTAAAACAACAGGTTTATTGTTATTGACCAATGATGGTGAATTGGCACGCAAATTAACATTACCTTCGTCAAATATTCCACGTATATATATTGCCAAGGTTGTGTGTGATGATATGTCCGGTTTGGAAAACGCACGTCGTGGAATGACGATTGATGGCATTGATTATGCACCAATGGAAATAACAGATATTGGTAATAAAAGATTACGTGTAAAAGTTCACGAAGGAAAAAAGAACGAAATCAGAATTGTGTTGGCTGCATGTGGGTGTCCTGTTGTTAAATTACATCGTGTTGCGTATGGGAAAATCAAACTAGGAAATTTACCTGTTGGAAAAATTTGCAAAGTAGATCAGAAAACAATTGACGTAATGTTAAAAAACTTCTAATATTCAAATAACTAAAGGAGAGGAGTTTTAACATGAAAAAAACATCTGCTACAAAAAAAACAACTACAAAAACCCGTGCAAAGGTACGGCCTATAACGTCTAAGGCGACTATCAAGAAAGAAAAATTTCAATCTTGTTGCAAGCCTTGGTCTTTATCAATTTATGTTTATTGGTTTATAATTTTGTTCTTTATTGCTGCAACTTTTTATATTCTGGGTCGCAGTCATAATTCACAACCAAGTGTGAATACAATTGAAATTACCGAAGAAGTTTTATTACAGGCGGGTGACTATTACACCAGTGGTAAAGAAAAATTGATGGCTGGTAATCTGGACGAAGCGATTTCCGATTTAACGGCTGCTATCCAGGCAGGTGTTGCATCTGTTGATACATACGTCTTGCGTGGCGAAGCGTATATGCAATCTGGCAATTATCGTGATGCGTTGTCTGATTTTAACACAGCGTTAAGCAAAGATCCTGTTAATCCTGTTGCATATTATGATCGTTATTTGTTGGACATTCGTTTGGAAGATTATTCATCTGCAATGAACGATATTAATAATGCGTTGGCTGCAAATACTTCTAACCCAAGTCCAATTTTGCAAATGCGTGATTTGTATGCAAAACGTGGTCAGTTGAATTTGTGGATGAAGAATTGGGAAGGTGCTGTTGCAGATTATACAAATTCATTGGCACGCCCAGAAGGTTCTGTAAATCCAACAGTGTACGCAGAACGTGCAGAAGCATACATTGCATTGGGTAATTATGCCGAAGCGGTTAATGATTACACTTCTGCTGTGCGTATTATATCTGAACAAATTCAAGGTGCTGCTTCCTTAGAAGAACGCGAAGCAATGTCCAGTCGTGCGATGGATTATTTTGAAAAATCTGCGGCATTAAATCTGAAATTGGGCAAAATGGATGCTGCACGTACAGATTTGGAATCGGCATATACAATTGCAGTCGCATTGAATGACGAAGAAACAATGAAAAGATTGCAGGCTTTGATTGTTGATTTGGATAATCAAACGAATGCTTAATAATTATCGCAGATGTTAAAAAAAAATCCCCAATACGGGGATTTTTTTATTGAATTAATTATGATAAATTATTTGCATTGCGATAAATATATTCTATAATCACCCTGCGGGGATGAAATTGTTCCTTCCTGTGCTTGGAAAAATAAAGAGCATAGAAACGAATAATTCTTCTTCGCAGAATTTAAAAACTAAAATAAAAATGGAGAAACAAATGTTATTTGGTTTATTTAACAAAGAAGAAAAAACAAAATTAAATAATCCAATCGCTGTTGAAATACCATATGGTGATGAAACATTGCGTTTGGAAACAGGTCGTATGGCGAAACAGGCAACTGGTTCTGTGTTGGCAACAATGGGTGGCACAATGGTTTTGGCAACTGTATGTGCAGAAAAAACAGCGGTCGAAGGTCAAGATTTCTTTCCTTTGACGGTTGATTACCAGGAAAAATATGCATCTGCGGGTCGTATCCCAGGTTCACGCGATCGTCGTGAAGGTCGTGCATCTAATTCAGAAACATTGATTGCACGTTTGATTGATCGTCCAATTCGTCCTTTGTTCCCAGAAACATTCAAGAACAAAGTCCAAATTATTGCCCAGGTATTTTCTTATGACAGAAAAAATCAACCTGATATTTTGGCAATGATTGCGTCCAGTGCAGCATTGGCTTTGTCTGGTGTTCCATTCCAGGGTCCAATTGGTGCCGCACGTGTAGGTTATGCAGATGGTAAATACATTTTGAATCCTTCAAAGAAAGAAACAGAAAATTCAGAAATGGATTTAGTTGTTGCTGCAACCAAAGACGGTGTATTGATGGTTGAATCAGAAATCGGCGAATTGGACGAAGCAACTGTATTGGGTGCGGTTAAATTCGGTTTCGAAGCACAACAAACAGTTATTTCTGCAATCAATGAATTGGCAGAAGCGGCTGGTAAAGAACGTTGGGCAACACCTGAAAAATCTGCTGAATACGTTGCGATGGAATCTGATTTTGAACAATTTGCAACAAATATTGAAGATGCATTGAAAATCAAAGAAAAATTGGTTCGTTTGGAAACATTGGCGTCAATTCATGCAGATGCCAAGGCTCGTATTCCAGAATTGTTCCCAGAATCAACAACTGCGACATCAACATTGGAATCATGGGCAGACGAAGTTATTGAAAATCTGACTGCACGTATTATGCGTGGCAATATCTTGGCTGGCAAACCACGTATTGACGGTCGTGATAATAAAACGGTTCGTCCAATTGAAATTGAATTGGGTGTTATGCCACGTGCACACGGTTCTGCGTTATTTACCCGTGGTGAAACCCAGGCATTGGTATCATTGACATTGGGTGGCGGCAAAGACGCATTACCATTGGAATCTTTGGATGGTAACGAAGAACGTGATTTCATATTGAATTATAATTTCCCAGGTTATTCCGTTGGCGAAGCCAAGGGTTTAAAATCGCCTGGTCGTCGTGAAATTGGTCACGGTAATTTGGCATGGCGTGCGGTTCATCCAATGGTCCCCAGTCGCAAAGAATTTGATTATGTAATCCGTATTGTATCTGATATTTTGGAATCAAACGGTTCATCTTCTATGGCGACAACATGTGGTGCCACATTGGCAATGATGGACGGTGGTGTTCCAATGAAACGTCCGGTTGCGGGTATTGCAATGGGATTGATTAAAGAAGGCGATGATTATGCAATTCTGACAGATATCTTGGGTGACGAAGATCACTTGGGTGATATGGATTTCAAGGTAACTGGTACAAACCAGGGTGTAACAGCATTGCAGATGGATATTAAAATCACATCTATCACTTTTGAAATCATGGAACGTGCATTGGCCCAGGCAAAAGATGGCCGTATGCATATCTTGGGCAAAATTGAAAAGGCTATTAAAAAGCCACGTGAAAAAATATCTGAATATGCGCCCCAGGTATACACTATGAAAATCAATCCAGACAAAGTACGTGATGTAATCGGCAAAGGTGGTGCTGTTATCCAGGCTTTGACCCGTGAAACAAATACGACTATTGATTTGGAAGATGATGGTACTGTAAAAATTATGGCTGTAAACAAAGATGATGCAGATGCAGCAATTGCACGTATCAAAGACATTGTTGCAGAACCAGAAGTTGGTGTTATTTACCAAGGTACAGTATCTGGTATGAAAGATTTTGGATTGTTTGTAAAAATCTTGAATGGTTTTGAATCAATGGTCCATATTTCTGAAATCACAGGTGAACGTCTGGCAAAAATTGAAGATGCCAAAATCAAAGAAGGGGACAGTGTTTATGTCAAATATATGGGCATAGATAAACGTGGTAAAACCCGCTTTACAATGGTTGGTATTGATCAAAAAACAGGTCAAGAAACCAAGAAATAAGGCTTGTTATAATGACCCCGGAACAATTATCTTGGTCTGATGGACAATGGGCAATCTATTTGGATTGCCCAATTCAAGAGATTCCAAGTATCAGAAAGTTTATGACACGGAATTTCTTTCCATTGATTGAGCGAGATGTAATTACAGGCAAATATAATTTTGTTATGACCAGAATAAGCACTAGTGTGGCTGGAACAAAAAGAATAATGCCGATGATTTCTGATAAAAAAACATTTGCAACAGCAGATGAGGCCAGACGGTATGCAAATGAAGTTGTTATACCAAAATTAGAATTAACGAATTTTTGGGCGTCTGCATACTATGTTCCACGACGTGCATTACAAATGTTACATATAAAGGAGAGATAAAATGGATATGGAATCTTTGATGGCTCAGGCCGCAGAATTACAAAACAAGGTTGCTGCTGCCCAGGATAAATTGGCAAAAACAATTGTCAAAGGTATTGCACAAAATGGTGCATGTATTGTTGATATGACTGGCAAGTATGATTTGGTCAAACTAACAATATCACCAGATGCAATAAAATTGGGTGCAGATGGTGTTGCCCAGATTGTTATGGCTGCATATGCCGATGCTAAATTCAAGGCAGATGTTTTAATAGACGATGTTATGGGTCAGGCAACAGCCGGTATTCCAATGCCAAAATAAAAAATGCCGCCAATGGCGGTTTTTTTATATGCTATATATGTCCTATCTATACCTTGAAAACTGAAAAGTTATATTTTATACTGCATATGATATGAGTATATTAAATAAATATTTTTCAAAGCAATTGGTTGCGATATTTATTATGCTGCTGTTGATTTTAACGGGACTGGCATGGATGATGCAAATTATGTCCATGATGAAGTTCTTGTTAAAATACGGTATTGATTTGGGCAGTTTTTTAGGTCTGACCGCGTTAATGATACCTTTTATTGCGTCAATAATAATTCCATTTGTGTGCTTTATTGCGGTTGTATTTGTGTATAATAAATTGATATCTGATAATGAAGTTACTGTTATGGCGGCATCTGGTTTGTCTCCGTATCAAATTGCGCGTCCTGCAATAAATCTGGGTATTGTTTTAACATTAATAAATTTATTTTTAAATATCTGGATTGTTCCATTCAGTCAGGGTTTGTTTTATGACACCCAGTGGAATCTGCAATACGGTATGGCACACATGAAATTGCAAGAGGGTGCCTTTACAGAAATTTCTGATGGGTTGGTTGTTTATGTAGACAAGGTATCTGATCATGATTTAAATCAAGTCATGTTGTCTGATATGCGTTCTGCGGACAGCCCCAGTATGATATTTGCAGAAAAAGGTAAATTAATATCAACGGAACGTGGATTGTCTTTGGTGATGAAAAATGGTGCGTTACAGGCTTCGGGCGATAATATGGTAACGGGCACATTTGATACATTTGATATGGATTTAAATGTTGTTGAAAAATCTGGTGGTAATTCGTTTCGTGTTCGCAGAATATCCTCAGGTGAATTGATAAAGGTTGCGTTTGATGCCAAAACTAAAAAGCAACATAAAATGATACTTACAGAATTATGCAATCGTTTTATAAGTCCATTGATGAATTTGGTTTTAGCGATATTGTGTGCAACTGTTTTACTGCGTTCGTCTTTGTTGCGCAGACGTGCGAGTCTTGCACCGGCGGTCGCGGTTGCATCAATGGCTGCGGTAATGGCGGTGTACATGTCTGCGTCTAATATTATAGGCAGTATCACAGAATTAATATTATTGGCATGTTTTGTTATAGTTTTGTTTGTGGGGTTATTATTTGCATTGGTAAAGAAATGAAGAGATTAACAGTTATCTTGGTCGGTTTATTATTTATGAATGCATCTTATGCGATAACGATTGATGCAGATGATGCCCGTACTATCACTGCGGAACGTATAGTATACGACGTAAAATCAGAAACAATTAAAACCGCCGGTCAAACAGAAATTGTAAATACTTCGGGCCAACGTATGACATTGACTGATTCTTATCTGTCACAAAAATCAGGAACTTTATCTGGAAACGATATTAAATTATGGTTGGGCAGTCATGTTTACATTGAAACAGATAATATTACACGTGAAGGTGATTTAACAATCGCAAAAAATGCTGTGTTTACGGCGTGTGATGATTGTGATTCGTTTGGTGATGCGTGGGAAATATCAACGTACAAAATTGTTCATGATATGCAATCACGTATGTTGGAATTTTACAGTCCTGTATTTCATGTATACAGTGTACCTGTATTTTGGTTTCCATATATTTCTATGCCAGACCCAGGGATTAAATACAAAACAGGATTATTAACGCCTGATATTGAATCAACGAACAAGATGGGAACCCAGATAAATATACCACTGTATTTATCTATATCTGATACCCATGATATGACATTTACATTGTCTTATTTGACCCAAGAAAATCCATTGTTTCAATTAGAACATCGTTTAAACACGCCACATTCTGAATTCAGAACCCAGGGTTCATTTACACATAATCGCATGGGACAAAATCGTTGGCATATATTTAATGATGATGTTATTGAATTGGGTGAAAACGCGCGTGCGACAATATTCTTGGAACGTGCCTCAGATAAAACATATTTGCAAAAGTACGGTTTTTATAGTGACCAACCATATTTGGATTCTGGTGCAAAATTAGAATTATTTGGTCAAAGCAGTTATGTTGTTGCTGATACTCACATATTCCAAGAATTGCGTAATGCCACCGGTATTCATTCTGCACCTGATGGAAATATATTGCCAAATATACGCGCGTTGCATCAAACAGAACCTTTGTTTGGTGAAACGTATGCCACATTTGGTGGTGATATATTGGGGATTTCTGGTGATGGGACTGCATCACAACGTTTCATAGGTGATGCCAGATTAACAACACCGTGGACATTATGGGGTGGCAACAGATTAACAGCCAGCATATCAACCAGATACGATTTGTATCATTTTGATAATACAGAAATGGTAACAGGTAATGTTTATTCTGGTATAAAAAACAGATTTTTACCCAGTGGTTATTTGGAATGGGGATTGCCATTATTTCGTCCAACAGATAATTGGACCCAGATTATAGAACCACGTGCACGTGTTACATTTATGCGTCATATGGATGCAGAAGAATTTGCTTTAAATAATGATTCTGCTGGTACAATTTTGACTGATTCTACATTATTTTCAGACAGTCGTTTTGCAGGTCTTGATTTATGGGAAAATGGAACGTACGCAGATTATGGTGTTCGTTGGGCTGCATTTAATAATAATGGTCATAATTTTGAAGTTTTTCTGGGTGGGTCTTATGATTTTGTAGATAAACCTGCAATTGATTTAAACAGTGGTTTTTATAACGGTTTTTCAGATTATGTTGGACGTATTGGTTATAATAATTCTGAATGGTTGGAC
Organism: Candidatus Enterousia sp.; assembly: GCA_045587125.1. GTDB lineage: Bacteria > Pseudomonadota > Alphaproteobacteria > Rs-D84 > Rs-D84 > Enterousia. The sequence continues at coordinate 82,817 of JAZNBN010000004.1, forward strand.
TTTTCAACACGTTTCAGATTAAAACAAGACGATTTATCTTTGCGCCATTTGGAAACGACTGCTAATATTGGTACGTCAAAAAACTTCTTTAATATTGGTCATATTTGGTCCCAGAATTTGGATGATGATATGATTTCAAATACCAATGTGAACGAAGCGGTAATTGGTGCAGGTACACAATTATCAGACAGGTGGTTTTTGCGCTGGAATGCGATATATAACATGGAAATAGGGCAGTTTCAACGTCACACAGGTGCTTTGTTTTATTCGCATCCTTGTTATTATTTGTCTTTTGGTTATCGTCGTGATAATGCAATCAAAAAAGACTATGTTGGAACAACTACATTCCAATTCAGATTTGGAATGGCAATTGATGGGCAACAGTATTAAAAAAACTTAGGAAGGAAAAATGAAAATTTTAAACAGTATTTTATCGTTGTTTTTTGTGATGGTTACATTGCCGTCTTTTGGGGCCAGTGTTATTGCAACTGTAAATGGCACGCCAATAACAGATACAGATATAACATTGCGTACACAATTGATGGCACGCCAAGGCAAAACATCGACTGATAATCGCAGGGTTGCATTGCAAAACATAATTGATGACAATATTAAAATTGCATACGCCCAGAATTTTAATGCCGTCCCAGATGATGACGTTGTTGATAAAGAATTAAAGAAAATGAATCTGGGTGATATTGGTGGTGCTGAAAAAGAAATGGCACGTAATGCACTGCGTTCAGAAATTGCATGGCAAATTATCGTTGCACGAACTGTGTTGCCAACGGTTGATGTGTCATCCGAAGATATAAATGCAGAAAAGGCGAATTTGGCACGTGAACATGGTTTGCCATTGGAAATGACAATTGTTCGTTTAACAGATGTTCCAACGGAAATATATGTTAATTTAACAAATCCAAAATCATGTGATGATGCGATTAAAATGGCTGAAAATTTGGGTGGTGTGCCACAAAAATTCACAGCGCTGCAATATGAATTATCTGCCGATGTTCGTGACCGTATTGCAGAATTACCAAAACTTACTTGGTCACCTGTCCAAGATGGTACAGTGTTATTGGTTTGTGATTCTAAAAAAACATCTGAATATAAAAATATAGATAATATGATAAAGCAAAATACAATGTATAAACATGCAATGTTTTTGGCAGATCAACAATTAAAACAATTACGCCGTAAAGCGGTAATTGTTATAAACGACGACAGATATAAACTATGAAACCAATATTATTTAATTTTACGGTCCCAGAACTGGAAAAATTTGTAACAGATATGGGGCAACCGAAATTTCGTGCAAAGCAAATACGTGAATGGTTAATGCGTGGTGCACCTGACTTTGCATGTATGAAAAATCTGCCGGATACGCTAAGACACCAATTAAATGAAGTTGCTGAAACATTACCTGTTAAAACGGTGAAAAAGTTATGTTCATCTGATGGTGAAACGACCAAGTTTTTATTAGAATTACATGATGGTGAACAAATAGAATGTGTGTTAATGCGTACAACATATGGGAACAGTGTTTGTGTCAGTTCCCAGGCAGGTTGTGCCATGGGATGTAAATTTTGTGCCAGTACATTACTAGGATTGAAAAGAAATTTAACCTCTAATGAAATATTATCTCAAATTTTGGTTGCCCAATGGGAATTACGCCAGGATAAAATGTCAGACAAATCAATTCGCCCAAACGGCGACCCAAATAATGATGATGTTTCACATATTGTAATTATGGGTACGGGCGAACCTTTACAAAATACAGAAAACGTTATTGATTTCATAGAACGTGCTAACAAAGATATGGGAATTGGTTGGCGCAGAATAACTGTATCGACCTGTGGTATTGTGCCTGGGATTGAACGATTAATAGAGTGGGGCCGTCCGATAAATTTGGCAATATCTTTGCATGCACCGACTGATGAATTACGCAGTCAAATTATGCCAATAAATAACAAATATAAAATATCTGATGTTATGAATGCTGCGTGGCGTTTTACAGACCTGCATAATCGTCAGTTAATGATAGAATATATATTACTGGGCAAAAAAGATGAAAATGGCGAAACAGTACTGTATAACGCGACACCAGAATATGCAGAAAAATTATCAGAACTTTTACATGATAAAAATTGCATGGTAAATTTAATACCGTGGAATGCGGTTGATGAACGTGATTTTACATCCCCATCTGGTAATGCTGTGCATCGTTTTCAAGACACGTTAATCAATAACGGTATTCACACGCGTATCAGACGTGAACGTGGTACAGATATAGGTTCTGCATGTGGGCAATTACGATTAAATAATGCAAAGGGTAAAAAATGAAATTGAAATATATAACGTGTTCTGATCCACGTGAAACGATCAAATTGGATGATTTAAAACGTTTAACGCAAATTTCACCAAAGGTTGAAATAGGTATGCAATCGCACCCCAGTGCAATGAAACATGGGTTGGACAGATATATATGGTTTAATGAATTTATTTCATGGGCCGAACAACAGAGAAAAACTGTTAATATCGCAATGCATGTAAATTATCAATGGTGCGATGCAATGTGCAGTGGTATTGTTCCAACAGAAATTGAACGTTGGATAAATTTGCGTAATAAAAACAATGATATGCCTGTTATTAAACGTTGGCAGTTAAATATCGGGGATGATACATTTAATTTTGATGCAGATAAAGTTGCGAAATTAATAATGGCGTTTCCTGAAAACGAATTTATTTTTCCATATAACGCCGATGTTGCCCAGAAAATTGATTTGTTGCGTCATACAGGTGCTAAGTTTTCATTGTTGTATGATTCTTCTTATGGTTATGGTATATGTCCAGATAAATGGAATGCACCTGTATTCCAAAATGTACCAATGGGATACGCAGGTGGTTTGTCGTCCGAAAATGTATCAGAAAATTTGAATAAAATTTCCAGTGTTGTACCAGATAATTACACAACATGGATTGATGCCGAAGGAAGACTTATGAAGCCAGACGAACGAACATGGGATATGGAACGTGTTTATGGATATATACAAAATGCGTTAAATTGGGAATCGCAACAAAAAATCAAATAAAAATCCGGTAAATGCCGGATTTTTAATTTGAAAATTGGGATTTATTTTTGTATCTTTACACCAAGCCAAAGGAAAAGATTATGGAAGAACAAAAATTATCATTTGAAGAAGCATATAATCAATTAATGGAATTGGTAAAAAAAATGGAATCGGGTCAGTTACCATTGGCTGATTCTGTTGCCGCTTATGAACAGGGAATTAAGTTAAAGGCATATTGTGAACAACTGTTAAAAGAAGCAGAATTAAAAATAGAAACTTTGAAAGTTGGTGCATAATTTTTTAAATCAAATGGATTTATTGTGGCAGAAAAAAGCAAATTAACCCCCGTGATGCAACAATATGTTGATATGAAGGCGGAAAACCCAGACGCATTGTTAATGTTTCGTTTGGGGGATTTTTACGAATCATTTTTTGAAGACGCCAAGGTAATCAGTGCCGCACTGGGGCTGGTTTTGACGGCCCGCGGTACAGATGGCGATGGCGAATCAATTCCTATGTGTGGTATCCCGTGGCATGCGGCTGATAATTATTTTGGTCGCTTGGTTCGCAGTGGTTACAAAGTTGCGTTGGTTGAACAGATGGAAACGCCTGCCCAGGCCAAGGCCCGTGGTCATAAATACATAGAACGCAAAGTTGTTCGTGTTTTAACACCTGGAACATTGACAGATGAAAATTTATTAACGCCAAAAAATTCTAACTTTTTGGTTGCTGTATCTCCGATGGCCGGTGGTAAAAAGTATGATATTGCAGGCTGTGATATTTCCACAGGTGAATTTTTTGTTGGACAAACACGTGATTTGATTGATGATATGGTTCGTATTAATCCGGCAGAGGTTATCTTTCCATTTTCATCTGCCGAAGAAAAAAATATCATGACATTACGCGGTTTGTTCAAAAGCACACCCGTATATGAAAAATTATATCATCGTACAGATATAGATTCTGTGGTTGCCCGTGTTTTTGGTGGTGCAATTGACAGTCGCAGTATTACCACAGATTTAGACAGTGCGATATGTTTATTGGCGGGATATTTATTTAACACACAACGTGATGCGACAATAACATTTCGTGCACCATATACGTATAAATCAGGTCGCCAGTTATTGATTGATTCAGCCACTTGGAAAAGTTTAGAAATAGACGCACCAATAAATGACGGTGGTGCATGTTTGATTGATGTTTTGGACGAAACACAAACTGCATCTGGGGCACGTAAATTACGTGCATATTTGCGTAATTTATCTGGGGAATTATCTGAAATCCAACGTCGTCAAATGCACGTTTCTCATTTCTTGTTAAATCCAGATATTCGTACAACATTATCGCATGTTTTGTCTGGGGTACCGGACGTAGGTCGTTCTTTATCACGTTTGTTGTCTGGTCGTGGTACGCCACGTGATATGCGTCATATATCTGAATTTTTAAATATGTTGCCACGTGCCCAGATTTTATCAGGCCGTCTGGATGGTGATTTTGCACCACGTTTTGCAAACATAAATATGCACGTTGATTTTGCAAATATGTTAAATAATGCACTGTCTGATGAATTACCGACATTTTTCCGTGATGGGGGTGTGATACGTGATGGTTTTGATGCTGCGCTGGATAACATGCGTGGCCTATCACATGGTGCCAAAGAAACAATTGCGTCTTTGCAATCTGAATACATTGCCCAAACAGGTATAAATACATTAAAGATAAAATATAATAATATCCTGGGGTATTTTATAGAGGTTCCATCTGCCCGTGCAGATGTAATGACTGCGCCTGAATCTGGATTTATACATCGTCAAACAATGGCTGGTAATATGCGTTTTACAACTGCCCGTTTGATTGATTTAGACAATGATGTACGCAGTGCCGCAGAAAAGGCCTCAGGCATAGAAGATGCGATTGTAAATAACTTTATTTCAGAAATTCGTTCTATTTCGGATGATTTATTGGCAACGGCTGATTTATTGGCTGATGCAGATGTATGGATATCTTTGTCATCTGTTGCGGATAAATATTCATGGGTGTGTCCAAAAATAACAAACGATTGTGCGTTTGATATTGTTGGTGGCCGTCATCCGGTAATAGAATCTGTTCTGCGAACACGTGGTGATAATTTTGTTAAAAACGATTGTAATTTAAATACGCATTCAATTGCATTATTGACGGGTCCAAATATGGCTGGTAAATCAACATATCTGCGTCAGAATGCAATAATTGTTGTTTTGGCGCATTTGGGGTCATTTGTTCCTGCAAATTCTGCCACAATCGGTATATGCGACCAATTATTCAGTCGTGTTGGTGCATCGGATAATTTGGCGGCTGGGCAATCAACCTTTATGGTGGAAATGAGTGAGACTGCCAACATATTAAATCGTGCGACAAACCGTTCGTTTATCATATTTGATGAAATAGGTCGTGGCACAGCAACTTATGACGGTATGGCGATTGCCCAGGCGGTCCTGGAATACCTGAACGAATTATGCCCACGAACATTATTTGCGACCCATTATCATGAATTGACATCTTTGGTATCAGGTGGCTATATGGGTTGCACATCATGTTTAACGATTGAGGTTCGTGAATACAACAATGAAATAATCTTTATGCATAAAATTGTACCTGGGGTTGCGAATCGTTCTTATGGAATTCAGGTGGCAAAAATGGCGGGCATGCCATCATCTGTGGTTGCACGTGCAGAAACAGTATTGTGTGCATTGGAATCAAATCAAATGTCTGTGCCACCGCAAAAATCTGCGCCACGTAAAAAGACTGGGGGTTCAGAAGATACCACCACCCCGCAATTAAATTTATTTGGATAAAAAAGGAGTAGTAATATGAAAGTAGAAGTAAGATATACTTTTTCTTGTAATTCATCTAATCAAAGAGAATTTCCTACAAAAAAAGCCTTGTTAGAATACATAAAAACATTTGAAGTTGAAGCGAGACCATTCCCAAGCAAAACCTACGAAGACGTATTTGATAATAGTCATATTGATTATATAGGTATTGGTGCGTATTTAATATGCAATATGGATGAATTTTATTTTCAAACAAATGTTGGGTATCAACATACTTTTTATATAGCAGAACAAGTCTTACCAAATCAAACAGGAAAACAGGTAAAAGTTTTGAATCCAAAAAAACCGAACATCACAGAAACAATACCAGTAGATGATAGATGTTGTGTTTTAAATAAAAAGACTTTACAACAAATATATCCACCTGTTGATAAATTTAAAGATTCACACCTGGGAAAATTTATACAACAAATACAATTGGTAAAACGCAATCTGGAAAAAGTTAAATAAAATGAAATCTGGTTGGGTTATTTTGGACAAAGATTCAGGGCTGTTTTACAGAACGGCCGGTGGTAAAATTGCACGAATGATTGGGACAAAAAAATTCGGGCATGCCGTCATCTGTTGTGGAACGTGCTGAAACAGTGCTTGGGGCATTGGAATCAAATCAAATGTCTGTGCCACCGCAAAAATCCGCACCACGTAAAAAAACTGGGGGTTCAGAAGATACCACCACCCCGCAATTAAATTTATTTGGATAAAGGGTAAGATGAAAATGATAATAAAACCAACATATGTTTTCAGCCCCAATAATGGGCAAGATAGTAAAAACTTTGATACACCAGAAAAATTATTTGCACATATTAAAAAGTATGATTATATGCGAGAATATTATAAAGACGATAGATTAACAGGTCGGGTAATGCGTGGTAAAGGAAAGGGGTTTTCTTTATTTGTTCGTTTTACGTTTGAAATTGAAGGAATTCCTTTTGAATCAAGGAATTTTCATAGAAGTGATTTTTATATTGGTCAAAGTGCGGTTATAAAAAATAATGAGATACAGGTTACAACACTACATCATCCAACAAGAATAGAAGAAGGGGTGCATGAAAAATATACTGTTTGCACACAAGATTGTGTGATTGATAGTGAGACTCTAAAACAAATATATCCGCCTGTTGATAATTTTGAAGATTCAAAATTAGCCAAATGGATAAAACATATAGAATCAATGAAATATAAAGTAGAAAAAATCAAATAAATGAAATCTGGTTGGGTTATTTTGGACAAAGATTCAGGGCTGTTTTCCAGAACGGCCGGTGGTAAAATTGCACGAATGATTGGGACAAAAAAATTCGGGCATATTGGCACATTGGACCCTATGGCATCTGGGGTATTACCGATTGCGATTGGTGATGCGACCAAAATGATACCGTTTGTTGAAGACGTGGCACCTAAAATCAAAGAATATTTATTTTCATGCCAATTTGGTTTTGAAACAGATACATTGGATATCACAGGTCATGAAACCGCACGCAATGACGTTATACCAACTGAAAATGATGTAAAATCTGTATTACCTGAATTTATGGGGAAAATTTCGCAAATTCCGCCACAATTCAGTGCTGTGCACGTTGGCGGTGTTCGTGCGTACGATGCGGCACGTCGGGGGCGGACATTGGATATTCCGCCACGAATTGTTGAAATATACGAACTGGAATTTCTGGGGTTGCACGATAAATCTTGGCATTTTCGCATGCGTTGTTCGACCGGCACATATGTCCGCAGTATTGCCCGTGATATAGCATTGCGTTTGGGAACGTTTGCGACCGTTGACATGATAAGACGGACTGTTGCGGGTGGGTTTGATATAAAAAGTGCCGTAAAACTTGATTTTTTGGAAAATCTGTTTAATAATAACGGGTGCATTGATGAAATATTGATGCCGATTGATTTTGGACTGGGGGACATTCCGGTTTTAAATCTGTCGGACCAAGACGCCAATGTTTATCGCAATGGTGGCTTTGTCAAAGCGGACGCCAAAGACGGTCTGATGCGCATTTATAGTGGTGAATTATTCATTGGTATTGGTGCGGTACATGATGGTATTTTACGTCCAAAACGAACAATATAAAATAAAAGGAAAATATAATGTCCATTACAAAAACAAAAAAGTCTGAATTGATTCAGGCATACAAAGTATCTGAACAAGATAATGGTGGATCTGTTGAATCTCAGGTTGCTGTTTTGACAGAACGTATTCGTAATTTGACAGAACACATGAAGGCTAACCACAAAGACAACCATTCAAAACGTGGTTTGTTGTTGATGGTAAACCGTCGTAAAAAATTATTGGCGTATATCAAGAAACGCAATGCTTCTGAATACGAAGAATTGATTAAAAAACTTGGTTTACGTAAATAAAAAAATTCGCCCAATCGGGCGATTTTTTATTTGCACACATACCAATAAATAATTTATAATAAACACATCATCAGGTTATACTGGTGGTAGGGTGTGAGAACCCTTTCAGAAGCGTCAGAAATGATGAATTTATGGCGCACACGTTGTGCCATTTTTTATTCATAATGGCGAAAACTCCTGGCCGACTGGTCAGGAGGGTCGTAAAATATTTAAATATACGGCACAATTCTTCTGATTGTTCTCAACCTCCTGACCACCCAAGAAATAATGGTGGTTTTTTATTAAACTAGAATGGGGGAGATATGAAGTATGTCATATTATCTGTATTGGTGTTATTAATATCTGGTCATGCAATGGCAAATGACGAATATTCAACAAATGCGTATTACGAAGTTTGTAAAAACGAAGGTGCAATAGTATTTGTTTTACACAAAGACATTGATGGCACTGTTAAAAGTGCGGATAACACAACAAAAAAATGGTCTGTTGAATTGCCGTATGACGTATTGGCGGGCGGTACACCGTATCAGGCAGAAAAGTATGCCGGCAAAACGAATGTAATCAAAGGTATTTCTGCGTGCAGTACGATTAATGTTAAATCCGCCGAGAATGGCAGTGGTTATAACGGTGGCACGGTTGCCCCAGGCGACGTAAACACGTTTGCGATAATGACAGATGCCAGTTATGGTCCCAAATGTTGGTGTCGTTTCACAGGACCTGTTACATCGTGGTGGACGTATGTTCGTGAATATTCAGATGATAATGAATGTGCACAAAATTGTACTACGTATTGTGCGAATAGTTTTGCGGGTAACGTAAAATTATCAAACGGTCGTATGTCCCGCAATGCGATGATTGACGGGGTGTGGTAGAGGGGGAAAGAATAAATGAAGAAATATATAATTGCAGTGTTTGTATTTTTTGTCCCGTGCATAACACATGCAATAACAATGTGCGCCCGTAATAACAGTTTGGTCGGATCGTTGACAGCATACGATGGTGGTAAAGTTACAGAAAAATATTCCAGTTCAGAACCTTTTTGGCGCATTGTAACACCGTTTGGTACTATTTTTGGTGAGGCAACAAAATTATCCGCATCCGAAGGTGGTGAACCAAGTGGAAATTGGAGTGTAACAAATGTTAATGGTGAAATGATACCAATGGATACACCGGCAGGTTTGATCGGAAATGATGAAAATGGAAATTTGCGCACATATTGTTGGTGTCGTATGACACATCCAATGATTTCACGTTGGGTAAGTACAGTTGTTACTATGTATCAAACTTGTCAACAAAATTGTTCGTACGCTTTACATTGGTCATCGCAGCAGATAGGACCTGTAATGTTTAAGTCCGTATTTGATACACTTGCAGATGAAGATTAAATGAAACAGTTGTTGGTTTGTTTTTCGTATATGTTTATGTCTGCTGTTGCATGGGCGGATGATTTTTATTCGTTTGGCGCACCCGATTGCGGATATGGACGTTACAGTGTGGGGGCAGAGTGTGTTGAATATGGCACGTTGGATGCGGATGGTATGTGTAACGGTCCGTTAATCAAAGGCAGTGCGTGTTTAAATGCGTTTATAAAAAGTTCTGCTGAAATTACAGGTTTATATCCGTTTAACAGTGGATATGGTGATTTGGGTGTGGCGACCGATTTTGTGTCTGAAATTGAAAGTGCGTGTGGCAGTGCGGGTGTTTCAGGTGGTGCATGTTTAAATGCGTTTGTTACCAGTTCCAGTGAAATCAAAGAATGGTACCCTTTTTGGGGTGGTTTTGGTGATTTGGGTATGGCCAGTGATATATTTGAAAAAATGCAAGAAAATGTTTGCATGGATGGGTATTATACAACAAATATTACGGACGATGTTTTTCAACCTATGAAAAACGGCGAATGTACAACCGGAACCACCAGTTATACGGTTGCAAATGATTGTCAGTACATAGATATTGCGTCCCCAGACCCAGATAATGTTCATTCACCATTGTTTTTTGATAATTGGATGTGCGGTAAATTATGCGATACAGATTTAATTTATACAGGCACAGGCGCATGTTCTTCATTTTGTAAAGTTGATGACAAAGTTCGTCGTTTTCATGTTCGTGGCGGTGAATATGATTTTTCTGTACCATTATATGTTGATAAATTAACAACACCTGCAATGAATCTTAGTATTTATGACAAATCCACAGGCCAAAGAAAAATGTGCTATATGAATTTATTGCCCCGCAAAGGTGAACAAAATATTGCTATTAAATATAAAGAAACAGTTTTATACAGCAGTAAATAAGTGGTAAGTGTAAGTGGTTGGTGAATGAAACATTCCTTTTTGTCATTGCGAGCGAAGCGCGGCAATCCAGTGAATCGTTCCTTTTTATACTAAGGCCAAATTAACTGGATTGCCACGTTCACTATCGTTCACTCGCAATGACAAGGTAGAGAACAGAAAAACAAAGAAAGAAACAAAAAAAGAACCAGAAATAAATAATTTCTCCACTAACCACCAACCACTTACACTAACCACTAAAAAATGCCCCGTGGGGCATTTCTTATTTATTTGGAATAATTTTTATTTCAACACGTCTGTTTTGGGCACGTCCCATATCGGTTGAATTGCTGGCAATTGGATTTGATGAACCCATACCCAACACTTCAAATCGTGATGATTTTACGCCTTGGCCCTGCAAATATGCCGCAACAGATTGTGCACGGTCACGTGATAATGTCAGGTTGTATTCCGCACTGCCGGTGCTGTCTGTATGACCAGATACCAAAACAGTTGAATTGTCATATTTATTCAAAACTTTGGCAACAGAATTTAATACCGGATAAAAAGAAGAATTTATGTCAGATGAATCTGTTTTAAATGTTATATTGCCCGGCATAATTAAACGAATGTTGTCATCTGATTCGATAACCTGAACACCAGTGGACGCCAATTCGTTACGCAATTCTGCCGCCTGGGCATCTAAATAATATCCAATGCCACCGCCGATGGCTGCACCTGCCAATCCTGCGACTAATGCGGCTTCGCCACTTTTTCTGCTGCCCAGAATTGCACCTGTGGTTGCACCAATTGCGGTCCCCCATGTTGCCTTGGCGGTTTGTGCCTGACCTGTGTATGGGTTAATTGTTGTACACCCAGATATCAATACAGATAAAATTAAAAAAGATATAAATGCTTTCATATTTTCCCCTTTGTTTGTGTTATGCACCACATTGTATATGATAGTTTTATAAAAATCAAAAAAACATGCACCAAACGGTGCAATATTTTTTATTTGACTTTTTGTTGCTGGGCTTGAAATTTAACAAAATCAGCCGTTGGAATTGAATCAGTACGAATTGAATCGCAAACATTTTCGATTTTTGCCGCGGGCTTTTCATGGTTTGCATTGTCTTTGGAAACTTTACCGTTCAAGTTAAAAACAACAGCAATTGCCACCCCGCACAAAGCACCCGTTGTGGCCAAATCGTCCATTTCTTTTTTTGTTTCTTCTTTCATAATCTTCTTCTTTTTTTATCGAATAAAAATCCGCCACACGGCGGAAGAAATCCTGGTGGGTGTTGAGGGACTCAAACCCCCGACCCTCTCGGTGTAAACGAGATGCTCTAATCAACTGAGCTAAACACCCGATGCTTTTACAGCGAAGCCATAATATAATAATTTTTTTTGTTTGTCCAGTATTATTTTATTATTTTTCCATCTGATGCATTTATTTGCATTTTTCCAACGGTAATAATGCCGGATTTATACACTGGCCCAGATTGTTTATCAATCTCTGTCCGCCAGAAAATATCACCTTTTTTGGTGCCAATTGCATACAGGTAATTGTCCGCAGATACAACAAATGCATAGTCCCCGGCGATAATAAATGGTACAGCAGTGCTGATGCTCTTGCACCATTGTTTGGCACCAGTGGTTGCATTTATTTTGCAAAATGCGTCACCCAGTCCGCCCGCATAAACAGCCCGGTTATATGGCACAATTGGGGCAACAATATCAACAATTGATGCACCGCCGGTCATATTGCTGGCACTGTAAACGTCTGCAATCCATACAATTTGGCGATTCGATTGATTGATTTTGACGACTTCACCCGTGGTCAGTCCTGCGTATAAATACCGACCGTCGCAAATTGGTTTTTGTGTACTGGCTACGGAATTGTTTGTTGCAAATCCACTGAATATTTTGCGGTTTCCATTCCAAATAACATTTTGACTGTCTTGGGTATATGGGCATTTTGTATTATCGTGCGTAAACGCCATTTCTGGTAAATCAAAGATAGTTTTGTTTTCTATCTTTAATTCAGATTTTGTGAATACAGGTTGTCTGACCCCAGGTAATACAGGGTCGTGTTTATCGCACCCCATCAGTAATATCAAACTTGCAATCGCAATAATTTTTTTATGCATGACTTTTACCGCAAAGTTTGTGCTGTGCCAGAAATAGACGCAGGTGCATCTTTGTCGTTGATGATTTTATCCAACCATTTATTGGCTGCATCTGTATTACCTTCGGACAGATATTTCTGGGCAATTGTCAAAGATGCAGTGTAATAAAAAGGTGAACTTTTGCTGTTCAAATCAGACAGATATTTTTCAACATCTGCACCTGACATTTTATCACCACGAATAGATATGATATGCAACTTTGCCAAATCACGGAAGTCGGCAGAATGACCGTCATTTGCCAATTTTTCCAATGTTGCTTCGTCCTTATTTAATAAATAAGATTGGAACATTGCCAAATCAGATGTTGCGCCACCTGTACTTTCGGCCAATGCACGCAATGCGTTTGCATCCATGTTTTCAATGGCAGTTTCATATGCAGTGGCGGTTGCAATTTTATTTGCATTATGCATACGCAGGCCGATTTGAATACCTGTAACGATAATCATAATAGTTATAACAGCAACCATAATATGCTTTGAATACTTTTTGATAAAGCGTAAAGTCTTTTCGTTATTTACTTCTTCCCATACTTCACGATACAAGGCATCTTCGTAATGTTCTGCACGTGTTTTTTGTGGTATTTTGGTTTTTTTGTTTCTTTCCAGCATTGTTGCCATAATATAATCTCCTGTGCTTGATAATTCTTAAATTATGATATACTATAAAGATTATGAAAAAGCAAATCAAGAACACTTTACCAGCAACACAAAATGCCAGTATTATGGCTGCACGTGGTGTAAATGACGAATCGGGATTGGCCCAGTATATCCAAATGGTCCAGAAAATTCCGGTGTTAAGTGCAGAACAAGAATACGAATACGCAACACAATGGGTCAAACATCAAGACCATGTTGCGGCGGAAAAATTGGTGGCCAGTCATCTGCGCATGGTTGTGTCTGTTGCATACGATTATAAGAATTATGGAATACCGGTGGGTGAATTGATTGCCAGTGGTAATATGGGTTTAATGCAGGCGTTGCAAAAATTTGACCCTGAAAAAGGTTTTCGTTTTTCTACGTACGCAATGTTTTGGGTCAAGGCAGAAATTTACGAAACCATATTAAACAATTGGTCTTTGGTGCGAATTGGAACGTCCGCAAATCAAAAGCGTGTGTTCTTTAATTTGTCCAAGGCTAAACGTGCGCTGGGGATAATGGATAATAATTTATCCGACGAACAAACGAAACAAATTGCAGATTATTTGAATGTTCCTGAAAAAGATGTTTCACGTATGGCAACCCGAATCAGTGCACGCGATTTATCATTGAATGCGCCAATAAATTCTGATGATGGTGCATCTGATATATTATCTAATATGTCGGATGGTCGTGAATCAATAGAAGATACGCTGGAACAAATAGAATTCAGACGTCGTGGATATGAATTGTTGAAACGTAATCTGGCAAAAATGTCTGAACGAGATAGGGAAATTTTGGTTGCGCGTAAATTGCGTACACCTGCGGCAACGTTGGAATCTTTGTCGCAAAAATATGGTATTTCACGTGAACGTGTTCGTCAAATAGAAGAACGTGCATATAAAAAATTACGTGATGCCATATTAAAAGAAAGCGAAGGTAAAATATAAAAATGTCTGTTGTTAAAAATCTTATTCTGACCACATTGTTTGCGTCTGTGTTGCCATGTGTGTCAAATGCATTGGAATATAATCTGGGTGGTGCGGATTTTAAACTGACCGGGTATGGTACGGTTGGCATGATTGAGCCAGAACTAGAAACGCCTGTATTTATCGGGGATTGGCGTGTGCGTGGACAATTAAGTACAGATATAACTGATAATCTGGGGTTTGGTATGGTATATGCGTTGGACGCAGCCGCTGCGGACAAAGGCAGTTGGTCCCGTGAAGCGTTTGGTTTTTTTGATTTTAAATCTGTCGGTCGTTTGGAATTAGGGTTTACAGATTCTGTTGCCCGAAAATTGGGATTGGGATTGCCAGACGTTGGTGGATTACGTATAAATGACAGACCATTGTATAATGAAAAAATCACACCAACAGATTCTGTTATTGCGGATACTGGTTTAACATCTGGTCGCAGTAATTCTTTGCGTTTAAATTTGGTATCTGTTCCTATTTCATCTGTGCAATATGGCGTGTCCATTGCAGGTATAACAGATAATTATGATTGGGCGGTTGATACAGGACTTAAAATACGTCGTCCATCTGGCAAGGTTAAAACGGCTTATTCCATTGGTTTGTCTTTTATGAACAGGCCTGATGATTTTGATAATGAAATTTATACCCCGGGTGTAACGGCTGATTGGCGTGCCCAGATGTCATTTGGTATGAATTTACAGTATAACAGTTGGATTTGGGGATTGACCGGTCGTGTGATTTATGACCAAGACCCAATAGGCGAGATTTCTGATGGTTTTGTATTTGGAACAGGTATCAGTTATGATTTGTTAAAATACAGTGTTTCTTTGACATATTTGTTGTCTGATACAGGTGTTTGGCAAAAAGATGTGGCGGATTATGTTGATCATACAGCAGTTGCTTCATTCAGATATAAATACAGTGAAAATGTAGATTGTTGGATATCTGGCGGGACTACTTCTTCAACACCGTTTGTATCTGCGGGGCTGCGTTTAGTATTTTAAAGGGTAAAAAATGAATCCAGAATTTGAACAAATTTTGCATGCTATGCGACCAGAAAAAATGCGCACGGTATCTGTTGCGAATGCAATTGACGTGCATGTTTTGCGTTCGCTTAGCACGGCGCATAAAATGGGATTTGTAAATGCGATATTGTGTGGGGATACTGCGACAATTAAATCTGTTGCGGACGATAATGGTATAGATATTTCAAATTTTGAAATTGTGCATTGTGATGATGAATTATCTGCGGCTGCTATGGCGGTATCATTGGTGCGTGACGGTCGTGCAGATATTGTAATGAAGGGATTGATACATACTGCGGATATATTGCGTGCTGTATTAAACCGTGAAAATGGTATTCGTGGTGATGGAATTTTATCACATGTATCTGTACTGTATTCTCCATCTTTGAACAGACGTTTGTTTTTAACAGATATTGCAATGGTTATGTATCCTGATTTAGAAAAGAAAATTCAGTTGATAAACAATGCAGTTAATTTTGCACATCATATGGGTGTAAAAAATCCACGTGTTGCACCATTGTGTGCTGTGGAAACCTTAAATCCTGCGATGCAGGCAACAGTTGATGCGGCGAATTTGCATGATATGAACGAACGTGGTGAAATATCTGGTTGTATTGTTGGTGGACCAACATCGTTTGATATTGCGGTGTCGTCCGATGCCGCACATGCAAAAAATGCATCTGGTCCGATACAAGGTAATGCAGATATTTTACTGTTTGATAATATAGAAGCGGGCAATAACACATTAAAAGCAATGGTGCAATTTGGGGATTGGATTTTTGGTGGTGTTGTAATTGGTGCGCGCGCTCCCGTGATAATCAATTCACGTTCGGACAGTGATATTTCTAAGTTATTTTCTATTTGCTGTGCATGCAGTATGTAAAATAAAAAAATCCACGTAAAAGTGGATTTTTTTCTTGCTTTTGTTCGCCCTATGCCCCACAATCTTTTCGCATTTTAATTCAAAGGAGAAGCTATGAATAAAAAATGGGTATATACTTTCGGAAATGGCCAAGCCGAAGGTCAGGCAGATATGAAAAATCTGCTGGGTGGTAAAGGTGCAAATTTGGCTGAAATGAACTTGGTTGGATTGCCTGTACCTGCAGGTTTTACTGTAACAACCGATGTTTGTACATACTACTATGAAAACAATCAAACATATCCAGCAGACTTGATGGATCAAGTAAAACAAGGTATCGCACACGTAGAAGCGATTATGGGTAAAAAATTCGCAGATTTAGAAAACCCATTGTTGGTTTCTGTACGTTCTGGTGCCCGCGTATCTATGCCAGGTATGATGGATACAGTTTTGAATCTGGGTTTGAATGACGATACAGTAAAAGCATTGGCAAAAATTTCTGGTAACGAAAGATTTGCATACGATTCATATCGTCGCTTTATCATGATGTTCAGTGAAGTTGTTATGGGTGCAGATATTGACCTGTTTGAACATACATTGGAACGTATGAAGGAAGACAAGGGTTATAAACTGGATACAGAATTGACAGCAGATGATTTGAAACAATTGGTTGAAAAATTCAAAGAAATCGGTGTCAAAATTGGTAAAGTATTCCCACAAGATCCATGGGAACAGTTGGAAATGGGTATTGGTGCTGTGTTCCGTTCTTGGATGAGCAAAAAGGCAATCACATACCGTAAATTGAATAATATTCCTGCTGATTGGGGTACCGCTGTTAATGTCCAGGCAATGGTATTTGGAAATTCTGGTGATGACAGTGCAACTGGCGTATGTTTCAGTCGTGACCCAGCCACAGGTGAAAATAAATACTATGGTGAATACTTGATTAATGCCCAAGGTGAAGACGTTGTGGCTGGTATTCGTACACCACAGCCTATGAGCAAAGATGATTCAGGTCGTTTGTCTTTGGAAGAAGTAATGCCATCTGTTTATCAAGAACTGTGTGATGTTCGTGAAAAACTGGAAAAGCATTACAAAGATATGCAAGACATGGAATTCACAATTGAACATGGAAAACTTTGGATGTTGCAATGCCGTAACGGTAAACGTACAGCCGCTGCTGCGGTTCGTATGGCCGTTGAAATGGTAGAAGAAGGTCTGTTGACCAAAGAAGAAGCGATTTTGCGTGTTGGTGCAGAACAATTAGATCACTTGTTGCATCCAATGTTGGACCCAAAAGCAGAAAAAACAATTATTGCAACAGGTTTGCCTGCATCCCCAGGTGCAGCGGTTGGTCAGGCTGTATTTAATGCCGAAGATGCAGAAAAATGGGCGTCCCAGGGTAAAAAGGTAATGTTGATACGTATTGAAACATCACCAGAAGATATTGCCGGTATGAACGCAGCCCA
This sequence comes from Candidatus Enterousia sp., assembly GCA_045587125.1. Lineage (GTDB taxonomy): Bacteria > Pseudomonadota > Alphaproteobacteria > Rs-D84 > Rs-D84 > Enterousia. Next base: position 100,546 of record JAZNBN010000004.1, read on the forward strand.
GGGTGTTATTACTGCACGTGGTGGTATGACATCACACGCCGCAGTGGTTGCACGTGGTATGGGAACACCATGCGTATCTGGTTCACCTGATATCAAAATTGATTACGAAGCGAAAACTTTGAAAACCACAGACGGTACAGTTATTCACGAAGGTGATTGGGTGTCTATTGATGGTGCCAAAGGTCAAATTATCGCAGGTCAAATCCCAACAGTTTCTGTTGAATTGACAGGTAACTTTGGAACATTGATGAAATGGGTTGATGAAATCAAAACATTGACTGTCAAAGCAAATGCTGAAACGCCAAAAGATGCAAAACAGGCACGTGATTTTGGTGCAGAAGGTATCGGTTTGGCACGTACAGAACACATGTTCTTTGATCCATCACGTATCCAAGACATGCGTGAAATGATTTTGGCTGAAGACGAAGAAGGTCGTCGTGCTGCGTTGGCAAAACTGTTGCCATATCAAAAAGCAGACTTTGTAGAACTGTTCAAAATTATGGACGGTTTGCCTGTTACAATTCGTCTGATTGACCCACCATTACATGAATTCTTGCCTCATACCGAAGCAGAAATCGAAGAATTGGCGGCTCATATTGGTAAATCAGTAGAATTCATCAAACAACGTGCAGAACAATTGCATGAACAAAACCCAATGTTGGGTCATCGTGGTTGCCGTTTGGCGATTACATATCCAGAAATTTGTGAAATGCAAACACGTGCAATATTGTCTGCTGCATTGGAATGCAAATCAAATGGTATCAAAGTATTCCCAGAAATCGAGGTTCCATTGGTTGGTTCCAAGAAAGAAGTTGATATCGTCAAAGCGGTTATTGATGCCACAGCACAATCTTTGTTTGCAGAAAAAGGCGACAGTGTTGAATACACAGTGGGTTCAATGATTGAATTACCACGTGCGGCTGTTTTGGCAAACGAAATTGCAGAAAGTTGTGAATTCTTTGAATTTGGAACGAACGACTTGACCCAGACAACATTGGGTATGTCACGTGATGATACAGCCAAGATTTTGGACGAATATCGTGCACGTGGTGTATATGTTGCAGATCCATTTGCATCTGTTGATCAATTGGGTGTTGGGTTGTTGATAAAAGACGCTGTTCAAAAAGCACGCAATACCAAGGGTGAACATATTCATCTGGGTGTTTGTGGTGAACACGGTGGTGATCCTGAATCAATTCAGTTCTTCCACCAAGTTGGATTTAATTCCGTATCTTGTTCACCATTCCGTGTGCCAATTGCACGTCTGGCGGCTGCCCAAGCGGCGGTTAAGTTCCCAAGAAAGAACTAAAACAAAAACCCCACCAATTGGTGGGGTTAAATTTTTTTTGTTTATTTAAGATATTGCGGCTGTGATTTGATCTTGCATTTGAAATGTTCCCAACACAACCCATGCAATAATTGCAGATATTAACAAAATTCCCATACTGTTTAATGTATTTGAAACTTTTTCCATTTTACGAACAGATTCGTCCAAATAATCATTTGCAACCTGGGTTAAGTTTTCATCAAAACCATTCATATCTGCATATATAGTCAAATCTCCAATAATTTCATTGTCTGGAAAGTTTTTTCTGGTGTTTGCCATTGCAACGCCCAGATTATCACCATTTGCGATATAACGCAGTGCGATATCCAGTATTCTGCGTAAATATCTGTTTGCATTATCAGATAACATACGCATTGCATCTGGTATAGTTATACCTGCACTTACCATCGCGGCCAAAGACATCAGCCAACCCACAGACACTTGGATTTTATATACATTCCATGGCGGCAATTTATCAAATAATACACGCATACGTCCTGACCAATTGGGTAAACTTATCCATATAATTGCAACAATGGACGCAATTATAACTAAAAAGAAATACCAATATTTAATTGAAAAATCAGACAGCCAAATCAAAGACTTTGCAGTTCCATGCCATACAATGTTATTTCCTGCTATTTCCGCCAACGGTGGTACCAGATATAAACCAACCATAATAATAATACCAAACGTTAACGCCAATAAAAACAATGGATATCCGACCGCAGTTGTCATTGCACGTTTAATACGTTGTGTACCATCAACAACACGTCCTACATTTTCCAACGCAACAACCAAGTTGGATAAATTTCCAGATGTAACTAATAATGTTTCTTCGGGTGGCACCCAACCTTTGGTTGCCTCAGAAAAACTCATACCGCGTTCCAGATTTTTTTGCCATTGACGCATAACGATTGCAAAGGGCTCATTTGGCTTTGTGCCATTTTTTGATTCTATCATTTCCAATCTTTCCAGTGCGTCAATCAATGTAAAATCGTTACGTAACAAAGAAGCCAGTTTGCGACAAATTGCCATACGTTTTTCTGTATTAGTGCGGAATATAAACTTTGCATATAACAATTCTAGTTTGTTCATATTAATATACCCCTGGTTGGTCTAATTGTCCGACCCAGCGTTCCAATTCATCAACACTGATTATGCCTTGTAACATCAAAGATGCGGCGGCTTCTTTTAATGTTCTGCCGTCCATTTCTTCCAACCAATATGCAACTGCTTTATCTGTTTCGCCGGCTAATGCCAGTCTTAAAAATTCACTGTTTGTAATAATAATTTCTCCGGCTTTGATACGTCCGATATTACCTGTTCCATTACAGTGTGAACATCCTGGACCACGTTGATATACCTGTGCCAAACCAACGTCTCCGTATGCGTCCATTACACGTTTATACGCGCCACGTTCTGGGTGGTTTGCCAATGGTTCGCGGCAATATGGGCAAACTTTTTTAAACAGACGCATTGATATTAAACCACGCATCAAAGTTTCTTCTTTTAATTTAAAAGGTTCAATCCCCAGGTCTAATAATCTGGTCAATGCGGCCATCGCAGAGTTTGCGTGCAAAGTTGTCCAAACGTTATGACCGGACAATGCACCACGTACGGTTAATTGTGCCGCAGCCAATGTTCTTATTTCGCCAACCATTAATGTATCGGGGTCACTACGTAACGCAGCCGCCAATGCTTCTACATATTTTTCTTCACGTTGTTCTTCGTTTGTAGTGTTTACAACCGGCATTTGGCGTGCACCATATATTTTTTGTTCAACTGGATTTTCAACAGTTATCATATTGATTTCATAATTTCGTTCACGCAACATCATAGACATGTTACGAACCAAAGTCGTAGATTTACCGGAACTGGTTGGACCGGCTACAATAACCAAACCTGTTGGAAAAGAACGCATACGTGTCAATAATCTTTGTTCGTATGGTCCAAATTCTTGTTCTGTTTTTATACCTTCTGATGGATTGTCGTACAATAATCGCATAACAACATATCTGCTGCCGAATGCAATTGGGTTAAATTGCATACGAACGCCCAATATACCCGCAGGCAAATATAAATCTTTTGTTCCACGCAGTGGCGTATGTCCATCTTTTTGTGCAGATTGATATTCATTTTGTGCATAGTTTGCATTTGACATATCTGATGATGCAAATGCTGCACGAACAAATGATTCGCCCCATTGCGAATTATATTCCATAACGGGTTGCATACTGCCGTCAATTCGGAAAAATACAGTCGTTTGGTCTGCAACCTCAATATGTACATCAGAAACCTTTTGTGCAGCGGCTTTGGCGATAATATCGACAAAGTCTTTCTGCATTTGGTTGTCGTAATCCAATCTGGAACGTGGAATCCGCCCAAGTTTATTTTCGTATGATTTGTATATATTTGATATTAATGCTAAATCAGAATAAAAGGGCTCTCGTACTTTTTGTTTTTTTGCACGTAACAGGTCCAAGAACGCCAATACCCGTCCGTCATATCTGTGTGTGCGTGATATAATTAATTCACCACCAGAAAAATACGCAATTAAATTCTGGGTATCGCGTGGCAGTTCAAATTCCGCCCCCGTAACAGTTAACAGTCTATTTTTATTCGCAAATAAATAATCAATAACGTCTTTTGATTCTGCGTTTTCCAAACCGGCCGGAACGGATGGCGCGGTCATAGTATCATCAAAATTTTCTTGTACTTTTGCCATTATTGATTTCCAGTTGTAACGTTTAATGTTTGTGTTGAACCATCTGGGGCAACGAATACAACGCCATCTTCCAGTGAAATTGATTTAACACTAAAATCATCTAATTTTTTACCTACACTGATACGTTTTGTTTGTTTGGTGGCTAAATTTTCAATGGTTGCCTGCAGTTGAGAGCCCGCACCAATAACATTTACTAAACGATAGTTTTTTGCGATTGCAGGTATTTCTGCAACAGGCGCACTTGCCATTGTACTTGTGCTTGGACGACTGTAAGTTTTTTCTTCTGCGGCTTCTCTTATCAAGGATTCTTTTTCACGTTCCAGACGAATTGCTTCGGCCTCTAACTTTGCTTTTTGTGTTTCGATTTCTTGTTGTTGTTGTTCTGCACGTCCAGACAGTGTGTCTATTTCCATGTGCAGTTTAATTTTTTCTGCGGCCAATCTGTCCAGTTCTAAATCCAACTGGGCACGTTCTTTTTCCAATTGCATTAAAACTTTTTCTTGTTCCAAACTGGTAATTTGTTGAAACAAAGAACCATCAGGTTGATAATTTGCAACCGCATCAGCAGACATTTGTTCCATGTCGCCGTTGTCGTATTCAACATATTCTTCTTCAAAGTATTCATCTGCATGTACATTGTGTATTGTTACGAACATGCTACATATTACAGAAAGTATAAAAAATAATTTTTTATTTTGCATAGATTATCACCTCATAGTTCCAGGAACGCGACGCAACGTCCCACGTACATTTCATCATGTAAACACCGCCAAAGTTACCGAATATTTGCATGAATTCCATTGGCATCAGTTTGGATTCTGCGCCAACTTCAACAACGTTTGTTGTTGCTGTGTCAACGCCATTGGTCAATGTATCAACAATAACCATGGTATCAACATTTGTATCAATAGATTGAAAATCCGATGTAATATCACGTACAATTGTTTCCGCATCACGTTCATCCTGTGACGAGAATGTATCTAAATTTGGTAATTTTGCACGTGCACGTAGTGTGTCTTCGTTTATTTCTTCTATGTATGCGTTTGGTATAATTTCGGGTGCATATGTATAAAATTCACCCAGTGTACCAAAACTTCTTTTAAATTCTACGACCGCATGCGTTTCATTGCATTCCGCATAAATTTGATTCCATCCTGTAATAGGTTGCATTAAAAACGCAATTGCCTGATAACATAACTGTGCACGTGCGGCCGGTTCAGGCAGATTTTCGTACGGCATAACAATTGGCTCTGGCGGCAAAGTTTTTTCAATTTCAAATTGTGCGTCCAATTCTTTATTTTTTTCTTCTATTTGTCTTTTATATTCCGCCACCAATTCAGGGTTTAATTCTGTAACTTTTGGTCTTGGTTTAATTGCCTGAGATATTGAATCATAGAAAATTGCCCCCAGTCCTGCACAAAACGCAACAACCAACAACAAAGACCATAAAAATGCACGAAAATGACTAATTAAATGTAATGTTGCACGACTGCGACCATTTAAAACATCTTCTATGCGTGATTCTGCCGCACGTGGCATTCCCCACTCAGCCGGTGCGAAAAACGCCCCCCAATCTGGAATTTCAGACATCTTGGCATATTCAGTTCGTGCTTCATCTGCGGAATCAAATAATTTATCTTCCAGAATAATTCCGTTTCGTGCAGCAATTAAATAAAAGCCTTTGCTTGTTTGAAATACAGCCAAGAAAGATGTATATTCTGAAAATGCTTCTAAGACATCGGTGGCGGCAACGTGCATACCAACGCGTTGACCATTTTTGCGTGCCCCCAAACCAATCATCATTTTATATTCTGTGTATAAATTATGTCTTTGGTTTATTCCACGTGCCAATGTCCGTGCATAATTACGCACAGAATGTTCATTGCCCATTGGTTGCCAAAACAGCCCAACAGCATATTTTTTGTGGTTAACAGTTATAACTTGACTAGACAAATGCATTCTCTCTGATGAATATTCGTAAAAGATTATAACACAAAAACTTTTAATAAGGCAAGCAGATAAAGGTACATAAACAGATATAAATTTTTAAGAAAATAAAACCGCCCATTGGGCGGTTGTTTTTTTAGAAACCTTGTGGTTTTTCCATTTTAATTTTGGATACTTTTTTATCTAATGCTTTTATTGTTTCGTCTGTTATATCCAAATTAGTTGCATCTTTACCAATACGTGCCATACGACCGTCAATTACCAAAGATAAATTCTTTTTATCAATAATACCTTCTATAATTGGGTCTAAATGCTTTGTTTGAATTTCGTTTAATGCTTTCTGGTATGATGCTTCGACGCTTTGTGCACGTTCTGTCAAATCACGTTGTAATTTTGCAACCTTGTTTTGATAGTCAACAACGCGACGTTGTAACGCTTCCTGTGATAAAACGTCTTGTGATTTTTCGATTTCTTTTTTTTCTGCTTCTAAATCTTTTTGTCTTTTTGTTAATTCATCACGCAATTTATTTTCATAAGATTCTTTTTGTTCACGCAGATTTTTTAATACTTTTGCGTCCATTTGAATGCCGTCCATTCTGATAACAGCAATACGCATATTTGCGCCATTTGCAGCCTCATTAGAAACGACTTCTATTGCGTCTGATACAGCGGCACCGTTATTTGGATTAGATGCACCAACAATCCAAACGCCCAATACTGCAACTGCGATAACAATTGCGGCGATAATTCCAGTTTTTTTATAGTTTACAACAACTTTATTTTCAGGTGATTTTTTTACCATTTTTCCATCCTTTTGTTTTTGTTACATGTACAACTATAACAATAAAAAAATAAAATGAAAAGGGAAAGTTATCTTGCCGGTGCCAATCTTATTTCTACGCGTCTGTTGGTCAATCTGCCGATGTTATCTTGACCTGCGATTGGACGGGCAGAACCACGTCCGACGATAAACATTCGGGTTGTATTAACTTTGTGTTTTGCCAAATGGACACCTGTTCTTTGGGCCATATCCAAAGACAGTGCGCCTGCGGCATTTGCGTCACGCATAGCGTCTGTGTATCCCGCGATTTCGATAAAAGTTGCGTTGTATTTATTTAATATCTTGGCGATTGTTTTCAGAGTATCGTCCCCAGTCGCAGAAATTTCAGGCATATTCAAATCCATTATCGCATCACGTACCAATATTATAACAACATCAGTGCCTGCGCGTTGTACAGATATACCCGGTTTGCGTAAAGAATCATACAGTTCATATTCTAAATCAGACATATACTTACGTGCGATAAAATTGTCATTTTGGGTTTTGTCGCCGTATTCCATTTCATAAGATGTTTTTTCAATCGCGTCTGACACAGTTATCCCGCCCGCCCCCAGAAATACAGGCTTTTTTGCGGTGCGGGACATTTCTGTCATGTCTGTAAAACTGGCACCATTCAGGTATGTATGCCATGTTTGGCGTTCAGGACTGACATATGGCATACAAGATGTCAACACGGTTAATATAATTGCACAAGATATTTTTTTGATTGTATGCATTTATTCCGCTATAAAAGAAATCTGGTTTGTGTCTGTATTAAAACAATTACTGGTTGAGCCTATTTCTAATCCATTAACCAATACGTTTTTTGCCCATTTTGGTTTTATGGCAGAAAAGTATTCGCAATCGTCAGATGTTAAATCAACCAGGTTTATCATGAAACTTTTTCCATCAATACTGGATGTAACAGACCAGTTTTTTCCACCAATGGGTTGTTTTTCTGATTGTAATGCACCGGCTTTTATCAGATATTCAATAGATATGCCTTCATAAGAACCACGCATTTCAAGTAATATTTTGGTATCTTGGACAATCTGTTTTATTTGTTCTGTTGCGATTGTCCTTGTTTGATTGGTGCGTATCATTTTATACGCCCCCAGTGCACCAATTGTCATAATACCGGTTATTGCCAAAACACCTATTACTTCTATTAACGAACGTCCTGATTCTGATTTCATTATTTTACTCCTACTATTTCTGCGTTTTCAAACAAATTCATTGCGCTGGCAACCAATGGGTCTGCAATTAATTCTTCGTGTTTCTGTTCAGATACAGTTTGTGAATTATTTGATTGTGTTTCCCGTGTCAGACGCCATTCATGTCCCGTTTTGTCCATTAGCCATTGTGCTAATTTATGTGCAAAATCGGCATCACCCTTGCGGTCAAAATAAGTTATTGCACCGTCTTCAAAGTGAGAAATTTCTATATTACTGCTGTAATAAGAATACAGTAAAATTTCTTTGTTTTTTTGCAACGCGTTGGCTAAATCTCCAGAATTTTTTATAACACATGCTTCTGGTGCCTTGGTTTCATTTTGTGTGTTTTGACCCATTCTGTCCGCCAGAATGTTTTTCACATCTCGGACCCGATTTTCAGATTCTTGCTGTTTTAATATTTCTGGAACAGATGGAATATCTGCAATATGCATACATCTGATAATCAGCATATCAAAGCATTGTTTTGGGTTTCCTGTGGCCTGCATTTCTGGAACACCTGCCACCAAAACCTGCCATATACGTGACAGTACGTTTAATGATATTCTTGAATCCAGATTTTGAATTTGTTCACGTTGGTCGGCGGTATATGGCGAATTAGATACATTACCTGCATGAATAGCAGGATGCATACGTGTTGCCCAGTGTACCCATTCCATCATATCGGTCAGCAACATAGATAAATCTGCACCGTTGTTATATATTTCATCAACTTTGTTCAGTGCGGCGGCTGTGTCACCAGATAATAATGTTTTCATAAAGTCAACAACAACACCGCGATCTGCACGTTTTAACATATCCAGTACTGCACTTTCATCAACTTTGCCACCTGTTTGTGCGATTGCTTGGTCCAGTAATGATAAGCCGTCACGAACAGAACCGTCTGCGGCACGTGCCAATAATTCATTTGCACCATCAGATAATTCAATGTGTTCTTGTTCTGCAATCCATGAAAAATGTTTCTTTAATGTTTCGACAGACACGCGTGCTAAATCAAATCTTTGGCATCTGGACAATATTGTAACAGGAACTTTTCTAATTTCTGTTGTTGCCAAAATAAATATTACATGTGCAGGTGGTTCTTCCAAAGTTTTAAGCAACGCATTAAATGCGGACGTAGATAACATGTGAACTTCGTCAATAATGTAAACTTTGTATCGTCCATTTGTAGGTCTATATTGTGCAGCGTCCAGTATATCACGCATATTATCAACGCCCGTGTGTGATGCAGCGTCAATTTCCATAACGTCAATATGTTGCCCCGCGGCAATTGCACGACAATTTTCGCATACGCCACATGGTGATGCGGTTGCGTTATCAGACGAAGTACAATTCAAAGCCTTGGCAAAAATACGTGCGGTACTGGTTTTTCCAGTTCCGCGAATCCCAGTGAATATATACGCGTGTGCAATGCGTGATGTTTCAATGGCTGTGGTTAAAGTTTTTACCAAAACATCTTGTCCAATCAGTGATTTAAAATCTTGGCTACGATACTTGCGTGCTAAAACAGTATAATTGTTATCCATACTTTATCTTCCTTTGCATCTCAGCATAGCAAAATAATGTTAAATTTCAACAAATAAAAGCGTCATAAAAGACGCTTTTTAATGTTAATTCAAATTCGTAATAAAATCCGGAAAAGTGTTTTCTTCTTCATCGGCAGTGTCTGTATTTTCTGTACCTGTTTCTGTTGTTTCAGAATCTGTCTGTTCTGCCTCAGGTTGGGTGTTTTTTTCTTTTGGGTCACGTGAAGAATCAATTTTACCCTGTTCGGCGTTTACGATTCTGCCATAATGTTCAGCGGTTTGTAACAAACGTTCACGTTCTATTTCATCGGATGTTTGACGTGCTTGGTCAATATATTGTTTTCTTTTTTGACGCCATTTATGACAACGTTGAATCATTTGTGAAACGGCGGATTGATTTTTTTTATTTTGCATATTTTTTTCTTTTTAAACCAGGAAATAATCTTTAATGATGTAACAACATCATCACACTTACGTAAAAAGATATTAAATCATCTTAAAAGCAATTGCAATATTTTTTTTCTGTTGCTATGCTGAACGCATAGGGAGGAAGTACAACTTGCATACACAACGTGGCAGTTTTTTAATGCAGGCCTTGTTGGCACTGGGGGCGATTTTTGCATTTGTCCCATTTTTGGTACGCCAAATGGAATCAAAAAGCACGGACACACGTATGTATGCTGCTACTCGTCAGGTTGATGTTGCACAGACGGCTGCTCGTATATTTATTCGTGAAAATGCACATAATTTGCCATTTGAAACAACGGTTGTTTCTGGGAATGATTTTGTAGATTTGTTGGAACCGTATGGGTTGCCATTGGGGTTTGTGCCCAAGACAGCATTGGGGCAAAATGTTTCATTGGTTATTCGTAAAACTCCGGTGTCGGTATCTGCGTATCTGGAATTAAAAGGTGGTGATTTAACATCTATGGAACGTGCAGAACTGGCACGCAGAATTGGATTTTACGCCACACCATCTGATGAAGATGTTAAGGTTGGTATTGAATTACAGGAAATTTATTCCGACGTTGTACGCAGAAACGAAACAGATTTAGATAATGGTGGTTTTTTGACTGAATTAAATATGGGAAAAAACACACTGAATAATGTTGGTAATATGTTTGCAATAAATGGTGTTTTTGACACAGGTGAATTTAATACTGTGTCTGTGAATGGTACAGAAGGTGGTAAAAAAGAACGTTCGAATATAGAAGTTTTAAAAACAACAAAATCGGTTTTTCAAAGTCAAATTGGCGAAGCCGCACTTAGTTTAACCAAGGGAACTTTATACGCAGATACGGCCAGTACGAAAACATTGTCCGCATTTGGTGATACAGGAAATTTTACTGCAAATGATACGTCTGTATATGATTTATCTATGACTGCGGGTCGTACGTCTTTTACGGGTCCGGGTGATTGGAATATTCGTGGATCTGTTGTTTCTGAAAATGTTAGTTTCAGTACAGACAGTTTAAATATATCTTCTTATTTAATGACAACGCGTGGTCAAGACGTTTACATAGACGAAGAAACTTTAAGTTATACGTCCAGATCAGGTATAGATGTTGATGTTTTGCGGGCTGCAAATGTAACTATGCGTGATCAAACGTCCGCGGGGCTAAGCAGTGGCAAAGGTGGCAGTGTTGTTTTGGATATCAGACCTGCGGGGGCATCTTTATTACCAGACGTATTGGTTGATGGTATAGATAATGATGCATTTGCGATAATTGCAAATCCTGCATCTGATGATGATAAAACGGTATCATGCAAAGATATTATTACAGAATACAATGGTGTTTATAACAAACAATCTTTGGCACAATATTTAATATGCCAGTATGTTTATTGGCAACGTCTGGAAAAAAGAATAGATATAAAACAATGTTTAATGGCAGGTGGCAGTGACTGTATCTAGGTGTAAAATTTTTACAAATTCAAATCGTGGTGCCAGCATAACAGAAGTTTTACTGGCGATGGCTATTGTTGCAATGGCTACGCCATTTGTGTACAGCAGAATTACCCAAACGAACGAAACGATACGTGACATTTCGTATGCTAAAAAAATTATATCATCACGTGATAACGCGTTAAATTTTGTCAGAATGAATCAAGACAAATGGCCTGATGTTGTTCAGATAAGGTTGGATGAAGCAGAATTGTCTGCTATTTCGCCAAATGCAGTTGCAGGATTTATTGATAAATATAATATTTCTGGTGCCGTGGTAACTGATGTGTATTTGGCATTTAATATGGCTAAAAATGATTTGCGTGCCAATAAAATTGCCAGTCACATAGGTGGCGATGCGGCTGTTGTTGGTGGTGACGGAATTGCATACGGTAATACATGGGCTGTATCTGCACCTGATTTTATTTCTGGGGATTTGATTTATCGTATATCACGTGATATTGCGGGTGAAGACACATCAAAATATTTGCATCGTGCAACATCTGGCGAAGACGATTTTAATGTTATGATGCGTGATTTAGATATGGCGCATCATCATATTTATAATGTTGCAACTGTTTCTGCAGAATCTGTACGTGCCAGAAATACCAGTACCAGATTTTTAAATTCAACCGAAGTTATTGCAGATAATGTATATTTTTCATCAGGCGCCAATATGAATGGTCAAGATGTAAAAATAAAAGATTTACGTGTCAGTGGTGATACATACGGTTTCAGAAATATTTATGCAGATAACATGAACGGTCGTGGATACACCACCAAGGGCCATATTATAACAGATCGTGCCACCATCACAGGCAGTATAAATGTCGCAAATAATTTTGTTTTAAAATCAGAGTCAGCCCGCACAATCACTGGTTTTACAGGTATATCCGCAGGCATGGTTTCAACTTCGTATATATCATGCCAAGAAATGGTTTTTGGTGATAATTTTGGTTTAACTGTATCTGGTGAATTATTGATGTCATCAACTGCACCGTTACGTATTGGTAATTGGTCTTTTCCGTCAACCAAGCCACCATCATTTCATCGCTTTGAATTATCACGTGGAAAAATTCCATCTGTACCAACAAATTCAGAATTTGATATATTGATGAAATCAGGTTGGCAAATAAACACACAAATACCGGTGGTACAATAAATGAAGAAAATGTTTAGAATTTTTAATAATGAATCTGGTATGCGTGGCAATATGTTGGTTGAATTATTGCTTAGTGTTGCATTGGCATCATTGGTTTTGCCATATATTTTTCAATATCACGAAAGGGCTATACGTCGCGCAGAAAACATTGCTGTAACAAAGCAAATGGAACAAATACAATCTGCGCTGGAACGTTATATTGTTGCAACCCGTACAGATTTGTTAAAAACAGTTGGTCGCAATATTACACGTGTCAGTATTTCTGAACTGGAACCATTTGGTATTCCCGAAAATGTCATAACCCAGGGTGATGAAAAATATCAGTTGCGTGTATTAAAATCGTCTGATGACATCGGCAGTGCGACATTACAGGGTGTAATCGTGCGTGTTTCTGATGATATATCTCCGATGCGTACACGTGAAATAGTAAATTTATCTGGTGGTTCTATGGGATTTGTTGATGGCAATCATGCGTACGGTACATTTGGTGCATGGCATACTACGGCGGGTGATTTAGGTTTAGGGAATTTAAGTAACGGTATAATAGAAACCACAACTGTAAACAGGGACAGTGCTTTGTATTTATGGCGTTTACCGTCTGATGATGCGTCTGATGCACAAATGATGTCGGCATTAAATCTGGGTGGGCATGATATATCAGACATAAAAAATCTGAATATAACAAATCTGGATTGTTCAGAAACGATTACATGTGGTACGGCCGCTGTTCGTGAATTGATATTCAAAAATCGTACAACCATAGACAAAGTTTTTGAAACTGATAACGCGGTTGTTTCTGGCCGTTTATCTTCAGATTCTAAGAATATGGAGGTGTCCGGAACATTTTCATTGGCCGACACAGCCAAATTATCATCATTGACCACTGACAAATTGTGGGTCAGTAATCTGACCTTGGGCGGTCTTTCTGTTGATGCCGAAGATGACATTGCAATACTCAAAATAAATCAGACATTGGATATGACGATGGGACGCATTGATGCGGTATTTGTATCTGTTGGATTTACAGGTTCTATGACCCCGCGTTTAAATGTCTATAACAGGATAGAAGACCCTGTTAATTCTGGGTATTATTGGGACGTATCTGATAATACGGCTAAATTTGCGGACGCTACATTCATAGAATTAAATCGAATGGCAACATTGGCAACTAAGTATAATTCGGATAAATCCACATATTCCGGTCAAATATTTGGTTCTGTTTCTGCGAATAAAAACGCGACTGTTTCTGAATACATGAATGCGATAAATGAAATCCAAGAACGCGTCCGTGCGAAATATAGCCGGTTGCAATTACAATAATTTGTGGTATAGGTATAGATATGAAGATAAAATGTGATTTTTGTAAAACAGAATATAATATTGAACGTGCACCTGCATCACCTGTGCGTTGTGCGATATGTGGTTATGTTTGGGCGGTTGCGAATCCTGCACGTAAAAACATGTGGTTGGTGTTATTTGCATCTGTATGTGCATTACTGTCTGCGGTTGTATTTACGGTAACTGTTATTACACATTATCAGGCAAAACGTGTAACATTGGATCCATTAATTGCGGTGGTTGAATCGATTGATACAAAAACAGATGAATCTGGTGTATCTCATTTGGTGGTACGTGGTTATGTTCGTAATACGTCTGACAGTATTTATGGTGTGCCTGATTTGATTATTGTTTCCAAAGACGATAAAGGTAATGTTGTTACACATCAAAAGTTTATGCCAACTGCGACATTGTTGGACTCTGGGGCAACTGCACCATTTGAACATGTTTTGGCACCTCAACCCGCAAATGTAAAAAAAATATCGGCACAATTGGCGAATTTTGAAAGGGCAAAGGAAGAAAAATGAAAAAAATAATATACGCTTTATTTAGTGTTTTTGTTGCAACGTCCGCATTTGCAGATGAACCCCAACCACGTGTCAGTATTTTTTCCACCAGTACAGATTGGGAGGCTGTAACTGGCCTGAATCTGGCGGAATATCGTGGCACATTTAAGCCTGATTCACGTTTGGTTGGTCGTGGATTGGTTTTGTATTATCTGGACGGATTTCCATGTTATGGATTGGGTGATGGCGTACGTGTTTGGATTGGACCAAACGGTCAAAATCATCACTTGCGCATTGCGTGTGTTGCAGCGCCGACTGAAATCAAGTTTGCATATTTGAATGCTTCACGTGATGCGGACGATAAAACGACAACTGGGATTTTGACATGTCCGATATCAGATCGTGGTCGTGAATTGACAATTGATTTATCTGATTGTACAGTTGGACCAGATTGGGACAAATATAAATAGGTTTATAATGACACAAACACGCACATTTATTGTATCAGAATCAGACGACATAGTACGCATAGATAAATATTTGGCAACCCAAATGCCTGAATATTCACGCAGTGAGATTCAGCGTTTTGTCGTTACACATGCAAATGGCGCACCGGTTAAGTTTTCCGATAAAATAAAGTTCGGTGATGAATATACGGTTGAAATTCCAGAAATGCAATCAGAAATTGCGATTGAAAATGTATCATCTGATTTTGAATTGGATATTTTATTTGAAGACGAAGACATTATTGTAATAAACAAACCACGTGGTGTTGTGATGTATCCATCTGCGGGTAATAAAACGGGCACTTTGGTTCAAAATATTTTGGCATATACACATTTGTCTGCATTGGGTGGCGATATTCGTCCGGGTGTTGTACATCGTCTGGACAAAGATACCAGTGGTGTCATGGTATTTGCAAAATCAGACCGTGCATTTCGTGGATTGGTCAAAATATTTTCTGAACATAATTTGACTCGTAAATATATTGCATTTGTTTGGGGCATACCTAATTGGGAGGTTGCCGACATCACAGGCAACATTGCCCGTTCATCACGCAATCGCCAAAAAATGGCAATGGTGAAATCAGGTGGCAAAGAATCTCATACCGAGGTAACAGTTATAAACGCATGGTCGCGCGTTGGTGTATCACAAATGCGTTGTAATTTATTCACAGGTCGCACACATCAAATCAGACTGCATCTGTCATCACATGGGTTTCCTGTACTGTGTGATCCGTTGTATGGTCGTGGGTCTGCGAAATTGGGTACGGTCAAGGACCCAGATTTATTGGAATTTTTGAAAACACATAACGGCCAAATGCTGCATGCCGAGATTTTGGAATTCACGCACCCTGTAACGGGCGAAAAGATGAAGTTCCGTGCACACATGCCAGATGACATGTTGGAATTAAAATATATTTTAGAAAACATATAAAAACGTCTTGCGACGTTTTTTTTATCATGTATAATAAATACGTCATCGGGATTTTCCGATGATGGGGCGTCGAAACCTCTATCTAACGCACAAAAATAAACTCCGACCAATTGGTTGGAGGGCGGTGAATATCAAAGAATAAGCCCGCTATTTCGTTAGATGTAGTTTCGAACCTCCAACCACCCAAAAAAATTGGTGGTTTTCTTTTTAAGAAAAGAAACGGAGAAAATGAAACGCATATTTTTGTTGTTTTTATTGTGTTTTGTGTCAAACGTACATTGTGCGGAATTATTGTCTTTTGGTGTGTCAATATGCGGTTATGGCATGTATAAATATAATGGAAAATGCGTATCTCAGCAGATTCACCAAGACAGATGTAAAAAAATTGATGGCCATAATTCTTATTTATTAACATTAGACCTTAGAACATTTAGTTTTACAGAATTGGGTACGAATAAATGTCAGGGTGCATATTCAATATATAATTATCCCAAAAATCGTTTGTTGCCTGTGCAATCAAACGGTTCGTTTTTATATGCCATGAATAAATCAGCCGACATTTGTGGTTTTGGTCAGTATCATTTAAACGGTAAATGTTATGATTTTGATGCGTCTGATGCGACAGGGAATTGCAAAGAAGAATATCATTTAATGGGGTCGCCTGATGCGTCATTTATGTCCAAGAACAAAGAAAAGCCATGGTGTAATGGTGATTATTCTTTGTATAATTTTGTTTCTGGTATAGATGGTGCAACAACATTTGCAAACGCCCGTATGTATCCAATGTATCATGGGACTTTGTTGATATATGGTCCACCCATAGGTGTTGTTGCAGACATGAAATCGCATGATTGTTCTGTAAATGGTAACAGGTATTATCAATTGGGGATAACAGACCAAGGTTCCTTTGCTTTCCCGATATTGGGTATGTGCGATACCGGATATTCAAAATTTATCATTGATAAAAATTGCCATTACATAAAATCAGACGCGGATATTGCCGAAAATATGATTTGCGGCGTACTGTGTGAAAATCCAAATTATGTTTATACAAATTCAGGCGTTTGTTCGGAACGTGGTTATTGTTCCAATGACGGCAAACACAGACGTTTGTACGTTGGTATGCCCAATGGTGACAGTTACAGTTATCCCCTGTATGCATCAAAAACAACCACCCCGTCATTAAATTTCAAATTGCCTGATGATAATGGTGGCACACAGACATGTTATGTAAATTTGGTACCACCAGATGCGATAAAACATTTTGTAACGGAAAAACCAAATCCATTACGTTTGGGATATCCACGCACATGGACAATGGGGGACGGCAAAGAATACAGCACAAAAACATTGATAACGATAGATTAAACAAAAAAACAAGGGAGAAGAAATGAAGCGAATATTTATATTTTTGATTGGTGTGATGATGGTTATACCATCATTTGCCGGTCCCGATGATATTGATGAAATATGTCGGCGTAACACGTTGGTAATGGCGGTATTACAAATGGATAAAAATGGTACAGGATATTCAATAAATGAAACAGATAAAACAAAATGGTCTGTAACATTTGATTATGATATTTTCGGTAACATGCGTGGTGCTGTACAAGCGTATTCAATAAATGGTCGCAGTACATGTAATAAAATAACAAAAAAATCAAAACCGGACGGAACCGGTTCTGATGGTGGTGATGCGACCCCTGGGGACGTAAATACTTTTTTGAAACCATCGCCAATGGACGTTGGTGAATGGTGTTGGTGTCGTATGGCTGGGCCTGTTACATCATGGTGGATGTATGTAAATACGTACGCATCGGAACAGGAATGCGAAGATAATTGTGCCACATATTGTGCACGTGGTTTGTCTGAAAACACACCGATGGACAACAATCGTGGCATACGTGATGCAATGTTTTACGCAATATGGTAAAGGGGGTATAATATGAAGAAAATATTTGTAATATTCTGTTGTTTGGTGGGTATGTCGGCACACGCCACCGAAATGTGCGCCCGTGATGATACGGTTGTAATATCATTAGATGCAACGGTTAGTCCAACAAAAGGTATTTTTAACAGTAATATCGAAGGATTGGTTGGTATGAATTTTTCTTATGGCACATTAGTTTATGCAACTGGTTGTTTTTCAATAAATGAAATACGAAAAATACAGGGTGATGAAAGTCTTAAAACACAGCCCGATATATTAGAAACATCAGATGAAGATTTAATTGGTAACAGTGGTTGGTACAACGGTGATGAAAGTAACCCAGATAATGAACGTATATATTGTTATCATCAATTGATCCATCCGATGTTGTCAAAATGGGTAAAATCAGCTATTAATTCGAAATTTAATAATGAATTGGTTTGTTATATGCAATGTACATCTATTATTCATAATGATGGCCTCAAATATCTGCAGACTCGTCAAATGATGTATGATTCTATTGGACGTTAGGTTTTAATTTTCTGCACTTATAGTTTATAAAAAAATCCCCGAACGGGGATTTTTTACGGACATAATTCTAAACGGTTTAATATATCTTGGACTTCATTATTTATTGATGTTTCAAATGTGCGTTCTAAATCATCTGTATAGATATATTTGAATTCTGCGTATTTGAATTCCGGCATTGCTTTATATGCTTGAACAAATGGGGACAGTATGCCAATAAACCATTCACGATTTCTGCACAGGCATTCATCACGAACGTATGTCAACATTTCCGGTGTAAGCATTTCTGGGTATTCTGTGTCAAAATCTGCATCACTCATCATTACGCATCTTTCGCCAAATCCGTGGAAATTCGCATCGTCAAACAAGAATTTGTAAATCATTTCGTCCGATTCGCCGTTTTTACGGATTGAATGTATCAAACCCTCGGTGCAACACTTTTGCGATGCACGCATTAACGCATGGTATCTGTCAATCAATGGGCGTGCGTATTTATGATTGCCTGTTATGTTTATATTGCATTTCGCAGCGTCCAAGAATTTATATAAACTTTCTTTGCGGATTTTTTTACTGCGTGGTGCAACAGATTCGCTGAATGTTGGCTTTTTACGCCATATTTTACATTCTTCTATTGTTTCAAATGGGCAACCGTCATATTCCATTTCCAAAATTTTGGTGTTTTCCGCCATTTTGTCTTCGGGTTGTACATTTATAATATTTAATACCGTCAAATTATCATCAGGTCTGGCATTACGTAAAATTTCATCTGTTTTGGACAATGTCATTGCAATATCAGTTAAATTTTTCTGATATGCGCCCAATGGTGCAACATCTGCGGTGTATTCACCAAATTTAACGTTGTGCATCAATATTTCTGGCATTTCGCCGGTCCCGGTTGCAGCCTGATACATACGCATAGGAATCTGGAAATGTTCCGGGTATGGCATTTTCCGAACGTCTGGGTCAGAATCCATCCATGTAACTTCTTCAAATTCTTCTATTTCTTCTTCTACCTGTGGCACAGCGATAATAATGGCCTTGGTACGCATATCACCGATGTCTATTTCGCTGATATCATTGATTTCATCTTCGGAAACAGTAACAACTTCTTCGGTTGTTATTGGTTCAATATCACAATCCGGCCCCACGCAATCAGACGCCAGCCCAGGTACAATCCCACACAAACACAGCAGGGACGAAAAAATACAAATCTTGGTTTTCATGCCTATGATTATATCATATTTTTAAGTACTTTAAAACAGATTTTTATATTGTTTATTTTATGGCGTTTATTTATACTTAAAACAAGTTAATAACTAACAAAAGGAAAGGGGATATGAAAAAAGTATCTTTATTTGCATTATTGTCATTAATTACATTGCCTGTATGTGCCATAGATGCGCCTGTTGCAACAACTGAAAACGCAACTGTTCAATCAGAAGTTAAACCTGTCACAGAATCTGTCGTCCCAGATGCTGTACAACCTGAAACAAATGTTGTATCGCAACCTGTTGCAGAACCTGTGGTGGAATCTGCGCCGGTTGAAAAAGTTGCAACACCCGAAGTAAAACCAGAAACAAAATCTGAACCGAAAATTGCAGAAACCAAAAAATCAGAATCCAAAGGTTCTTTCTTGGACGGTGTGCAATTGGGGGTTGGTGTATCTGGTACGGGTGGTCTGAACGGTTTTGTCGGGTATGCAAATAAAAAGGCTGACTCTTTCTGGGGAAAAAGATTTGGTGTTCGCTTTGATTTCGCAACAACACAACCAATTGAAAAAGAATTAAATGATGCTATTGATTCTATAATGGGTGACGAAGGAATTGATGTTGGTGATAATTTGGCCATTTCACACGCTAAAATGGATGCGAAACATTATGCGGCATTGGTTGATTTTTATCCGTTCGGAAACACTTGGTTTTTGGGCGGTTGGCGTTTGACCGGTGGTTATGCGTTTGGTAATATGAAACTGGGTGCAGATATTGCAGGTACGTTTGATGGGGCGGCTGACAGATATGAATTTGAATTGGCCGGCAATAAATATGCGTATGTTGGAAATACCGCACATGGTACGGCAAATATGGATTGGAAATACCACGGACCATATTTGGGAACTGGGTTTGATTTCGGATTATTGGCGGGGTTAAAGATATTCGTAGACGCAGGTGTAGTATTCACAAATCGTGCAGCGGAATTGTCTTTGGATGTGCCAACCGATAATCTGCAACAGTTTAATGGGACAACCTGGGATCCTGTTGATGTTCCAGAACTTGATACGGCGATACAAGAAACTTTGTCTGATGCCCAAGATACATTAGATGACTTTAAATTCTATCCGATGGTCAAAGTTGGATTGATGTATCGTTTCTAATATTAAAAGCCACCGTTTGGTGGCTTTCTTTTTGCGGAATATATGCCCGTTGTTTGGGGGTGTGACTTAGGGTATAATTATATATTATGAAAAAACTGTGCATTTTTTTATTTTGTGCGGCTGTTACTTTGCCCGCTGTGGCAGAAAATACTTTTCCAAATGGTGTGCAGTTTGGTGTTGGTGTGTCTGGTACAGGCGGATTAAATGTCTTTGCAGGGTACTATAACAACAGTTTGTTGCCCGTTTGGCTAAGATATTTTGGTTTCAGAATAGATTTCGCCAGTTCCGAACCAATTAAATCTGCAATAGATTCTGCCATAGACCATTATATGCGTGATGGGATCAGTGTGGGTGACGGCGTAAAAATTGATGAAGGTAAATTGGACGTGTGGCATTCGTCTTTATTAATTGACTTTTATCCATTTGTGGGTGGACCGTGGCGTATATCTGGTGGGTACAGTCTGGGAAATGCCAATTTAAAGACCGCAATATACGGAACAGTTGCCGATGCACCGTCCGAGCGTTTTTATTTTTCATTGGCCGGTGAGCACTATTATTATAATGGGAATAATTTTGATGGCATAACAGATATTGGTTGGCGATATCATGGCCCTTATATCGGAACAGGTTTTGATTTTGATTTGTTTTGTGGATTCAGTTTGTTTGCAGATATTGGCGTGGTTTTTACAAATCAGGCGGCAAAAATGTCTATTGATATCCCGCACGAGCAATTATACGTATATGATATAGATACAGAAACGTGGAGTCCTGTAACAATCCCCAGGCTCGATTCGGATGTGGTCCAGGCGACCCACGATGCAAACCGGAAATTGTCTGATTTTAAGTTTTATCCCATGATAAAAGCGGGTTTTGCGTATCGTTTTTAGACGATTCGGTCAAAAAACGAATCAGATTTTATGAGAAAAAATACCAAAAACGAATCATTTTAATTGTGATAATTCAAAGAAAATAAAAAATTAATAAAAATATTTTTATAGGAAAAAGTGCCAGAAATCTGGACTTTTTTGCTAAAAATGCGACGGTTAGCCAAATTGTCTGAAAATTATTTTTGAAAAATCGCTTGACTTTTTGAAACTTTCAACGCATAGTATACGGGCTTTCAAGTTGAGACAACGCAAAATAAAGAAACTCAACCCCTGAAATTCTGCGGTTTACGGAACAAACGGTATGAAAAGGGTTCTGGAAAACTACGCAAACATTGTGAATAAAAGCAGCTCATCAAAAATTCAAGAAGGGATGTGCAGACAGTTGAATTTGGAATATCCAAACTTTGACTAAGTCAAATGTGCATATCCTAGACAGGTAGTAGGTTTACATATTAAACCTCGTTAAAAACTTGTCTTGCGAATAATTATATATGTAAAGACGAACTGATTATTAAATAGTCAGCTTTTGTTTATATGCACGGGACTTACTTAACAGGTTTTTTAGAACTTGAGAGTTTGATCCTGGCTCAGAACGAACGCTGGCGGCAGGTCTTAGGCATGCAAGTCGAACGGGTGAAGCAGAGCTTGCTCTGTGGATCTAGTGGCGCACGAGTGAGTAACGCGTGGGAAACTGCCCACCACTGGGGAATAACGTTTGGAAACGAACGCTAATACCGCATACGCCGGAAACGGGAAAGATTTATCGGTGGTGGATGTGCCCGCGTTGGATTAGCTTGTTGGTGGGGTAACGGCCTACCAAGGCGATGATCCATAGCTGGTCTGAGAGGACGATCAGCCACGCTGGAACTGAGACACGGTCCAGACTCCTACGGGAGGCAGCAGCTAAGAATATTGGGCAATGGAGGAAACTCTGACCCAGCCATGCCGCGTGAATGAAGAAGGCCTTCGGGTTGTAAAGTTCTTTTAGTCGTGAAGATGATGACAGTAGCGACAGAAAAAGCACCGGCTAACTTCGTGCCAGCAGCCGCGGTAATACGAAGGGTGCAAGCGTTGTTCGGATTTACTGGGCGTAAAGCGTCCGTAGGTGGTTTGTTAAGTCAGGGGTGAAATCCCAGGGCCCAACCCTGGAACTGCCTTTGATACTGGCAAGCTGGAGCGTGATAGAGGAAGATGGAATATCTGGTGTAGGGGTGAAATCCGTAGATATCAGATGGAACACCAATGGCGAAGGCAGTCTTCTGGATCATTGCTGACACTGAGGGACGAAAGCGTGGGTAGCAAACAGAATTAGATACTCTGGTAGTCCACGCCCTAAACGATGCATGCTTGTTGTTGGTTTCCTTCGGGATATCAGTGACGTAGCTAACGCGTTAAGCATGCCGCCTGGGGAGTACGATCGCAAGATTAAAACTTAAAGGAATTGACGGGGACCCGCACAAGCGGTGGAGTATGTTGTTTAATTCGATGCTACGCGAGAAACCTTACCGACCCTTGACATCTTGGTCGCGATTTCCAGAGATGGATTTCTTCAATTCGGTTGGACCAAAGACAGATGCTGCATGGCTGTCGTCAGCTCGTGTCGTGAGATGTTAGGTTAAGTCCTGCAACGAGCGCAACCCACGCCCTATGTTGCCAGCGGGTAATGCCGGGAACTCTTAGGGGACTGCCCGCGTCAAGCGGGAGGAAGGTGTGGATGACGTCAAGTCATCATGGTTCTTACGGGTCGGGCTACAAACGTACTACAATGGTGGTAACAATGGGTCGCAATGTCGCAAGGCAAAGCCAATCCTTAAAAACCATCTCAGTTCGGATTGTCCTCTGCAACTCGGGGGCATGAAGCTGGAATCGCTAGTAATCGCTGATCAGAATGCAGCGGTGAATACGTTCCCGGGTCTTGTACACACCGCCTGTCAAACCATGAGAGTCGATTTCACCCGAAGTCGCTAGTTTAACGCAAGAGGACGGCGCCTACGGTGGGGTTGGTGATTGGGGTTAAGTCATAACAAGGTAGCAGTACCGGAAGGTGCGGCTGGATCACCTCCTTTATAGAGAATACCGATAACACGATATCGGTCAAATCCAAAGCGACTGTCTGAATATCTCTTTTTGAATGTGTCAAATCGCTGGGTCAGTAGTTCAGTTGGTTAGAATGCCGCTCTGATACAGCGGAGGTCGAAGATTCGAGTTCTTCCTGACCCACCACTTGTTTGATGAGGTTGGAATCAGCAGTGTTAAGCACTTCTGATTCCAGATGTTCCAAGAATATCTTCGGAATCTGCTTTTATAGCAATACATTGTTAATCGGTTTTTATGTCGCAAATCAAGAAATTGATTTGTTGAACATCGTAATCTCAAAAATTCTTTCTGAAAGAGTAATCACGAAAGTGATAATTCAATTTAGAAAATCAAGAATCAACTAATGCTTAAAAAACTCATTAAGTGTTCTTTTTAAGTTTGAAGACATTCTCTTCAAGCATAAGATAAAAAGTAACAAAGGGTGTTTAGTGGATGCCTTGGCAATCAGAGGCGATGAAGGACGTGAAAGACTGCGATAAGCCCGGGTTAGGCGTCAATATCCTGTGACCCCGGGATTTCCGAATGGGGAAACCCAATCCTTTATGGATTATCTTTGACTGAATACATAGGTCAAAGAAGCAAACGCGGAGAAGTGAAACATCTCAGTACCCGCAGGAAAAGAAAGCAACAGCGATTCCCTTAGTAGTGGCGAGCGAAACGGGACCAGCCCAGTAGCCGAGATTTTAGTTAGCAAAATGTGATGGAAAGCACAGCGATAATAGGTGATAGCCCTGTATGCGAAAACTAGTTTTTTGGTTCAAGAGTAGAGCCGGACACGTGAAATCCGGTTTGAATATAGGAGGACCTTCTCCTAAGGCTAAATACTCCTGATTGACCGATAGTGAACAAGTACCGTGAGGGAAAGGTGAAAAGAACCCCGAAGGGGGAGTGAAATAGACACTGAAACTGAATACCTACAAGCTGTCAGAGCCGGTTTTCCGGTGATGGCGTACCTTTTGTATAATGAGCCAACGAGTTATTATTGCATGCAAGCCTAAGCCGCTAGGTGTAAGCGTAGGGAAACCGAGTCTTAATAGGGCGAACATAGTATGCAGTAATAGACCCGAAGCGGGGTGATCTAGGTATGGGCAGGCTGAAGGCGGCGTAACAGTCGCTGGAGGGCCGAACGCACCAATATGGCAACATTGGGCGATGACCTGTGTCTAGGGGTGAAAAGCCAATCGAACCCCGTTATAGCTGGTTCTCCGCGAAAACTATAGAGGTAGTGTCTCATGTGTTCGTTGTTGGGGGTAAAGCACTGAAATGGCTAGGGGGAGTAAAATCTTACCAACCCATATCAAACTCTGAATACCAACAAATAAATAGCATGGGAAACAGTCCATCGGTGCTAAGGTCGATGGACGAGAGGGCAACAGCCCAGACCGCCAACTAAGGTCCCCAAATGATGATTAAGTGGGAAAGTGAGTCGAGATTCCAAAACAACCAGGATGTTGGCTTGGAAGCAGCCATCGTTTAAAGAAAGCGTAATAGCTCACTGGTCTATTAGAGTTTCGGCAACGAAAATGTAACGGGGCTAAAATCATCTACCGAAGTTGCGGGTGCGTCGTAAGACGTGCGGTAGCGGAGCATTCTGTAAGCCTGTGAAGGGCAAGGCGTGAGCCGACCTGGAGGTATCAGAAGCGCGAATGTTGGCATGAGTAGCAGCTAATCAAGGTGAGAAACCTTGACGCCGTAAGAGCAAGGGTTCCTATCCAATGTTAATCAGGGTAGGGTGAGTCGATCCCTAAGGCGAGGCCGAAAGGCGTAGTCGATGGGAACACGGTTAATATTCCGTGACCTGCTGGTGAGTGACGAATTGCGTAAATTGTTTTGCCTTATTGGATTGGTGATGCAGTGAAGCAGTTCCGGGAAATAGCCCCAGCGTATAGATCGTACCCAGAACCAACACAGGTGCTCGAGTCGAGTAGACTAAGGCGGTTGAGAGAACTATGTTGAAGGAACTAGGCAAAATGCATCCGTAACTTCGGAATAAGGATGACCTGTTTCAAGGCAACTTTAATCAGGTGACACAAACCAGGTGGGGGCGACTGTTTACTTAAAACCCAGGTCTCTGCTAAATCGTATAAGATGATGTATAGGGACTGACGCCTGCCCAGTGCTGGAAGGTTAAGCAGAGGTGTGCAAGCATTGATGTGAAGCCCCAGTAAACGGCGGCCGTAACTCTAACGGTCCTAAGGTAGCGAAATTCCTTGTCGGGTAAGTTCCGACCCGCATGAATGGCGTAACGATCTCCACACTGTCTCCAACATAGACTCAGCGAAATTGAATTCTCGGTGAAAATGCCGGGTACCCGCAGCTAGACGGAAAGACCCTATGAAGCTTTACTGCAGTTTCGTACTGGCACTAGGACTCATTTGCGTAGGATAGGTGGGACGCTTTGAAGTGTGGATTTTGGTTCACATGGAGCGGTTGGTGAAATACCACCCTGATGTGTTTTAGTGTCTAACCCGCGTTCTTGAAGCAGGGCGGGGGACAGTGCGTGATGGGCAGTTTGACTGGGGTGGTCGCCTCCCAAATCGTACCGGAGGCGCGCGAAGGTTTGCTCAGGCTGGTCGGAAATCAGCCGGTGAGTGCAATGGCAAAAGCAAGCCTGACTGCAAGGAGGACACTCCGAGCAGAGACGAAAGTCGGTCATAGTGACCCGGTGGCTCCACATGGAAGGGCCATCGCACACGGATAAAAGCTACTCTAGGGATAACAGGCTGATGCTACCCAAGCGTCCATAGCGACGGTAGTGTTTGGCACCTCGATGTCGACTCATCGCATCCTGGGGCTGGAGCAGGTCCCAAGGGTATGGCTGTTCGCCATTTAAAGCGGTACGTGAGTTGGGTTAATAACGTCGTGAGACAGTTAGGTCCCTATCTACTGTGGGCGTTGGATATTTGAGTGAACTTGACCTTAGTACGAGAGGACCGGGTCGAACGAACCTCTGGTGTACCTGTTGTCGCGCCAGCGGCACCGCAGGGTAGCTATGTTCGGAACAGATAACCGCTGAAAGCATCTAAGCGGGAAGCTGGTCACAAGATAAGATATCCCCATGAGTTCAGTTCTAGACTAGGACATTGATAGGCTGTATGTGTAAGCCCTGTGAGGGGTTTAGCTTAACAGTACTAATCGAACCATTGACTTTTTATCTTATCGTCTTGACTTTTTAAAGTCTTGACGGTATGCTTGAAGAGAACGTTTAAGTTTAATGTGATTCTTGCATTAAATGTCATTACCGAAATTACCGCAGTGATGCACAGCATCATCCAGGGAATATTCGGTAATCCAGGAAAAGCTTATGATGTTCGCTGGATTTATTCTGGTGATTATTGAGCGGGAGCCACCCTCTGTTCCATCCCGAACCAGACAGGGAAACCCCGTATCGCCGATGGTACTTTGGCTTAAGCCACGGAAGAGTAGGTCGTCGCCAGAATAAATCCAGTT
>JAZNBN010000005.1:0-11743 GCA_045587125.1 Candidatus Enterousia sp.
TTTTTGTGCAATTTGTACAAAACATACAATGTCAATGTGCATTGTGTATAAAATGTATAGAAATTTTTGTGTAATATCACGAACGTGATCATATACCGGATATGATATTATTGATGTGTAACAATTGTTTGTATAGGAAAGGCGGTATATATGGCATATCAACGGTTGTATGAAGATTATCGATTAAAGGCAAAACGCGCAAATCAACGTATGGTTGAATTAGAAAAACGCGGTTATAAATCGCCCGCGTATGAAGCGGTACAAGCGCGATTAGAAATGTTAGGCAGATCAAAAGGTAAGGCAGCCGGGCGCAGATTTTCGGAAACGGGGCGCGCAACATGGCAATATTATGAACAAGTATCGAAGGTGTTAGATGAATTTTTGGCAACGAAAACAAGTACGATCGGCGGGTATAAAGCGTTTTACGATTCAGTATGGCGCGGCGCGGATCAGGACGGCAAATTGTCGGCAGCCGGTGTTACAAAAGAAGATTATTTAGAATTTTGGCGTAATATGCCGAATAAGGAAAAAGACCGTTTATATGGTAGTGCGCAGAATATCCGTATAGTACAGATGTTAGAATATAAAGGTAAAGTAGGCACAAACAAGAATCAATACACGCCGGCGCAGATTGCAACAGTAATACAAGGATCAAAGAATTTGAAGGACGCGTATAAACAATTAGGTATAACATATAAGGATCAGAAAAACCTAAAGGATATGGGGGCGTTATATTAATATGTTAGAATCGCAAGTATTAACGCGTAAAGGATATGAAAAAATAGTTGCATATGATGTAAATGAATGTGTTGATTATTTACCGGAATTGCGGTTCGATCGTGTACAACGTCAACATAAAATATATCGGTATGCAACCGATTATATATGTTTAGATACTGAAACAAGCAAATTAAATATTAATGAACCGGATGAACAACAAATTGTTTATAATGAATTTTTAACGTTTTTTTCGGATTATACGCGCGGTACTATTATTCGGGTGCCTGATAAATGGTTAAAAAATTATGATATGAAAATATCTGATTTGAATTATAAAACGCGTATATTGATAGGTAAAAATACATTAAAATTTTCAAAATCAAAAGGATCACCGATTGATACAATATATGATGATCTTGTATATGCCGGTAATGGTTCTATTAATCCATATATTGAAAATGATGATGATCAATTATTTGAAGTATTAGAATATTTGGATATTTTGCAGCGGGGCGTAATTGCGAATATTAAATATATTGCATGGTTATATCAATGGGCGGTTAAGATCGGGAACGTATTTATATATGGAAGGAAGCCGACGGAATTAGTATCATTGTTAAATATATTGAAAGAACAATATAAATTAACAGATGTTAAAAAGATATGTTTATTTATTCATAATGCGCAATATGATATTCAGTATTTAAAACATTATTTGCTAGAATATGATCTGAATACAACGTTTTTTGCAATTGATAATCATACTATTTTGTGTTGTGAAATGGTCGGGTTCCGGATTATGTGTTCTTATAAAATGACTAATTTATCATTGGACGCATTAAGTAAAAATTATTCACAATATTATTTGAAGGCAACGGGATTAATAAATTATAATTTAACGCGGTATCAGGATGATGAATTGACGGCGGAAGATTGGGCGTATATGTTTAGTGATGTTGCGTCGCAATATGACGGAATACGTCAATATATATTGTCAAATGGTTATAATCATATATATAACGCGCCTATGACGTCAACCGGATTTGTTCGTGAAGATTGCCGGAATGAATCAAAGGCGGTTAATTGGTATAAGGAATTTAATAAATTACGGTTATCTTATGAACAATATAAAAAATCGCGTCAATGTTTTCAAGGCGGCGTTACTATTTGTTCATATATGTATAGTGGGCAGACCGTTAGGAATGGCGATCTATTACCGAATGGTCTAGTTGTAAAATTAGGTCATAAGGATTTTATATCTTCATATCCGGCGCGGCAGATGATTGATTATTTTCCGATTAGTGCGCCGTCGGATTATGGTGATATTGAATCCCGTGAAGAATTTGAATATTTATTGAATACATATTGTTGCATATTTGTACTATATATGAACAATGTAAAGTTGCGATCGGGGGTAACCGCGCCGTATATTGCAAGTAGCAAGTGTATTGAATTAGATAATCCGATCCGGTTGAATGGTAAAGTTATTACGGCGGATCATTTATCAATTATAATAACTGAATTGGATTATGATATTATAAGGAAACAATATCACGCTGAAAGTATACACGCGTCCGATATGATTATATTTGATCGTGGTAAATTGCCGGAATGGCTGCGGAATAAAGTATATAAATATTTTGAAGGTAAATGTACGTTAAAAGGTGTTGATGATTTATTATATACAAAGCAAAAGAATCGATTAAATGGTATTTTTGGTATGACGGCAACGGCGATCATAAGGGATGAATATGAAATGTGTGATAATTTGTGGTTGGAAAAAGTACAGTATAATAATAATGAAGAAAAAGAAAATGCAGAACGCAATATATTGAATAAATATTATAATTCACGGCGTTCTTTTATGCCGTATCAATGGGCAATTTGGACAACGGCGCATGCGCGACGGGCATTATATGAAATGATTGAAGCCGTCGGATATGAATATTTTTTATATTGTGATACAGATTCGGTATTTTATATTAGTACGCCGGAAAATGAAGAACGGTTAGAACGGTTGAATGATCGGTTGCGTGATCAGGCAATTGCAGCGGGTGCATATGTTGGTAGTAAATATTTGGGTTATATGGAAGATGAACCGGTATTATCGGCGTTTAGGGGATTACATTCTAAATGCTATGCAATGATCGAAGAAAATGAATTGAAAGTTGTAATTGCCGGTATTCCGAAAAAGGCGGTAAATTGGGATAGTGGTGAACCGGTTGAAATTACAAATGCAGAAGAATTAAAAGATATAGATAATTTAAAGGACGGTTTTGTGTTTCATTATTGCGGCGGTACACGTGCAATTTATGTAGAACGTGAAAACGGTATTGAAGTGATTAACGGGCATGAAACAGAAATATCAAGCGCGTGTATCATTGAAAATATTGATAAAACAATATCCGATACTATGTGGACGGTTGAAGGTTCAACAATTATGCACGTTGTGCAAAGTGCATAAAACACAAATAAATGTTTGTTTATATTTACTATATGTTATATATTTATATAGTAGTATTATAGTATTGTAATATTAATGCGGTTGCGGCGTTTATACGCGTCAGGAAGTGAGGTTTGATATGAAAATATGGGAATGTATGGCAAGTGATTATTTCGGTGAAGTTATTACAATGCAATTTGATGATCGTGACATTTTATTAGATTGTATATGTGATACACGTGAAGAAATGATAAAGTATATGATTGATCGGTGTTTGTCATATTGCAAGGCGCATAAAATGAATTTTTTATCAATGGCAATTATTGCAGAATAGGTGGTGTAATATGGTAGATATTGTGATTAATGGAATGACTAAAGGTATTGCGGATCAGGTAAAACAAAAATTTGAAGGTGCAATAATTACTGAATATGATTATGATCATATATATACTGATACATTATATGTTGCATTTATAAAAACAAAGTATGAAATGGTGCCGTATAAGATCGGCATAATTTGTAAAATGTTAACAAAGGATGATTTTTTGTATATTAGTATAGAATAGGGTATAATATGAAAAGAGCAGACGCGATTAAAATACTAAATACATTAAAGAATAGTCAGGTGATTGGTTCAAATTTAGTTGCAATCAATATTGGAATTAAAGCAATTGAAGATATTGATAAATTATCTGAATTACGTCCATGCGAATATTGTTCACATTATAAGCCGGATGTAGAAAATAATGGTGCATATTCAATGTGTTCTAAATGGGTATGTGAATTTGAAGTTGTTAATCCTAAAGGTGTTAAATAATGGATGAACGAATTATTGCAACAATTGTAGCAGATGATCGTAAGAAAATTTTAAAGGTTGTAAAACCACTTGATAATGAAATTGTTATCGATATGTGGTTTGATGAATCGGACAATGTAACGCCGTGGCATTGTGTGATTTACAACATAGATACTAAAAAATCGATATTGTATATGTTAACGAAGAATATGGACGGCGGCATATTCCGCAGAATGTGAGGTGTATTTATGAAGATCCCGGAAAAGATCAAGAAGGAATTGCAGGCAGGCAAGGTTGATTCGTTTGAAGTACCGGCGGATCGTGTTCGTGTGGTAAGTACCACAAAGGACGGTAAGGAAAAGCAGATCGTATTTTTCACGTTAGTTTTGAACGGTGTATCAATTTCAAATTGTAACGTGGCAACGACAAAAGAAGGAAAGGATTTTATATCGTTTCCGGCGCATGCAGATAAGAACGGCAAATATCGTTCAGATATTTATTTTGTATTATCTGATGAAGATACCGCCGCGATCATTGATGAAATTGAACGTATATTGAATGAAGATGATTGATTGATTCATTTTGTTATCTCCTATAACGGGGCGGTATATCAATAGGTATATCGCCTTGTTATATAAGGAAAGGAAGTGATTTTTTGTTAGCGTTTTTGATGTTTATTATATCGTGCATATTTTTGTACATTGCTGCAAGTGAGATGATTGACAAATGAGTAAATTATATTTGGATAATGGTTATTTGAATATACCGTATATTGATAAGGTTGCAACGTCTAATTATTGTCCGTTTCGATTTATTATTGGTAAACGTCAGGTTGGTAAAACATACGGAACGTTACAATATATGATCAATGAAGAACGGCAACATATTTTAATGCGACGGACGAAGCCGGAGATGGAATTTTTAGTGCCAGAAGAAAATAATCCGTATCGAAAATTTGATCAATCAATATCGTTTGTTAATTCGACGCCATATACAATGCGTATTGTTAAGACGATTGATGATGTTGACGGCGGTGTAATTGATAGAATTGCGGGGATGGTTTGTTCATTATCAACGGTTGCAAAAATACGTGGTTTTGATGGTTCTGTATATTCTGATATGGTTTATGATGAATTTATACCGGAATCACATATTGTACGGATCAGAAATGAAGGTGACGCGTTTTTAAATGCGTATGTGTCAATTTCCGGTAATCGTGAATTGGAAGGTAAAGAACCGTTGCGTGCGTGGTTATTGGCGAATACTAATAATATCAATTCACCGATTTTAGAATCATTTGGAATTATTGATGTTGTTGCGGATATGGTGCGGACAAAGAAGGAAGAATGTATTTTGCGTGATCGGGGTATTTATATATTAATTCCGCAATCGGAAGTAATAAGTATCAAAAGATCACAAACGGCCTTATATAAGGCGGTCGGGGTTAAATCTCAATTTGCTGCAATGTCATTAGGTGCAGAATTTGCATATAATGATATGTCGGGCGTTGGTAATGTAGATATAAAACAATACAAGCCAATATTTATAATAAAAACATATAGCGGCGATATATTGGCATATGTACATAAAAACGGCGGATCAATGTATTTTACCGATATTGTATCGGTAAATACACGTAATGTATATGATCGTACGGACGCAGCGCGCCGGCGGTTATTATTACAATATCCGAATATAAAGGCGTATATATTACGGGGTAATGCTCGATATTCAAGCGCAAATGTGAAAAAGAATGTATTTGATTTTTTATGTTAACTATTGTATTATGATTATAGGCGCGGGCGTTGTACATACGCAGCCGACGGAATCGGTGTACGTTGCCGGCGGGCAACAAGGCGCACGCGCCGGAAAAGGAAGGTATTATATGGCAATGACGGGTACAGAAGTATTAAGGTTATTAGATCAGGGTTATACGAAGGCTGAAATCGAATTAATGCGTGCGGCAGAAGATGAAGCCGGACGAAAGGATCAGAATGAAGATGAAGCCGGACGCAAGGATCAGAATGAAGATGATTTAATAATTGAGAATAAGGAAGTATCGGCAATTGAAGCAATTGCAGCATTAAATAAGACGGTTGAACAGTTAACCGCAACAGTTGAAGCAATGCAGAAAAACAACATTGCCGGCGCAAAAATGGAAGTACCGCCGGCAGTTTCAATTGATGAAGTTCTAACACAGTTTATCTCAAATATGTGATCGGCGTATATACTTGAGTATATACGTAAGTATATATTAAATGAAAGGAAGGGTGTAAAATGGCAAGTAATAATTTAACGGTTGAACAGAGTTATGTGTTTATGAATAGTTTGTTCAATCAGGCAACTGGTAAAACATTAAGTTTGACAAGCGTTAACACAAAGGATTTTGTTACCGTTGGTCAGGCGGTTTTAAAGACCGGATTTGAACAGACTTTGAACGCGATCGGGGTTGTATTGGATAGAACAATATTTTCAGTTCGTCCATATCGTGCGAAGTTTCGCGGAATGATGGTTGATGAAGTAAGGTTTGGCGGAATCACTAGGAAGATTAACTATATGGATAGTGAAGCCGAAGCAGATGCCGCATATCAGACGGTAAATGGACAATCAATTGATCCGTGGGTTGTTAAAAAGCCGGGCGTGTTGCAGATGAATTTTTACGGTTCTAATTCATATCAGCGACACGTTACAATTTATCGTGATCAGTTGTATACTGCGTTTCAGAGTGCTGAACAGTTCGGTGAATTTATCGGCGGTATTATAACCACAATGGTTAATAATATCGAAGTAGATCGTGAAAATGAATGTCGTGCAGCAATTATTAATATGGTAACTGGTAAATATGTTGCAGATAGTAATAATGTGAAATCTGTATTGCGTGAGTATTATCTTGAAACCGGTGTGTTATTAACGTCAACAACAATGTATAATGATCAGTATTTTGTGCCGTTTGTTAAATGGCTTTATGCGTATATTAACACGTTATGTGATCAGATGGCGGAGTATGGTATTAAGTTCCATATGAACGTAACCGGTAAGAATATTTCAAGGCACACGCCGGATAATCGATTAAAGGCTTATTTGTCATCATCTATTATGAATAAGGTTGCAGCAAATGTAATGTCATCAATCTTTAATCCGGATCGACTCAAGACAATTGATTTTGAATCGGTTGTATATTGGCAGAATATCAATAAGCCGCTTGATATGAAAGCAAAGCCAACATATTTAAAAAGATCGGACGGATCGTTAGTTGAAAGTGTAACGGATGTAACCGTTACAGGATTATTGGGCGTTTTGTTTGATGAAGATGCAATGGGCGTTGTGATCAAGCATGATGAAACGGCGGCAAGTCCTTATAATCCGCGTGGAAGATATTATAATATGTTCTATGCGTATAATCATCAGTATTGGAATGATTTTACAGAAAATGTAATTGCATTATATGCAGCAGATCAGGAGTATTTTTTAGCGTTTAGTCGTAGTGGTGGCGGTCTTATGCCTAAGGGTATTAATATTTCTGTTGGTAGTCCTACAACAAGAACAATGACAATTGACGCTTTGATCGGTGATGTAATAGTTCGTGATATTGGTAATGATGAAGATGGCGGTAATACGGGGTATTCTTCAATAATTAAAGGTGCTATTGTTTCCGTGACATCGGGTGATACTGATGTGTTTACAGTTGCCGATCTTGATACCGCAGCGGGTACATTTAAATTAACTCCGGTTGCCGTTGGAAGTACAACAATTACGGTTGTTGCAACAATTGACGGTACATCACATACTTTTGAATATCCCGTGTCTATTACGGCTAATCCCTCTAAGAATATAAATATAATTAATCCGGATGATTCGTTGGAATCCGATCAGTCGGAAGTTACAAAAGATCAGCAGGAAACAAAGACAACAAAATCAAAGAAGGCATGATATATTGATAGTCCATTGACAATATATAATGAAGTGGGCGGGCGTTGTGGTGCGTCCGTCCATTTCTATATAGGAAGGAAGTGAAAAAATGGCATATACAGTTAATGTATTGCAGAATTTATCACCTGATTATCAATTAGATAAATCTTTTAATACACTATTGACAACAAACGTGTTATTTAAGGGCGGATCAGGTATTGAAGATATTGAAATTGATATACAGACAAACGTTGATTTATCACAAGCGAATTATATGTACATTCCGGAATTATCGCGTTATTACTTTATAACGTCGATTGCAACAATGCGCAATGATTATTATCGTTTGATTGGTCATGTTGACGTATTAAGTACATATAAATCGCAGATCAGAACAAATAATGCAATAATTCGACGTCAGGAACAGTTATATAATAAATATTTGGATGATGATAAATTCAAAACGTTAAATAAATCGAAGGTTGTAACATATAGATTTTCGCAAGGTGCTTTTACAAAATCTATGAAATATGTATTGGTTACGGCGGGGGGTTAAATTATGGCAACGTTGACACTTGATGATTATAAATATTCGCAAAGATTGCGGTTATATAATAGTGAAGGGCGTGAAAATGTCGGTTTAAATTATGTTACGGATGTTGATTGGTATCAGTTTTATGATACAGAAGGTTCGACGCTGCAAACATTTCATATTGATTTAACACAAGCACCGCCGGCGGACGGGGTGACGGTATGTTCATTTAAGAATGGCGCGTCAATTCATATGACATGGCATGATTATACACCGGGGGATCCGCCTCACGGTAATTATGGTGCATGGATCCAAATGTCATTTTATGATGAACACGGAACACTTAAACCTTCATGGAATCAGCAATGGTATATGGAATGGCGACCGGAAGGTCAAACGCCTGAAGATACGCCGATATATTATTATCCACCGTCATTTGAATATGGATTAGTTACAAAAGAAAATCCAATTGGTGCTTGGACGGGCGGCGGTATAATTACATATGATAAAGTGCCGGTTATTATTGTAAACAAGCCGGATTTTCAGAATACAGTTATTGAAAAAGGGAAATTTGATGATTGGTATTCATTTTATGGTTTTAATGTTGCCAATTTTGATGATTTTATGGAAGAATTGGGTGAAGGTTCGACGCCAAAAAAGCCGGATGATGATACAAGTAAACCGGATGAAGGCGACCCCGATTATGACCCCGACCCCGATCCGATTGATTTTCCTGATTTACCTGATGAAGGTGACGCATTAAGTACCGGTTTTATTGCGGTATATCAACCGACGTCTATGCAATTGCAAGCATTGGCGCGTCAATTATGGTCTGATGATTTTATAACAACATTTAGAAAGACATATAATGATCCGATTGAAGCAATTGTTTCATTACATTCAATACCATTTCAAATTGTTACCGGCTCAACGGAAGATTGTATGGTTGGTAATTACGATTCACATATACCAATGTTACGTGTATCGGCACAGTATTATACAATTAATTGCGGCACAATTTCAGTTCGTGAAAATTTCGGAAGTGCGTTAGATTATGCACCGTACACGCAATGTGAAATATTTTTACCGTTCGTTGGGATTCGACCATTGAATATTGATGATATTATGGGCAAGATTTTGCAAGTAAAATATAATATTGATATATTAACCGGCTGCGGAATTGCAATGATTATGTGTGATAATAGTGTTTTATATACGTTTCCTTGTGAAGTTTCGCAAGATATACCATATACAATGTCAACAAAAATGTCGTTATTTACCAATGTTGCGCAATTGGTTGTTTCAGGTGTTACGGCATTAGCGGCACCGTCGGCGGGTTCCATTGGTTCAGCGGTATCAAGCGCATTAAATGTCGCGACGGGCAAACAAACGGGTATTACAAGGGGCGGCACATTGGGCGGTAATATTGGTGTATTAGGTGATTTTAGACCGTATTTGATTATTCATAAGCCTATACAATCATTACCGGTTGATTATGCGCATAAACAAGGTTATCCGTCAAATATAACGGCGGCATTGTCTAGTATATCCGGGTATACTGAAATTGAAAGTGTACATTTGGATAATATACCATGTACAGATAGTGAACGGGATGAAATAGAAAGATTATTGAAGGAAGGGGTGATTTTATGATCATATCGCCGTGCAATTACGCATTGTTTGAACAGTTAAATAATTTATTGGGTTATGATCCAAGTGATCCGGATAAGATCGACGTAGCAAATATTGGTATATGGCGTTATTATGCGCGGGCATTGTATCAACGTGCAATCTCCGGTACCGATTTTGATTTACCTGAATATTGGCGGAAGTTCGGATATAATTATTTTAAAAATGTACTATATTCCGTCGGTTTTATCGGGGTTATACCAACAACGGATTATGGTGTAATACCGCAGTTGTGTAATTTAAGTGGTTTTGGTTTGTTTTATCAGCCGACAGATATTATTGTCGGTCAACCGTTAGTAGATTATACCGGTGAAATCGGCGTTGATTGTGAATTGATAAGAATAACGCCGGATTATATGGGTATATGGGATATAATAAACCATTATACGCTTTTATTGACAGAGGCGTATATTTCGGCAACGGTTGCGTTTGCAAATATCCGATCGACAATTATATTCAATGCAAATAGTAAGGCGGCACACGCGACGATTGAAGAAATTGCAAAACAGATTCATCAGGGTAAATCGATTGTCATATCTGATAAATATGTTAAGAAATCGGAAGAATCATTGACCGGTGAAAAAGATGATATATTCAGTTTTGTAACAAGTGCAAAAGAACAATATATCATATCCGATCTTTTAACGGATATTGAACGGATAATTCAGCAATTTGACCGTGAAATTGGTATTGCTGCATTAGGTGAAAAGAAGGAACGCCGTATTGTTAATGAGGTTGAAATGATTGTATCAGACGTCAATGCACGACCGGAAACATGGCGCGATTGTCTAGAATTGACGATCGGAAACGTTAACAAGTTATTTAACCTTGATATTGGTTTTACAATGCGTTACGGTGACAATGAATATAATTATAATAGGAAGGAAGTGAATACAGATGAAGTATCGGACGTTGATTGATCTATATACGGAAGATAATACCGTATTGAACAATTTAACATTACCCGAAGGATATGACGCCGCAACATTTCGGGCGATTCTATTACAAGACTATGCGCCTAGATACGTATATTATAAGACGGTTGATGAATTAAAGGCCGCGTGTTTAATATGGTCGATTAAATGGTTAGATAGTTTAACGCGTATTTATGACGCATTAACCGAAGAATATAATCCGCTGCATAATTTTGATCGACATGAAGAATATACCGATAATGAAGATACGACGGATAATAATACTAGGACATTGAACACAACGAACGGTCAAACATCTGAAATTACCGATACAATAAGTGCCGACAATTCATCCGGTTACGTGCCCGACAATAAGCAAAACGGAACGGTAACAACAACGGATTCAGGTACAATCGGTGATGTCGGTACCGGATCACGCGATCTAGAACACGAAGGTCATTTATACGGTAATATAGGCGTTACAAAATCTCAAGATATGTTACGTGATGAGATTGACGTTAGAATGTTATACAATCTATATACACCGGCGTGCGGTCTATTTGAAGCGGATATGTTGTTAAATTTATCGGAATAGAAAAAGCTTTATATAATAATCGTTATTTAACGGTCGTTATTTATAACATAAGTTATGAATAGCGACCGTTTTGTTATTGTTTGTATATATTGCACAAAAATAACACGGGGAATTTATGCAATTTGCACAATGCCCCGCAATGCCC
>JAZNBN010000006.1:0-65346 GCA_045587125.1 Candidatus Enterousia sp.
ATTACAAAACCCGCATTATCCACCAATGGCTGCGCCCCACCGATATGCACAGGATTTCCATAATCCATAACAATTGCGACATCAAAATGTTGCGTTAAATCCACACGTTCAAAATATTTAATTCTTGAACGCAAAGGAACATTATCCAGCGCATCTGGTATATTACCATCATAAACACACAAAACATCAATTCCTAAATTTTCTTCGATTAAATGTGCCAACGCCAAAACACTACACATAGAATCACCATCAGGATTCTTGTGTCCCATAATAACAATTGATTTAGCATCACGAATACGTTCAAAAAATTCTTGTATCTTTTGTTTCATATTATTTCATCTTTATATTATCGCAATATCTTCCAAAAAGAACTGCGCACTAACCCGACCATTATACTCATTCTCTTTCAAACGCCCCAGCATAGTTATTTTAGTATTTGTATTTGCATCGTCTAGTAAAAAATTACCGACATTTGTCCCAACCAAATTAAATCCAACAAACGGCAACTGTGTACCTGCACTGGTTGCGACCATACCACGTAAATGATTTCCACCCGTTCCCATAACTGTTGCGTGACGTAACATTGCCCCACTAATGACCAAAACAGGTTCTGAGTTACCCTGGCCAAAAGGTTCCAATGCAGCCAATTCTTTCACCAATTTCTTTGTTGCCCCACCTGCATCTAAACATGCATCAACAACAATCTCGGGCACAGGCACATTACCATCTAATTGTTCCAAAACCGCTTTTTCTAAAAATTCACAAAATTCATTTTCTTTTTCCGCAGCCAATGAAAACCCAGCAGCAGCAGCATGTCCCCCTCCCTCTGTCACAATCCCGGCAGACAATGCGTCATGAATAATTTTTCCCAGGTCAACACCCGATATAGAACGTCCAGACCCATTTATTTGTCCATCTATTTTTGTTGCCACACAAGATGGCAAATTGAATTTATCTTTTAATCTGCCTGCAATAATTCCCATAACACCGCCATGCCAATTATCACCACACACAAACAAACTGCATTTACCAGACGCACAGCATTTTTCTGCCATTTCTGTTGCACGTAACATAATCGCATTTTGAATATCGATTCGTTCCTGGTTCATCGCATGTAATTTATTCGCCAAATCTTGGGCAATTAATGGATTGTCCGTCAATAACAAATCCAGCGCAGGCAATGCAGAATCCAAACGACCTGCTGCATTTAATCTGGGTCCCAAACCAAAACCAACTGCATATACAGACGGACTTTTTATTCCTGCAACATTCATCAAAACACGCAAACCTAAGTTTTGTCGCAATCCCATAACCTTTAATCCGGTTGCAACAAAGGCACGATTTAATCCAATCAAAGGCATTGTGTCACAAATCGTCCCCAACGCGACCAAATCCATATAATTCAATAAATTTATATTCTGTAATTTTGATTTTACTTCTTCATCTAAATTACGTGATTTTAATTCACGATTTAATGCCACCAGTGTTAAAAACGCAACACCAACACCGGCCAAATAGTTTAATTCAGATGTATCATCAAACCGTTTTGGATTTACAATTGCATCTGCATTTGGCAATACCGAATCAGGCGAATGATGATCTGTAACAACAACCTGCAAACCTAAACTGCGTGCATAATCAACTTCTGCAACACCACTGATTCCGCAATCCACAGTTATCAACAAATTTGCATTAGCATCTGCAATTTCTTTAATTGCAACATTATTCAGACCGTACCCTTCACCCTCTCTGGTTGGCAAATGCCAAATAACATCACAACCGATTTCACGCAAATACTTTACAAAAACGGCTGTAGAAGTAATCCCATCTACATCATAATCGCCATATATCGCAATTTTACGTTTTGCCTGCACAGCATCTGCGATAATATTCGCAGCCTTGTCCATATCCATTAACACAGATGGATCAGGCATATATTCTTTTATACTGGGGTTTAAAAATTTTTGAATACTTTCTTCGTCACAAACACCACGATTTTTCAAAATCTTTTTTATCAAATCGCCATTATTATCATTATCTTCATACCCCAACACCCATGTATTACCTAACATGGATTTATCGACTATCTTTCTCACGCTGCACTCTTTTTTTTATTATCAAGAGTATTATAATCAAAAATTATTCAAATAGCAATGGCAGGATACTATCCAAAATTTTCCCTGTAACCGGCACCGCATTCCATGCAGCCGTACGCCATCCCCATGATTCTTTTGTACCTTGGGGTTCATCTAAAACGACCAATATTGTATATTGCGGTGCATCGGCTGGGAACACACCAACAAACGCCGTTACATTACGTTTAGAATCAATTTTTTTATTTGTATATTTTTCAGCAGTTGATGTTTTTCCACCTATTTTAATACCCGAAACGCGTGCTTTTTTTCCACTTGTTTCTTCTGCGACCCGCAACATAATCGGACGTAATTTTGCGGAAATCTCATCTGCCAAAACGCGTTCACCCTGGACAACACCGACATTTCGTTTTTGTAACGTAGGATATATATAAATCCCCCCATTTGTAACGGCATTTACAGCCAACATCAAATGCATTGGGGTAACGGCATAACCCTGACCATACGCCACAGTCGCCCTTTCCACAGGTCCCCATTTACGTTGCGGTATACTGTTTTCTGTTCGTCCAAATTCCAGATTTAACGCCTTGTCCATATGCAATCTTTCCAAGAATTCTTTTTGGGCACCATCTGGTAATTCTAATGCGATTTGTGCACTGCCCACATTACAAGAATGCATCATAATTTCTTCAAGATTTAAATTTGGGCGTGGCGGCTTAAAACTACGAATATCTGTGATATATTTTGCGACACGACCATTTTTATCATGTATTGGGAATGGTTTTGCAACGTAATATTCTTTTGTAACAGGTATTCCGTTTTCCAATGCCAACGCAGTATTAAATATTTTAAAAATAGACCCCAATTCATATACACTACGCATTGGTTTAAATGTATGATTAACCGCGGCATCTGCCCTTAAATTTTCTGGGTCAAAATCAGGCAACGAAACCATAGCAATCATTTCACCTGTTCTGGAATTCATAAGCATTCCCATTGCAGCCTTGGTTTGATACTTTTGCATTGCAAATGATAATTGTTCATAAAACACAGCCTGAATTCGCGAATCAACAGACAAACGAAGTGGATGATTATTTTCCGTTAAATAATCATCATATGTTCTTTCTGCACCTTCCAAACCATGTCCATCTTCACCGACCAATCCAACAACATGTGAAAACAATCTACGTTTTGGATATTTTCTGGTTTGTATTTTTTCTACTTCCAACCCTTGTAATCTTACCTTTTCAACAATTGCACGTTGTTGTTCAGTTGCAAATTTTTGCAATCTTATAAAACGCCGTGAAGAATTTAATAAATCCAACGCATCTGCCACTGAATACTTATAAGGTAATATTTGATGTATGGTTTGTGCGATTAAATCTTTATCTTTTTCCTGCACTGCCCTGTTACGCAATATAATATGTCCGGACACAACATTTTTCGCCAAAATATCCCCATTTCTATCGACAATATCCGCACGCTGCACAGTCCATTGGCTGGCTGCATCTGCACGTCTTGCCCGGTCTGTACCCTGAATACCCAACTGTAAAGTACGCCCAACAAACAACACAAACGCAATTAAAAACAAAGTATAAACGATTCGTAATCTACTACGCGTTGTTTCATCGTTCTGTGCACCTGCAAATCCATGTTTTAAAATATCTTTGCCAACTTCAAACATTAGACATCGCCCTTATTTTCCAAATCATCAATTAAAATTGCCTTTTGAAAACTGATTGATTCTGCTTTGGGTGTAATCATTATAACAGTATTACGCAAACTTTCTGGTCTGACATAAGACGCAAAATTAGCCTCTGCCACGGCTATATCTTGCTGTGTTTTTACAATATCCCGACGCACACGATTTAACTGTCCCAATTGAGTTCTAAAACATACCTGGAACACCAACAATATCATTACCACAACACCCAACGCCCAAGAACCAATCTGAAACATTTTTTTATCTTCACTCATCACTTATTCCCCACAACTGTTTATGTATTTTATCATAAATTCTGTAAAAAACTAATCATTGAATTCAATCCATTCATACGTCCTGCCCCCAGATTTAAATTTAATTCAGAAAATTCCTTACCTAAATCCATTTGTTTAATTTCATCTATGCTTTTACCATCAACCATTGCCAACAAAATCGCAACGATTCCACGCACCAGCAAAGAATCCGCACGTGCAAAAAAATGTGAATCATACTGACAAATTTCTACAAAGGATGCACACCCATGAATTTCATGACAAATTGCACCATCTGGCACAGGTGGCATATTTTTACCAAAATCCATAACCATTTCCAATTTTTCCATTGGATTATCGGTTAAACTAAGTGCATTTTTCATCTGAATATAATTCATAAAATCACCATCCCTGATTAGTTAAATCTAATTCCAAACGTGCCGCATCAGACATTCTTGATAAATCCCATGGCGGGTCCCAAACCAAATCCACACGCACAGGCACCCCACCCACAACTTTGGCTACTACGTCATGAACCTGGGCCAACAATTCTTCCATCATCGGGCACGTTGGACTGGTAAAAGTCATTTTAATAACAACACTTTCCGTTCCAATTTCAATATCATAAATCAATCCCATATCCCATATATTTACCGGTATTTCTGGGTCATAGACTGTTTTAAGTGCCGCAATAATATCATCTTTTGTAAAATTCATTTTAATATATCTTTTATATACTTAATTACTGTTTCAATTTCTTGTTTTGTATTATATGCACCAACAGAAATTCTGACTGAACCGGACACACCCATTAATTCATGAATCCACGATGCACACATATTACCAACACGCACGCACACACCACATGCACCCAACAAAGTTCCAAAATCCAACACATGCATTCCATCAATCACAAAACTGCACAAAGACGCATCCCGACATGACAACATTTTTATTTTCGGAATTTTTGATAATTCATCATATAAATATTTAATTAAATCCGTATCAGGTCTATGACTTTGCAAATATTGAATTGCCACCCCTATACCTGAAATCTGGGTTAACGGCAATGTACCCGCTTCAAAAACATCAGGTGCAGAATTTAAAACAATATTATTATTTTCAACCTTTAAAACCATTCCGCCACCGAATTTAACAGGCGAAAACGAATCGGGATTTTTAATATACATCACCCCAACACCGGTATCCGCACCAATTTTATGTCCAGACCAACACACAAAATCACAATCCCACTTTTTTACATCAATATTGTTATGTACAACAAATTGAGCCGCATCAACCACAGTAATAACATTTGGATTTTTTGTACGTGCCGCTTTAATTATTTCCGCAACATCTTGGGCCATCCCCAACACATTAGACATAGCGGTTATAATCAAAACATCTGCATACGGCACAACAGATATATCAATATTAAAATTGACATCCAATGGACATAACACAAC
Organism: Candidatus Enterousia sp.; assembly: GCA_045587125.1. Lineage (GTDB taxonomy): Bacteria > Pseudomonadota > Alphaproteobacteria > Rs-D84 > Rs-D84 > Enterousia. Next base: position 5,534 of record JAZNBN010000006.1, read on the forward strand.
ATTTGCACCCGTTTCAACAAATGGCAATCTGGCACTGTGATGGTCTAAATCAGAAACCGCCACAGTTTTATCACCAGATAATTTCAGCATCTTTGCAATCATATTCATTGCATCTGTTGTACCAGACGTAAAAACAATCTGATTCGCATTTGCATTCATAAACTTTGCAATTTGATTGCGTGCATCTGCAATCATATTATCTGTAAACTTTGCACGGCTGCAAACACCCCGCCCTGCGTTCGCATAATTATTGCGCAAATAATCAACCTGGGTATCAATAACAACATCTGGTTTCAGATAAGAAGCCGCCGCATCTAAGTATATGATTTTATTCATTTTGTTATTTCTCTTGCATTTTGTTACGATTATAATACACTCGCATGGAATATCAACAACATAAGGAGAAAAAAGATGGCTATACAACACGCAACAGACGCAACAATTGCAGACATGATTGGTAATGGTATTACATTGGTTGATTTTTGGGCATCTTGGTGCGGTCCATGCCGCATGTTCGGTCCAATTTTCGAAGCCACATCTGAAAAAACAACCGACGCAAACTTTGTAAAATTTGAAATAGACGAATCGAATCGTCAAACGCCTGTTAAATATGGAATCCGCAGCATTCCGAGTGTTTTGGCATTTAAAAATGGCGAATTGGTAGAAGCACGCACAGGTGTTATGGACGAAGAAACATTACTTGCATGGATAGAAGAATTAAAGGGTTAATTAACAATGGCAAAGAAAAATTACAAAACTTTGGAATTACCTGCCAAGTACACACCAAAAAAATCAGAACCATATATGTGTCCTGAACATTTGGCGTACTTTTATAATATTCTGAAAAATCAAAAAGAAGAACTGGAAAGCGACAGTGATTCGGTTTTAAACGCGGTTCGTATGGCCGAAAAAACCGAGGCCGCCGGTGTTGGTGACGAATCTGATAACGCATCATATAACCAAGACATTACTATGGATTTGCGTATATCTGAACGTAACAACAAATTGTTACAGAAAATAAATGCCGCATTGGACAGAATAGAAAATGGAACGTATGGTTACAGTGTTGTATCTGGTGATGAAATCGGTTTACAACGTATGCTGGCACGCCCATTGGCAACAATGACAATCGAAGAACAAGAAGAATACGAAAATCGCAGATAAAAAACTTTGTTAAAAAACCGGCAAACGCCGGTTTTTTTATGTATTTATCACAACTATAAAAACTTGACAAATATAATTTTACACAATAATATTTACAACAATTTAAACAAAAGCGAATAATATGACCACAGAAAACAACCAGAATTTTTTTGATTTCAGAGAATTAATATACATTATCTATAATGGTATGGCCACAGGCGGAATCGTCAATTATACCAATCAACTTATTGATAACGGTTACAATCGTGAAACCCTTATTATTTTATTGATGTGGATTGCTGGATTCGCCTATTCTGCAAATCGTTTATACGACATATATAAAACCAAAAAAGAGAATCAGAACAATAAACACAACCAAAACCAAAGATAAAAACACCCGCCAACTGGCGGGTTATTTTATTTCTTGTTAACCGTTTTCTTTTTAGCAACTGTTTTTTTAACAGGTTCTGATTTAACTGGTTCTTTTGTGCTTTTCAATTCTTTTTTGAAAACATTCAAACCATCTGCCAAATTCTTCATCATTCCTGGTATTTTTTTATGACCAAATAAAATCATAACCAAAACTACAATTACCAGAATTTCTGTCCAGCCCAAACGTCCAAACATTTTTTAACTCCTTATTTTGTTACGTAACAATCCAATCCATCTGCTTTGGCATTACGACAAAAACCATTTGCCTCTTTTGAAGTTGCGAACGCAACACGCAATCTGTATTTTGTTGTACCATCTTTCATTTGTGCAGCCAAGATTACAAATTGCTGGCCATCAAATAATCCTTTGTGTGCATTTTGCATTTGTCTTTGACCTGCCTCGGCCAATGCACGTGTACTGTATGATGCCAATTGAACATACCAATTTGCCGTAGTTGGTTTTGTAACAGGTTTTGTCACAGTTTTTTTCACAGCAGGTTTTGCCGCGGGCTTTGCCACAGGTTTCGCCTGTTGTGCGGTTGGATTAAATGTAACTTCTTTACGTTCTTCTACCACGCGTACAGGAACACCAACAGATTCTGGTTGCTGCACAACCTGGGGTACAGGTTGCACTGCCACAGGTTGCGTTGCCACAGGTTGTGGCACAGGTTGTGGTTGTACAACCGGCTGTGGTTTATCGGCTGGCATAACATTCATATCCACTGGGACACCTGCCCCATCAACAACAACCGCAGGTACATCTAAATCTACATCTATGGACGAAGAAGACGAATTATCACTGATTACACTGACTATTATATAAGTTGCCAACATAATAACCGCAATACCAACACCCAACAACAACCAAGGTTTTTTTGGACGTGGTGCCGCAAACGGTACCGCATCTGGCAAAGAATCCATTGTATCAGCATCATCTAAATCTAATAAATCCAAGTTATTATCTTCATTATTCATGAAAAAGCCCCCTATATATTCTACTTATAGATGTATTATATCATAAAAATCGACAATAACAAAATATATAAACAAAAATTTTATTTTGGCATTTGACCAAAATTTGGTGGCACAATCAATTTGTGATTTTCTGAGACAATTGGTTCTACTTCACATTTTTTTGCACAACCACCCAATGCACAAACAATTACACCCAACATAAATAAACTGATAAATTTTTTCATAAGAAACTCCTTTCCGAAATTATAAATCTGGGTGCGAAAAATTCGCACCCAAAAATATTACATTGGCATTTTGATTGCATCTTGCATCATTTTTACAAATTCTGCCAGTGGCATTACTTCCTGTTTTTCCTGTCCCAGTTTTCGTAATGTTACTGTTTTTTCTGCCATTTCTTTTTCACCAACAACGGCAACTATTGGTGTTTTTGCCAAAGACAATTCGCGGATTTTATAGTTTACTTTTTCATCACGCAAATCTGCACGTGTATTTACACCAACACCGCGTAATGCAGTCACAACTTCGTTTGCATATTCTGCGTGCTTTTCAGAAATTGGTGCAACAACCACTGGTTCTGGTGACAACCACAATGGCAAATGTCCACCTGTTGATTCCAGATAAATACCCATAAATCTTTCAATTGAACCTAAAATCGCACGATGCAACATAATTGGACGATGCTTTTCACCATCTTCACCGATATAAGACAAATCAAATCGTTCTGGCAAATTCATATCCAATTGTACAGTTCCGCATACCCATGTACGACCAATTGCATCACGCATAGATATACCAATCTTTGGTCCATAAAATGCGCCCTCGCCTTCTGCGACACTATAATTTGCATTTACAGACTTTAATGCTTTGTGCAAAGTTTCTTCTGCGAAATCCCATATTTCATCAGACCCAATACGGAATTCAGAATCTGGTCTTGTTTCCAAAGTCATATGCAATTCATTAAAACCTAATGCACTGTAAACACTTTTAATCAGATTTAATGCCTTGGCAACTTCTTCCTCCATCTGGTCTTCTGTACAGAAAATATGTGCATCGTCTTGTGTCATTTCACGCACACGCATCAATCCCGCCAAAGAACCAGAAGATTCATAACGGTGTACTTTACCAAATTCAGCCATATACATAGGCAAATCTTTATATGATGTAATACCATGTCCGAATACCAACATACCACCTGGACATGACATTGGTTTTACACAGAAATCTTTACCGTCTTGGGTTTTACCAGAATAATTATGTGACGCATATTTTGCCCAATGCCCACTGCGTTCCCACAAACTGCGTTCCATAACAGTTGGTGTAGAAATTTCCTGATAACCTTCACGATTTTGGCGTTCACGGATAAAATCAATTAATTTACGATAGATTTTAAACCCTTTGTCATGCCAGAACACAGACCCAGGTGCATAATCTGGTTCAAAATGGAACAAATCCATATCTTTACCCAATTTACGATTATCACGTGCCGCCGCCAATTCTTGCATTTTCAAGAATTCTTCTAAATCTTCTTTGCATGCAAATGCATCAACATAGATACGTTGCAACATTTTATTTTTCGCATTACCCTTCCAGTACGCACCTGCAACACTGCGGATTTTAAAAGAATCCCTTGGTAAATCTTTGGAAGATTCTACGTGCGGTCCACGACACAAATCCACAAAATCACGGAAAGTATAAATTGACAGAGCTTCGCCTGCGGCATCATATTCATTTAACCATTCCATTTTATATGGTTGATTTGCGAAAATTTCTTTGGCTTCGTCAATTGACACATTGCGTTGTTCAAAACGACCATTAGATTTAATCAAATCACGCATTTCCTTTTCAATTTTTGCAAAATCATCTTCGGAAAAGCGATATTCTGTATCAAAGTCATAGTAAAAACCATTTTCAATTGCCGGCCCCCCTGCGAATTTAACATCAGGGTGCAATTTTTTAACCGCCGCCGCCATAACGTGTGCTAATGAGTGACGAATTATTTCTATATCATAAGACATAACAAAAACCTTTTTATTTAAATTATTTTTTTAACTGATTAATTATAAGAATTTGTGCGAAATATCGCAATAGAAATTACACCCCCAAAGGGGTTGTAGTAGTTGTCATAAAGAATAAATTAAATAACTTCATATTACATATACTATTACATTCCACACAAAAGTCAAACTATTCTTATGCAACAAAATCCAAAATACACCCGAACAGGACTGCGAAAAAGAAACATACACTGCCCCCAATAACGAACAAATGCCATATTGCGTGCGAAAACTTCATACGTCGCCATAAATAGAATATAACCCCAATCGTATATGACAGACCACCTGCCAAAATAAACCACAAACCACGCACCGGGATATTACGAATCATTGCCGGTAATATAAATAACAACGTCCACCCCATTGCAACATACAATGCAACCATCCAACGTGGTTGTTGTTTCGGACTGCGTATTTTCATGTATGAACCAAACAAAACAATTCCCCATAAAATTCCAAACACAATCCAACCAATAAGACCACGTAAATTCACCAACAAAAATGGTGTATATGTACCTGCAATCAACGCATAAATTGCAACACTGTCCCAAACTTCAAACAAACATTCACATTTTTTACCAATTGTTGCGTGACACATTGTTGAACCAAAATAAAGTGTTATCATTGTAACCCCAAATATGGCACAAGACACAATTGCCCACGCATCACCTTTTAAACCTGCAAACACAACCAACAATGTCAACGCAGCAACCGCCAATCCAATCCCAATACCATGTGTTAAAATATTTACAACTTCTTCTGCATGTGTTGATGGTTTTTCCCATCGAAACAATCCAGTTGCCCGCAAAACTTTTAATAATTTTGACGCATGTGAATCTTTTTTAACCGCCTTGATTCTGGCCCTTTTTTCTTTGGTCATTTTATTGCTCCCTCGATTCGTTTAATTACACGTTCGCCACCCATAACTGTCATTATTGAATACAGGTCTGGGGTATTTGTGCGACCTGATAACGCCACACGCAAATTCATTGCAACATCACCATTTTTAATACCGCATTTTTCCGCAACCGCAACAATTTTTGCCCACCACGTGTCTTTATCATCTGACGCATTATATGTCGCCAAGAATTCACGCAACGCATCCTGATTAAATTCATATTCAGTATTTGGCACAAACAATTCGTCCCAGAAAAACGCAACATTTTCCAATGTCTGGGACCATGTGATAAAGTCCTTGCGTACACGCTTTGGATTATCACGTTCAATACCCAAAACACCCGTCAGATATTGAGTATCTGCAACCTGCATTTTGTTAACGTCCGAACCATATTCTTTTGCCCATGCAACGACACGATTTACCAATTCCGGCACCGACAGCGAACCGATAAATTCCTTGGCCCACCATTCCAGTTTATCTGTATTAAACAATGCACTGCTGGTTGGGATTTTTTTAATTCGCAATGGATAGTTCCAAATTGTTGTATCAGACTTTTTATTTTTTTCTTCTTCAAAACCAGACGCCACAATATTGTACAAATAATTAAGTACAGCCTCAATTGGCCAACCTGCTGTTAAATAATGCATTGTGTTTGCTTCTGGGTCTGTACGTTTAGACAATTTTCTGGAATTTCCAGTTTGTTCATCTAATTTATTAATTGTCGCAACATGAATATATTCTGGGTTTTGCCACCCCATCATACGGAATAATTGCAAATGCAAATTCAAAGAAGACAACCATTCTTCACCACGTTGAACCAATGTAGTATGCATAAAATGATCATCACATAAATGTGCAAAATGATATGTTGGCAACCCATCATTTGATTTAATCAAAACAATATCTTCTTCGTTTTCAGGGAAAGCCAATCTTCCACGAACTTTATCGTTATAGAAAATCTTGTTATCCTTGTTTCCCATAGAATACAAACGAATTGATGGCACCAAACCTTTGTCTAAGTATGCGACAATTTCTTCTTCGGTTAAATCACGATCACGTGCCCATTCGCCATAAATTCCAGTCGCCCACCCCGCAGATTTTTGACGATTACGAATATCTTCCATTTCTTCTGGTGTTAAAAAGCAAGGATATGCCAAACCACGTTCCAACAATACAGCCACTACACTATGATAAATATCTTTACGTTCAGATTGATAATACGGTCCGTATTCACCACCATACGTCGGTCCTTCATCAGGTTGCAAACCAAAAGCATCTGCACATTTTAAAATAACATCAACAGCACCCTGCACTTCACGTTTTGTATCTGTATCTTCTATACGCAACATAAAAACACCATCTGATTGTTGTGCTAATTTTTTTGCAATCATCATTTGATACAAAGTTCCCAAATGCATAAAACCTGTTGGACTGGGGGCAACACGTGTAACCTGTGCCCCTTCTTTTAAATTGCGTGGTGGGAATTTTGCCTCTAATTCATCCAATGTATATTTTGGTGCCGCACCCAAAACACGTGCGATTAAATCTTTTGATAAACCATTTCTCATCTATATATTCCTTGTGTTTTTAACAATGCAATTCTATACTAAATATATGGAAAAACAAGAAATAAGAACATTTGGTCGCCGTCATGGCAAAAAATTATCCGCCCGTCAACAAACCTTGGTTGATGAATTGTTACCTAACCTTGCCCCAGAAACGGGCGATATTCTGGAAATTGGATTTGGTGCCGGCGAACATGTACGCGATTTGGCACGCAATAATCCAGACAAAATCATTGTGGGTGCCGAACCATTTATGAACGGCGTGGCCAGTTTAATGTCTGCAATTACCGACGAAAAAACGAATCGGGTTTTGGATGAATACAAAAACATCAGAATTTGGCCCGATGACGTTCGTGATTTCTTGCGTAAAAACGAATCGAAATTTTCGCAAATTTGGGTATTACACCCTGACCCATGGCCAAAGGCACGACATGAAAAACGTAGATTATTATCTGCTGAATTTTTAAATATATTATCCCAACATTTGGCACAAAACGGCGAAATTATTATTGGTACAGATCATTGGGAATATTTTGATTGGATTTGCGACCAGGTTAAAAAGACACAATTGAAAGCAACCATTCCAAACATAGAAATCATTCAAACCAGATACCAGACAAAAAACAAAGCCGGCACCACCGCACCAAAATATTTGATATTACACAATTAATATCCCACAAAGAATTTAAGACGTTTTATCAATTCTGGTTGCATAGATTCAACCAAACGCAATGTCTGTTCTATACGAGACATGTTCCCACCCAACATAAAATGCAAATCAAACTGATTATCATCATGCCACATATCCAACAAGGCATGTATTTTACCAACAAAATCAGACTTAATCCCTGTATCTTTTGGCAAAACCAACATCAAAGCATTTGCACCTATTTTACGCAAATTTTCAAACACATCATTCCAATCCAACGGATTTATTTCGGATATATTCAACCCTATAATTAAATCCCTATCAAAAAACAAATCATCTTTGATACAATATGTCATATCGACCAAACCATGTAACGCAGCCATTGGTAAAAACACCTGGGCACCATGTGCACCATACTTAAAACTTTCCTTTATCACTTGCGTTATATCAGAAACATGTTTTTCAGAAACTTTTTTATCATCGATATAAACCCTGCTTATAATTTTAACATCAAAAGGTTCCAACCATGGCCAAATTGTAGCAACCGCAGACGGCACAACAGACACCATAGACACACCATTAGAAACAACATTATCTGCGAACTTGGCCAAATCTGCGCCCTCACACGATACAGGGCACCACAAAGCAGACCCGTGTTTATATTCATCAAAAAAATTTTCTACATCAATCATTCTACTTTTTACTTTATCATAAATATGATAAAATAGAAACACAATGAACAGGAAATTTGATAATATTTTACTTGGCATGTTATGGTTAATTGCATCCACACTTGGTGTATGTTTTTGGTTTAACACCAAATTCGGGTTTGATATATTTTCACGTTCACATTGGCAACATTTGGCGTATATGCAGGCATCTCAACAACCAATACAAACATCATTTTATATTTCTTTAATCGTATCTGTATTCATTATGATTATTGTTTTGCACAATTTAATACGCCCCAGATTTAGAAAAATAAAATTCAAACAAAATCAACCGCAATCATCAATGATTTACGTACAAAAAACCAGTGAAACAACAAATCAACAACCACAACAACAAATGGCTGTGAACAAGCCTGCACAAATTCAGCCGTCATCTGGTCCAATGACACGACCGCCGCGATTAAACATTCCACAAAACACCATGCGGCCACCACAAAATACAGTACATATTGTTGCACCACCTATGCAACCCGCACGGCAACAAAATCCCCAATCAATGCAACCCATCATTAACGATTTAAAGAAAATATTTACATCTACGGGATATACTGTTACCAAGAACCCAACCGCACCAAACACCCCTATTTCTTTGGTTGCGATTGGTTCTGGTGAAAAATTATGGATTGGTGGCGTTGGTATATCTGTACAACAAATGCAAAATGTAATTGGAAAACTAGAACAAATATTTTCAGACACCTTGGACGAAATTATAATTGATATAAATGGATTTATTGTTTCACCGAATCGGTCTGACAATACACCTGCTGGAAACATACTGACGTTCAATACTGTCCAAGAACTATATCAATATATGTCCGCACATAAAAACCCAACCACAGACACCGACCCAGAATCAATACGTGCATTTGAAACATATATAAACACCGTTATGGATTACATAGGAAAGATATAATGCAATTAACCGCTGCGAATGCAGAAAAATTAATATCTTCTTTGGGCATGTCAGATTTGCCATTGGTTGAACACAAACCCGTTTTAACCCGTGTTTCATCAGATTGGTTTGCGAAATATAAAAACCTGTGCAAAGAATTTATAATGTCGCTAAGTGATTCTATTGAAACATTGGCATTTATGAACTTAAGCCAAGACGAATTTGTAAATTTAATTATGGGACGTTCTATTCCAGAAAACCTTTCCATCAGATTCAGGATGCCTTTGACATGGGGTGGCAAACTGGAAATCAGTAATTTATTCATGTGCAAAACATTTCCACATTCATATAACATGGACAGATTCATAATCCAACAAAGTAACAGTGATATTATATGGTTGCCAAATCCGGCACAAAAAATTTATTTACCTGTCAATATGTTGGGTGGTGGTGATGGTGGAAATGCAACCGAAGACCGATTAACAGAAAATGCAGCCGCACAAATCGTTGCGGACCGTGACTTTTAAAAGGGGAAAATATGAATTGCACAGAATTTTTATCTTTAATCAAAAGTCGCAATGTGAAAATCACCCCACCTGCACGCCAAAATCAAATTAACCTACTTAACGCCGCCCTGCAACAAAGACGTTATGCGATATTACCCAAACCAATACTGGATTTATATAACGCAGTTGGTTCTTTAAATCTTGGCAACGGATACATATTTGGGCCAAATGAAATTGACAGAATAAACCAATACCCTATTCCCAGTATATTAAAGGTAAATGATGACATATCCAGATACGGAAAAACGGTCGGCAAAACAGTATTCGGACGTAATGATTTATTTTGGTTTGCATTTGACGCATTTGGGAATTTTTATATGTTGGACAATCTGACTTTAACCCCATTACGTAAATACGATGATGCATATAAATGTATGTTTGATTGTTTAATCGCGGGGAAATTTTAATAATGAAAAAAATATCTGTATCTTTATCAGGACACCAAACCAGTATTACACTGGAACCAGAATTTATTGATATTTTACGTAAAATATCGATTAAAAAAAATCAATCCATTGCATCGATTATCAGCGATATTGACACTAAACGCAAACCAAACACAAACCTGTCTTCCGCTGTTCGTGTTTGGGTATTAAATCAAATTTTATCAAAATAAATTATTTTCTTTTCTTACCAGATAAACACATAACAATTATTGTAAGCAACAAAATAATCATCATTGTTTTGTTCAAACCAATTGTTTTGTAAATTGTATCATGGGCACCCCATACATATCCGTCTAAAACCCCTGTTTCACCGACGGGCAAACTGGATATAACCACGCCATCAGATGCGACAAATGCACTTATCCCAGAATAATTAGCCCGTACCACCGGCAACCCAGATTCAATTGCATATCTACGTACCATATCTAAATGCTGATATGTTCCAGGCGTATTACCGAACCAGTTATCATTTGTAATATTGATAATCGCATCTATTGGATATCGTCCATATGGTATCAAAGAATCTGAAAAAATAATTTCATAACATATCGCAGGAACAAACACAAAGTTATTAACACTTATAATTTCAGGTCCATCGCCCTGTGCCATATCTACGGGTGCGGGCAAAAAACCCAAAGGTTTATATTCACCAAACGGTACCAAATGTGATTTATTATAAATTTTCGTTATATCACCATATTTATCAGTTATAACCATTGAATTATACACACCACCCGGACCAAAGGTATTTGTTCCCATAATAACAGGCTTTGACAATTGTTTTGCAAAATCAATAACATCATCTGGCAATACAACAAATGGGTATGTTGTTTCTGGCAAAACAACAATATCAACATCACCTTCAACACTGGCTAAATCAAACAACTGTCTTAAATTATATTCTGCTGTTTTCAATGCATCTGCCCTGTTATGAGTCGCCTTTTGCTTTTGTGATTTTCCAGGCTGAATAATTCTTAACATTACTTTTTCATTATCTGCGCCAAAATCTGATATATTCATATTTTTATATCCGAACACGCAACCAACAACAATCAAAATACTAAACAATATAAAACTAGATTTTGTTTTATTTAATAACAATTCAATAAAACTTGCGCAAAAACCAACAATTACAAAACTAAGCCCCAACGCACCCCACAACGACATAGAATTTGCAATCATCGGAACATTTATCATAATATTTGCGATTGGATTCCATGGAAACCCAGTGAACATCCATTCACGTGCCCATAAAACCAACACCCATACACATGCGAATAATATAGGTCGCACATTTTTATTACACTTATACTTTTTTATAGCAATAAACGGCCATGAAAAAATAGCCACACCCGCCACCAACAACCCTATTACACCGGGCAGTGTCCATATTGCATATTGTGAAGTTAATTCTGGAATTACATAAATAGAATGCAAAGTCCACCAAAACATCGTCAAACAATACACTGCACCAAACGGAGAAACACGTAACAACGTACGCCAAAAACCAGAATCATCTGCATTACGAATCGTCAACCAATACGCACCTGCAACCCCAATTAATGTACACCACCATTGATAAAAAGGTGCAAACCCAAAAGACGCAATTCCACCAAACACTGCGTATAGAACATATTGTAAAAAACTATTTTCTTTTATTTTATTTTTTTTTATCCATGAAATTATTTTACCACCCGGACAACAAGAACCGTCCACACACGACAAAACATTATCAGATGCATATGGGTTTTTTATACCCATTTTTGCCAATATTTTTGTTTCTTTGTTTTCCATAATTATCGCGTCTTTATCTTTGATATGATCATACCCCATCAGATGTAAAACACCATGCACAACCATATGTGCACAATGATCCTCAAAAGATATATTTTCCAAAATTGCTTCTTTTTTCACTGTATCAAAAGAAATATAAATATCCCCCAACAACACATCATCACCTAATTCAAAAGACAACACATTTGTTGGTTTATCAATATTTCTATAATCCCGATTGATTTGTTGTATTTCCTTGTCATCTGTCAAAATTATTGACACTTCGGCCTGTTGATACTTTTTACCACCGACTGCATCTACAATTTTTTGGAAATCTATTTTATATTTTTTCCACTTATGATTATTATAGTTCAAATATACTTGCATCTTTTCCACCATATACACTTATGACACGTTATTATTTTCTTTCATAGATTGCTGTATACGCATAAAATCTGCTGTTTTTGATTGTTGCAACACACGTCCAGCCGCATCATTATACGCTATTTTTTTACCTTTTTGTTTTCCTTGTTTTTTTTCTATAACACGGGTAACATCTGCCTGAACACGTCGATTACCATTTGCCACAGCCAATTTATAATTTGCTAATGCCCTGTCATAGTCACCTTGCATTTCATATGCAAATCCCGCATTATATTGTGCGGCACCATATTGAGATTTATCACCAATACGTTGAACCACTTCGCGTGCCTGGGCAATCGCATCATCATATCGCCCAAGTTTATTGTATGTCGCCGCCAGGTCATTACGCAACAAAGCATTATCAGGATATTCTGCGATTAAATTTTCAAACTGGGTTGCAGCCATTTCAAATTCCTGTTTTTGATACGCATCCAAAGCCATCGCATATTGTTCTTCATACCCAATAACATACGTTTCACGTTCAATACTTTTCTGACGTTCAGTTTTTGTATAACTCTTGATACTTTTTTTCAGATTCACATTTTTTTCACATTGTGCGACCATTTCTGCCGGCATCACATCGCGAACTTTTGGTTTACCCTTTAACGACACTCCACCTGTTTTATCCACAGGATCTTTTATCCATTTTTTGAACTTTGCCACAGTTTCTCTATTAACTTTTCTTTGTTCTTTTGTTGTTCCCTCATCGGTAACAACAAACCAATTTTTTCTTTCTCGTCCAACCAAATCAAAAAATTCAGACATATAATTTACAGGCACATCCAACAATTCCTGGACTGAAATATCACCATTCATAACACATGCTTCTAACCAACGACGCCATCTGATACCATCACCATCTTTCTTAACATTTATATACCAACCTATTCCATTTGCCATTTCTGGAATACCGCCGTCATCTAACCAATATTGTCCGACATGTCCCTTTGATTCAACTGGATACTTTTCGAACACTGCTTTTACTTGTTCTTCTGTTAATGCATCACCATACTTTTCATGCAACTTTCTGATTTCAGCCCATCGATTTCCCATTGCGACACTTTCTTTTTCTACGACCAATGTTCCACCATTATAAATCATTGATGCAATAGACATCGCCTGTTGTACGGTATTAAGTTGAGCCTTGGTCGCAACATCATATCCAAACATAAACAAGAAAGTTTCTTTGTCTTCCAAATGCCATCTGGTCCATTCAAATGCTTCTTCTGATGTAATTGGTGGCGAATAACTATTCAACGCCCTACCGTCTTTTCCGACGGTATTCCCATATCCTTGGGTGGCTTTTCCCCTTGGTTTTGCACCTGGTTTTAAAGGTTTCATAGTGGCATCATCATAAACAACATGCATACCATTTTCTGTAACGGCACCTTCCATCGCAACCAGTTCTGCCACAATCATAGGCACCACCTGTTGCATACGTGCTTTATATTCACCATATGTTCCAGGTTCCACATCAATTTTTTCATCTTCATCATTAATAGAATTAAAAATGTCTCGCACCCAAACCTGAAATCTTTGCCATGCTTTATATTCTTTTTTATTTTTTTCGTCTTCTTTGTTATCTTCTTTGTTAAAACCATTAACAGCTAATTGGGTACCAGCAGTGGTCATAGTCCCAACCATCATGTAATACAATAAATAATTTTTTATCCATGGATGTTTCTTTCCAAACTTAGTCAATGCATTATTTTTTGTTACATTTTCCATACTTCTAATCACAACGTTATCAACAAAAATCGCATTTAATCCACGTGATAAATATTCTAACAACCACAACCCACCAACACCCGATATTTTACCTGTTTGCTGTGCGACTTCTTTTGCCCAACGTTTTAACTTGTCCTGATTGATTTGCAAAACAGATTCGCCACTATCATTTTTTACACGTACAAAAACATCGGATAAATGTGCTGTATCCGGCACATTCCAACCTGCGACTTTTTTTCTTGCCCCCTTTACTTTGTCTGCGATTTTTCTGACCCCATCGCCAAATTTTTGTGAGTTAGTTTTTGTATTACGTTTCATTTTTATTTCCTTTTACCAAGACCGGTTTTTTTTGCAATTTTGGAACGTTTACGTGAATAATTTGGTGCGACAAAGGGGTAATTATCTGGCAATCCCCATTTTTCACGATATTGTTGCGGGGTCATATTAAACTTTCGTTTTATATACCTGCGCAACATAACATGCCATGTATTATCTTCCAGACATTGAATTTTATCATTCTGCACAGAATCTGCAATTTGTTGTGGTGTAACAGATGTTCCACGCAAAATCTCACGTGCATTATGCACAGCCTGGGCCATAGTTAAATTCGGGTTTGCAGACATTGCTGCAGCCGCCAAATTCGCAACTGCCAATGTAAAATCAGAATTTTTATTTACCAACTTGCGAAATCCTTTGTAATTTAATAGAATAATTATATCACAAATAAACAGATAATAAAAGCCAAGTAAAATGACACGACCACTTGCAGATTTAATGCGTCCAAATACAATTGATGATATTGTCGGACAAACGACATTATTGGGTGAAAACGGACTGGTCCGTCGTATGGTAGATAATAAAAAATTATCTAATTTAATTTTATGGGGACCGCCGGGGTGTGGAAAAACAACCATTGCACGTGCATTGGCAAATTCTGTTGATATGGATTTTGTCCCTATGTCCGCTGTATTTTCTGGCACAGCCGACATTAAAAAGGCAATGGATGCTGCGCGCATGAATCGTGATATTGGTCGCAGCACGTTGTTATTCATAGATGAAATTCATCGCTTTAATAAAACACAACAAGATACATTATTGCCTTATTTAGAAGATGGCACAGTTGTATTTATGGGTGCGACCACTGAAAACCCCAGTTTTAATTTAAATAACGCATTGTTATCCAGATGTCATGTTGGTGTATTATCCGCCCTGTCCACCGAAGACCTGTTAATTTTAATAAAACGTGCCGAAAAATTCTTGGATAAAGAATTACCATTAACAGATGATGCACGCACACATTTGGCCCAGATGGCAGACGGCGATGCACGATTTTTATTAAACACAGTTGAATATTTAATCAACGCGAATTTCAAAAAAGAATTATCACCAGACGAACTGGATAACGCTGTACAAAAACGTGCCCCGATGTCTGACAAACATGGTGATGAACATTATAATTTAATATCTGCATTGCATAAATCCCTGCGGGCCAGTGATACAGATGCTGCACTTTATTGGGCGGCACGCATGATGACGTCTGGCCAAGACCCAATGTATATTTTCCGCAGATTGACACGTTTTGCAGTTGAAGATGTTGGACTGGCAGATCCCAACGCATTACAAATCGCAATTTCCGCATGGCAGGCATACGAACGTCTTGGCAGTCCTGAGGGTGATTTAGCCCTGACACAATTGGTGATATATCTTGGCACTGCACCGAAAAGCATTGGAAATTATCGTGCACAAAAATCGGCATACGCATCTGCCAAATCCACAGGCAGTTTAATGCCGCCAAAAAATATCTTAAACGCACCGACAAAATTAATGCGTGACCTGGGATATAACGAAGGTTACATTTATGACCCAGATACAGAATCCGGATTTTCTGGACAAAACTGTTTTCCGGACGGAATGCCACGCCAGAAATTTTATATACCTGTGGAACGTGGATTTGAACGTGAAATAAAAAAACGTCTTGATTACTGGGACGGATTACGTAAAAAGTTAAACAAGAAATAAAAACGCCCCATTGGGGCATTTTTTATTTTTAGAACAAAATATTCACCTGGGCACCGAACTGAATTTCATCACTTTCAAATTCATAATCAATATGTCCGACATATTGTGTGCGCCCATATTCACGAACTAATTTTGTATGCAACCATTCCTGGTCATAATCAGTTCCCTTGTATGGATCTTTACTGGTTGCCTTGCGAATTGTGAAACCTGCACCAAATCTCCAATCTGGGGCAATTCTGAAATAAGATTCCGGCGTAAAGTCAATAAAACTTACACCACGCAAATCATCAAATACCCAATTTGATTTGATTGTTGCGGCCAACGTCAAACCTGCCCATTGACGTCCAAAACGCAACCCTGCGTAATATGTTGAATCCGCATAGTACGGTGTACGAACGTGTGAACTGCCCCCGACTTTGAATCCCAACAATAAATCAGAGATCAAATTTGATTCTGTATCACCTGGTCGTCCCATACGGTACACTGCACCGAAATCTATGGCAGAAAAACCATCTTCATCACCATTAAAGTGATGTTGATAATGAACATTTGCACCAATACTTAGACGGCTGTTCATACCATAAGAAAAACTTTGCCCTGCCCGTAAAGTATGATCCCAATACGCAACAGACGTTTTAGTTAAGACTTCTTCTGCCGCCTGCAAAAACAACGGATCAGACGTATCACGTGATAAATCATTTGCAGACGATGCAAAAGGCATAGTAAACACCCCTGCAATTAAACAAACAGATAAAAATTTATACATATTTTGACCCTCTCTCCACGATATTTATATGATTAAAATTCAAACATTATCTGAACACCGGCACGTGTTTCATTGTATTTTTCAACATCTGCCTGACCAACCAAAGGTTGTGCAGCAGTTGCACTGTTTATCATATACAAATCTAATTGTTTATCACTTGCGCTGTCATAGAAAACAGTTTTCAGATATAAATTCAATGCGAACCAATCATTTGGTTGCCAACCAAATGCACCCTTGATTGATGCCTGGTTATGCCATTCATAGTTACCGAACACAGATTCCAAATGCAATGTCCAATCCTTGTTCAGCACAGAAAATACACCCAATCCACCTTCTATATAGAACAAATTACTGGTCCCTGATTGATATGGAATATATATAGCCGCAGGATTTCCACCGGCATCTTTACCTTCCATACCAACGCCATACGAATCGCCATCCAAAGACAAATACCAACCACGTCCAACACCATAAATTGTTGATGTTCCGACCTTGTAACCTGCCTTTAATTCCAAGATTACATTATCAGAAAAATCTTTGTAATGCTGATAATATGCACTGGCCATTGCAATCCATTCTTCTGTATCAACGAATCTGCCCTGCAATCCCAAACCATAAACGCTTAATTCACTACTGTCTGCTTTATCATCTGGGGAACCATCACTCCATTCAAATTTTACATCACTGGCATCAAACTGCGCCATTGCCATCAATGCCAATCTGTCTGTGATACCGAAACTTAAATCTTCTTTGACTGTAAATTGCGAAGTATTCCATTTACCTGTAATACCGGACAAACTGCCTGCATAAACTGGATCTGGGATAATTGGGAATTCAAACGAAGCATCTGCATAAGACAAATCCGTGAACATACCAAATTTACCTTCTAACGGTTGATAGAAAGGATTTGCCAAGAAATATTTACGCACCTGTCTGCCAACAACCGTAGCATTTTTTCTGGTTTGTGACTTACCAGTTTGATACATAGTTGTACGATTACCATTAATTGCATATCCACGATTTGCACTGCTGGTTGTATATTTCTTAGAAGAAGTTTTTTGTGTTGTCTTTGAATAATTTACAGTTTTACGTGCAGATGGTAAATTTGCACTGGACGATGAACGTGTATAAACACGTGTTGCAGCATCTGCCCCAGACACACCCAAAATTGCGACCAAAGTGATAATAAATGAAAAATATTTACTCATAATAAAGTTCTCCTTTGGGTAAAATTATACCATAAAAAAGCCCTATAAAAAAGAATAAAAACATGTAACAAGAAAAAAATTCCAATAAAAAATCCCGCCATCTGGCGGGAAAGTTTATTCTTCGGTTTTTACTACTTTTTTCCAATTACGCAAACTGTCTTCTGGTGCCGTTACAGTTTTATCGTCCATATTCAAGGCTTCTCTTAAACAGCCTTCACGCAACTTGGCAGAATTGAAAGTTTTTGTAGATTCTGAATAATCTTCCCAACTTTCTGTTTCTGTTGCGGCCCCATTCAAGATTTCATTTAATGTTACAACGTTACGGCAAGTATTTTTCGTATAATCATTTGACCATACACATTTTTCACTATCCTGCAAATTGATAACACCAACGAATTGTGCACCTGATGGCTGACAAATCATTTCTTCATAGCAATGTGGAACATTTGCGATTTGCGCACAATATGTTTTGATACGAGATGTTGTCCAATTTGGTTCACTGTCTGCTGTTTCTTCATAACATTCCCAAATTTCACTTAAACATTCGTTAAAGTTTGCATATGCAGTTTGAACAGAATTCAACACAGATTCTTTTTCTTCTGTTGCAAATTCCAAACGTTTCTGTTGCAAAGCCTGTTGTGCAGCAACTTTTTGATAACCAATATTTTGTGCCATTACACGCAATTGTTCACCATAAACATCACAGTCTGCATTTGCGTCCAGCAAATATTTATTCATAATACTGCGACGTGCATCAGCCACCGGACCACGCAGATTTGAATACGGGTCACCATTGGCAGAATTATAACCAAAGCAAACTGCACTATTATTTGTTGAAGTCGCTTTACGTTCAAACAATTCTATGTCACCATCACTGCCGACTGCTATTTTTGAATTATAGTTAAATGGACAATTGGTTGAAGATTGACCATCTGCACATTTTCCAATTCCACCCGCAGCAGTTGGGTTTCCGCATGCTTCATAAATACCGTTAAAGCAAGAATCCAATACACGGCTGCAAACATTGTTATGTGCAAATTCAAACAAATCATATCCCCATGTATTTGCCAATTTATCCGCAGAAGTTTCTGTTGATGTAAACGCGCCACCGATACCACTTAAATTTCCAACAATAGTAGAAACATTATCCAACGCACCTGTCAGGCTGGTTGTATCATCTTTTAACAAAGTCTTTGTACTATCTTTTGCATCCGCCCATGCCTGCAAAGAAGCCAATATATCAGAACTGCTGCCCTCTATATTATCGATATTAAACCCGAAATTATTACCACCTGCTGTATTATCTTGGCAATAAGAAGGCATTGTACAAGATGTTACTGCGGCACCATTATTATAAAAATTATGATTTGAACACCATGCTATGGCTTCTTCTGAACTTTGCCCATATTTACTTGTAACCTCTTTCCAAGAAACACAGTTCATAACTTTTTCTGCATCTGTTAATTGAAAAGCCTGTGAAATATCTTTACCTTTGTTTGCAATCAACAATGCCAATTCACCAGATGCCTTAATCAATTCTTCATTTGCTGTTTCCAATTGTGATTCAGCATCTGCAAATGCTTTTACACGACCGGCACACGCACATCTGCGTTGTGCGGCATTACGTGCGGTACAAATTTCGTCCATACATGTATAATAAGATTCCATACAGTTACTGAACGCATCTGCAGAAATCAAACCTGTACTGGAATCAATAATATTTGAATAATTACCTGTATACAATTTACTGTTCAAATAAGAATATGCGGTTGTCTGGGTGCCCTTGCTGCCACGGATTGCACTGCCCTGCAAAGAAACACGTGCATTATCCACCATATCAGACGATGCGGTACGCGCACGAACATTACGTGTTAGGTTTGCATTTGCACGATTGATTGCACTTTTTGTGCGATTAACAACATTACGTGATTTTGTCATATCTGCACGTTGATTTGCGATTTTATTTGTAGTACGTGCATTTGTACGTGTTGCGACCGCACGTGATTGAACCGCACGATTTTGATTTACGTTTGCACGTGGATTATTTGTTGGTGCAACCGCAGTCCGTGCAACAGTTGCACGATTTGCAACCGAATTTGTTCCGCGTGGACTGGTACGGCCAGACGTACGAACATTTGTACGCGTGCCCTGGGGCACAACAATTTCATTTGCATTCATTGGTGCGATTGGATCTGCAAAAACCGCCCTGATTGAAACCAAAGTCGAACAAACAAAAAACGCCCCCGCCAACAAGAACACAGTTCCCATTGCATTTTTAACAGAACTTATGATTTTTTGACTTGTCATAAATCTTTCCCCCTATTCCCCGTTTTCTGCGGGTTTCCTTTACTTTTTAAAATCATTCCACGGTGTGCAATGCACACTTATTTATATAATTATATCAATTTTTTTGATATCTGTAAACAACAAATAAACACCCGCATGACCTGCGGGTGATTTTTTTATCTGCTATTCCAACCTTTGGTATTATAACTTCGCTCTTGATCATTATAAGCACGATACTGTGCCTGCAAACAATCTCTATAATATTCCATACAACTTTTAAACGCTTTACTTGATTTAATAGTAGATTTGGCAAAACAATTTTTATAGTCATCTTCTGTTTTTTCAACACAACCTGACTTTCGTTCTGCGCCAAATTTCATCTCCTTCAAGGCTTTAAAATCGCCTGCCAACTGAGCCTTTAAATCTGATGTTACATCATTACCATAATTTGATGTACGTTCAACAATATCTAAATTTGTTTGATAACATTTTAAGATTTCTTCATCTTTATAAAGTCGTGAACAATTTTGTGTTCCTGCAATATTAACCCTGCTGTCATTTGAACTAAAATGACCCGATGAAGACGAAGATTTTTCAGAATCTGCACCTGCCATTTCAAACTTACTCATTGTAACGGCTTTTTCCAATTGGGTTTTAAAACGACGCAACATAGATTCCATTTGTTCATATTGCTTGTACATCTGTTGGGTAATCAGTGTCGTTTTCATACCAATAACTTCTTTCATTAACGCACGTTCATCAGCCCCCGGATTACCCGTCCGACCAATATTATATGCGTGCGTTGAACACAGGGCAAAATCAGGTGAAATTGCATCATTTGCATCATCTGCACATGAATCATTGGCACGCACGGCACACGGTCCAAACACAACCAACGCGATTAAAATCGCCCGCACAGATAATAAAAATTTCAACATACTTTTTTTCATTTATTTTACTGTTATTTTAAACCTTTACTTACAACCTTGGCACCTTTGCATTCCTGTGTCACTGGATTGTAATTTTGACCGACCGCACCACACTTGCGACACGCCCCATTGTTTTTACTCAGGTCAGCCACACCGCCAGTCTCAGCACAACTTGCTTGGCAAACCGCTCCCTCTCGTCAGGTCTAACCTGTTGTTTTTACTTAATAATCTACCTTCAGTTCCGTCTTCGCCCGAACACGTTCCCGTTTTAGGGTCATATTCCCCGTAACCATTTTTACATGCACACCACCCACCGTTACCTTGATACCATGTACCACCATATTCTTGACATTGTTTTTGTTCCTTTAAAATACAATCTCCATAATTATCGCGCACATAACCATTTTTACAAATACAACCCTTACCATCCCATTCGGTACCCTCCTCTGAAACACACTGGGCCTTATCCGCTTTTGCAATAACATTACCAGAAATACAACAATCTGCAGACACCACACATCTACCATTTTCCCCATTTTCACCACCTACCCAAGACACATCGCAACCATCATCAAACGTATACCCAGAGATCGATTGCGTACACCACTGTTTTTCTGTAACAGTCAAATTTGTATGACAACTATTTGTACTGCCCGCAGACAAATAACCATTTCTTACCACAATTTTTTCCAAATCATCATACTTCACACACACATCTTTTGGCATTTGTCTACGACTAATGGCATTTTTCAACAAATCGTATCCATGTGGTGTCAACGAACAATACTTTACTTTTTCTAAAGTAGCATCACCTGCTCTGCTATACCTATTCTTTGTACCGGCATATTCTGGGGCATCTTGGGCCAACAAGCGTTCCAGTGTATCTAAATCCATTGTTGCGCCTTTGCGACTGGAACGGCGACCAAATATAGAAATTGAATCCAACGAAGATGTCGCACAACCAACACGCACAAATCCATCTGCGTCATGTTCATTACTTGACACCCATTCACGCTGTAATGCGTCACTGCCTTCGTCTATTAAACTGATTAATGTACAACGCGGATCGTCTTGAGGCGGAACCGTCATTCCCGGTGTACATTCGCCAACACCACGTGTCTGATCAGATTTCTGCGACTTTCCACCCACACAATTCAGCGGTTCATTATCACCACCTTCCTTGATTCTGTACTTATAATAATCTGGACTACCATGATTAGCATACGCACACAAATATTTACCCCATTTATTACATGACCCGGACAACATCATAATAACATCAGAAACATCAACACCAACCGCCAATGCTGTTTCCAAGGCTTCGTACATTTCATCAACAATATTTTCGTATGGATCAATAAATCCCAATGCTTTGTCTTTGAACACCTTTACACGGTTTGGTCCTGAACAATTGTTCCCACGTGTATCACAACCTGCATATCTGAACGTGGTATCCATTGATTCTTTCAGATTTTTTAATGCAGCCTCGGCATTTTCAATTTTGGATAAAATTTCACCACCAACCTGTTCACGCAATAACACATCCGCAGAAACCCCAGATTCCACCGCAGCCTGTTGTGCCATGGTTAAACCCGTACTGGCCGATTCATTCATGCGTTGCTGGGCGGCGGCCGCTTCGGCCTGGGCATTTGCAACCATTTGTTTTTGTTCATTTAATGCAGCCTGCATTTGTTGCATTTGCTGGGCATTTTGCTGTTGCATTTGTTGTTGCATTTGCTGCATCTGCATTTGCATTTGTTGCATTTGCTGACTGTTACTGGCTGCGGCCGCGGCGGCAGCAGCCTGCTGTGCAGCCAACTGTTGCTGTTGCGATTTGGTATTTGCAGTCGCAACCAATTGTGCAGAAATATATTCAACCAAATCATTTCCGTATTGTTTACATGTCGCATTACTGTTCACACACCCTGCAACAATCGGACGTGCCAAATCCAATGTTGTACAACCACCGCACTTTGGTTGTGCACAACGCAATATAACAGAATTACAATTTCCAAAATCCGCAGTTGGCGCATTTGCAGCCGCAGTCAAAGTACGACTGTTTGTCATATTGTTCCAATTATTGTTGCTTGCAGACGCATTTCCACCATTCCACGCAGTCAAATTATTACCCGCAGTTGTTGCAACCTGGGCACCTGCGACACATGGCATGGCGCATAAAACCAATAAAAATAAGCGCTTAATCAGTTTCATATTCTCTCTTAGGTTCAATTTTATCATAAACCCCACATTATTGAAAGTAAAAAAATGAATGATTTTACTCTATCACTGTGATTAGCGAAAAAATTAAAGATAATGGTATAGATAAGCGGGTTGGCAATGGCGTAGTGTACAGAAGTTACATGAGTGCTTTACCCCACCCCGTAATTAGCGGAAAAATTAAAGATAATGGTATAGATACGCACAAACCCGACATCGTAGTGTACAAATGCTACATGAGATGTCGGGTTTGTGTGTAGATATGCCATTAGATTTAATTTTACAGTATTTGACGTTTGTTATTCACATCAGGCCCAGATATCACACCCTCTTGCTCCATACGTTCAATCAATCCTGCCGCCTTGTTATATCCGATTTGCAAACGACGTTGCAGATAAGAAATACTGGTCTTTTTATCACGCAGAACAATTTCTTTGGCCTGTTCATACAAGTCTGCATCTTTACCTGCCTTGACTTCTGCCTTGGACGGCGTAACAGGTGCATTATCTTCTTCGCTTTCGGTTACACCAGATGCATATTCAGGTTCACCTTGGGCACGCAAGAATTTTCCAACACGATTTAATTCATCGTCTGCAATAAATGCACCATGAATTCGCACAGGGACACGGCCTGCTTCACTGAATAACATATCACCACAAGACAACAGATTTTCTGCGCCTTTTTCACCCAATGTTGTCATAGAATCAATATGACTGCGTGCCTGGAACGATACACGTGTTGGGAAATTCGCCTTGATAACACCTGTAATTGTTGTTGCGTCTGGTCGTTGGGTCGCCATGACCAAGTGAATACCTGCTGCACGGGCCTTTTGTGCAATACGTTGTACACATGCCTCTACCTCTTTACGGGCCAAAGACATCAGGTCTGCCACCTCGTCAATAATAATGACGATATATGGAATATCAGA
Organism: Candidatus Enterousia sp.; assembly: GCA_045587125.1. Classification (GTDB taxonomy): domain Bacteria; phylum Pseudomonadota; class Alphaproteobacteria; order Rs-D84; family Rs-D84; genus Enterousia. Next base: position 30,161 of record JAZNBN010000006.1, read on the forward strand.
CAAATCTACTTCTTGGGTTTCAAATAATAATTCACCTGTTTCAGGGTCTGTACCAACCGCGACCTGTTTGGTTACTTTTTCACCACTGGCACGTTTTTCCGCAGCAATTTCATTATAACTTTCTACATTACGCGCATTCAGTAATTGCAATTGTTTGTAACGTTCTTCCATTTCACGTACAGCCCACTTTAATGCGTTCACAGCCGCCGCCGGATCTAACTTTACAATAGGCGTAATTAAATGCGGAATGTCATCCCAGAATCCAAAGTCAACACCCTTGGGGTCAATAATCATCAATTTACACTTATCAGGAGTAAAGTGATAAACAATTGACGTGATAATAGATTGCACAAACACAGACTTACCAGACCCAGTACGTCCAGCAATCAACATATGTGGCATTTTTGCCAAATCGTAATACAATGGATTTCCACCAATATCTACACCCAATGCCAATGGAATTTTATACTTTGAATTAATAAATGTTTCATTTGCAACCAATGTCTGATAACGCACAGTTTGACGCTTTAAATTAACCATTTCAACACCAATCAACTGGGTGCTGGGGATATGCGCAATACGAATATTTTCAGTCGCCATCGCACGTGTCATATCACGTACAGTGTTGCTAACATCTGCCATACGTGTACCACTATCTGGCATAAATTCATATAATGTAACAATTGGTCCCGGGCGAATCCCAACAACTTTGCCATTAACACCATATTCTGCAAAATGAACCTCCATCGCAGCGGCATTACGTTTCAATTCAGGCGTTACTACATTTTTACCAAACACAGATTTTTCTAATAATTTTGGATCTGGCAAATTATACATAGCCGCTGCACGACGTGGACGAACCGCCGCCACAGCCGTAGCAACCTTTCCCGTCTCTGCCTTAGGCGCACGTTTTTTTACCAATGTACGTTTTGGTTTTTCTTCTGGTTCTTCTTCGGTTTCATCTTCCTCTTCTTCGTCTTCTTCGTATTCTTCATCGTCTTCATATTCACCCTGGGCAGGTTTTATAAGGTGGAATGCACTGGCAATCCAACGCACCCAACGAATCAATACACCAAACGCCCAACGAAGATGTGCAAAACTGATATGCAACAACATTCCAGCCATAAACACAAATATACCAACACACAACACACCCAACACAGGTGAAAATTTACCCAATGCCGCACCAATATCTGTGGAAACAATCGCACCAAACATGCCGCCATAATTTCCCGATGGAACCAACAATCCAAAACCAATTGCACCCACACAAACAGTTACAAAACCACGCAGAAAATTATATTCAGGCGAATAATCAATATTCATCCCCAGCATTTTTAATGCACCCCAACGAGTAAGTGCCAACAATACAAAAAACGCAGGCACCACACCAACGGCATATCGTAACGCACCAACGATATTTCCCATAACAGATTGTGTACCAAAGTTACTTGCAACTGCGAACCCATTCATATACGGATCATACATACATACTGCAAACAATGCCCAAACGCCGCACAACATCAGTACCCCACCAAAGATGCGGCCCCACAAACTCTTTAATGCCCCAGAAACACCCGAAGGCAAAAATTTTGATTTTTTAGATTTCCTTGCCATAACACATCTATTTTATCATAAAATTCACAAAAAAAATAGGCGTTTATTTTTTTCGCCTATTTTTTTATTTATTTTTGTCGTCCAAGAATCAAATATTTCACAATATCTGCAATTACCATACCTATAAATGCCCCCAATAATACATCAGATGGCCAATGTGCACCATATGCAACACGGGACAATCCAACCAATACCGCCAACGTCCATGTCCAAGGTTTATATCGTGGGGCCAACATTCCAATCATAACCAAACCTGCAAATGTTACCGTCGTATGACCAGACGGCATTGAATTAAACGCCCAATCAAATGACGGTGGATAAAAACCTGTCATATCCAACGCTTCAAAAAATATAGGGCGAGCACGACCAATAAGTATCTTTAAAATTTTAACAACGATGCCCGCTGATAAAACACTGCAAAAAATCAAAAAAGCATGACTGGTTTTAACCGCATTAAATGTATTACGAACAGCCAAAAACAAATCAAAGTGATTTCTTTCATTTTTAAATTTAATTTCTGATTTTATTATTTTTTTAACACACAAAACACCCAACACAATCGTTGCAAACATTATCCATACATGTGCACTAAACACATTATCAAAAACACTACATAACCAACCATTAAAATTACGCAAAAATAAAAACAAAGGCTGATCTAAAAAAAACACACCAGCCAACACCAACACAAAAGTTATCAGTGCACCCCAACCCATTTTACGCCACTTTATTTTATTACAACATGTCAAAAACATACCACACCCCTTGGTTATGAATTTTATTCTGCAAGCAATCTGTTATAAACCTTTTTCTCTGTCAAAATTTTAACAGCAATTGCCAAAGACAATGCGTCTTCATCTGCACCACTGGTAATTGTTGGGCAACCACGACGAACTGCATCTACATTAACATCTTCTTTTCTATTAAAATCTTGCATATTAAAGTCATTATTTAAAACATTTACGAAAAACGCATTTTGTTGTTGATTTGATCTGATATTAGACAAACATACAATTGGAAAAACGCCGCGTTTATCAATAACACGACCAGACCCGGTTTTAACAGATTTGTTTAATAATTCCAACATACCGCCATTATCTAAATCAATCTGTGATGCAATACGTGCATATCCTGCAGTTGGCGTTCCAACCAATACGCCACGATGATTTTCATAAAACGCAGCAACCAATGCTTCGGCTGTACCACGCGTCATATCAGACATCAATACGACCACAGGTGCGTCACTTACCGCCGCACCACCTGGGATAATTTCAACTTCATCACGTGCAGTTTCAATAACACGCATAACAGGCACCTGTCCCATGAACAAACCCGCCAATTTTGCCATTGCCTTTTCATCATCACCAGACGCAGCACGCAAATCCAAAACAATAGCATATACGCCTGCATAATTGGCCAAGGCTTGATTTATAATACTTACAGAATTATTTGTAATTTTATGAACAACAATTTCTAAAATACCACCGAAACCTGCATCATCACGATAAACAATATCTGCATCTGCCAACGCAATTGATGCACGTCTAAGCACGACATTTGTTTGTCCTGATGGTGTCAGTAATTTTAACTTTACCGTTCCTGATGTAAAACCAGACATAACCCCCGCCAAATCAGCACCTGTCATTTCTGCAACATTTTTACCGTCAATTTCGACTATTAAATCACCAGACTTTATTCCCGAAAAATCCGCAGGCGAACCTTTATAAACACCTGTTACACGGAAATTACCACGACTATCACGTGCACCTTCAATACCAATACTGGTCAATATTTTTCCTTCTTCGGTTACTTGGGAATTTTTAGAAAGCACATATTTTCCATGCTCATCTAAACCACGAACCAAACTTTCAACCGCAATTTGATAAATAGAATTTTCACTCATCGCACGCAGACGTGGATCATGTTGGCGCATTTTTAAAATTAACGCGGTTGTAATTTCACCGAATGCACGCCAATCTTTTTCCTGGGGGCGTGAAAAGTTACCTATAATTGTATCACCCCAAACCAAAACAATTCTTTCATCTGTGGATGCAATATGTGCCAAAGAATTTATATTTTCCAATCCCTCAATTGCCAGATTCAGATTTTTTCCACCCCAATTTACACCATCCAGTTTTTCATATACATCTGCAAAAGTGTCTGACATAACAAACACAGGCAAACCGTCTTGGATTGGTTCATCTTCAAAAAACAAACTATTTGCAAATGATGGCAAAGTAACCAGGACTAAAAACACCCAAACAAAAAATTTTTTTATACTCATTTTATCCCCCCTGGTTACAAATCCATCTGTTATAAATTTATTTATCTGTATCGCGTAAATTAAAGTTATACAGTATCATATTAGAAATATAAATACTTGTAAACGTACCCATTACAATAGAAAATCCCATTGCCAATGCGAAATCACGCAACATCGCACCACCAAACAAGAATATACCAATCATAGCCAACAATGTAGAAACACTGGTCAACATTGTACGACGCAACATTTCATTAACAGACAAATCTATCAAATCAGACATAGGCATTTTATGATACTTTTTTACATTTTCATCAATACGGTCATAATTTACAACCTTGTCATTAATAGAATATCCAATACCCGTCAAAATAACAGCAATCGCAGTCTGATTAAATTCCAAACCTGTAATAGAAAAGAAACCAAACATCAATACAAAGTCCAAGAACAATGATACAAATGCACCAACTGCATAGCCACCACGATATCTTATCCAAACATAAATTGCCATCATAACAAACGCGAACAATATCGCCAAGATACCACCACGAACCAATTCACCACCGATTTTTGGTCCAACAATTTGCACCTGAGAATATTCTACGTTTTCGCCCAAAATATTTTTAATTTGCGACACACGTTCATTTTGCTCGGCATCTGTTGCGTCTTTTGGCAAACCCAATCGTATCAAGATTGATTTACCATCAACCTGTTGCAATTCTGGATTAAATTCAGACAATTGATTACGCATTTTATCAATGGTGTAACCTTCTTCTATGGGTGTAACCTCCATAGATATACCGCCCGAGAAATCAATTCCGTAATTCAATCCACGAAACAACAAAGACAAAACAGATAACAATACCAAAGCCCCTGAAATAACATAGGCAATTTTACGATATTTCATAAAATGTAATTTCATTTTAAACACCCCTTTACATTATTTTGCAAAACCGATTTTTTTATTTTTACCATTCATATACCAATCAACCAAAACCTTGGTCAACCATACGCATGTGAATAATGTGGTCAAAATACCAATAGACAATGTTACCGCAAAACCACGAATTGGACCTGCACCGAATTGGAACAATACCAACGCACAAATCAAAGTAGTCAAGTTTCCGTCCATAACTGTCTTTAACGATCTGTCAAAACCGATATTAACCGCACGCAGTGTTGGCGTACCTGCACGTACTTCATCACGAATACGTTCAAATGGCAATACGTTTGCGTCAACAGCCATACCCAACGTCAACACGATACCTGCAATACCTGGCAATGTCAATGTCGCACCAAACAAAGCAGTTATACCAACAATCATTCCCAAATTGACCATCAACGAAATACCGGCAATTACACCGAACAAACGATATACAAAGAACAAGAATATAAAGATAAACGCAACCCCAACAATGGACCCCAGTTTACCTTTTTCAATCGTATCGGCACCCAATCCTGCCCCGACTGTACGTTCTTCTATAACCTGTAATGGGGCCGGCAACGCACCACTGCGTAACAGCACAGCCAAATCTTTCGCACCCTGTAATGTAAACCCACCTGAAATTTGACCACGACCACCCGGGATTGGTTCACGAATAACAGGTGCAGACAAAACCTGACCGTCTAAAACAATTGCAAAACGTTCCCCAACATGTTCCGTTGTTAACTTTGCGAATCTACGTGCCCCAGACGCATCAAACACAGTTGATACAACAGGCATATTATTCTGATCAAAATCAGCCTGAGAATCTTTCAAAGAATCACCTGAAACTTCTACCCTGGAATACACAGGCACTGTTTGCCATGGCATATCCATATATGGCAAAAATTCCGTACCGTTTGGTGCACGACCAGACGCCATTTGTTCCTGGGTAACATTTTCATTTACCAGATGAAATGTCATTTTTGCGGTCTGCCCAATCAGATTTTTTATATGTTCTGGATTATCAACACCTGGCAATTGAACCAAGATATATTTTCCGCCCTGACTTTGAATAGACGGTTCTTTGGTTCCCAATGCATCAATACGACGACGAACAATTTCAATACTGCGTGCCAATGCGTCTTTTATCATTTCTTGTTTTTGTACATCAGAATAAGTTAATTTAATAGTCTTGCCTTCTGATGTCATATCAACTGTATTTCCAAACGACGATTTCAAACGTCCCTTGGCATCAGATACTTCATCTTCATTACGAACAACCAAAGACACAACACCATCATGGTTACGTAAATTAGAAAAACGAATAACACCCTTATCTCTATCAATTAATGCACTGCGTGTTTCTTCATATAATTGCTGTGTTTTTTCCTGCAACATCGTAGTTGTATCAACCTCTAGCAATAATTGTGCACCACCTTTTAAATCCAATCCCAACGGAATTGGCTCAATCCAAGATGGAAAATAAGGTGCCAATTTTGGAGACATTGTCGGCACAGCCAACAAAACACAAAAAGCCGCAACAAAAACAATTGCTAATTTCTTAAACATACCGATACCCTTTTTATTTTACTCTACACTTGCCACTGCATTTTTATTTACTTCAATAACAACGCCCTTGGCAATTTCCATTTCTATTGTTTTTTCATTTATTTTTTTGATAACGCCATAAATACCCGCAGCCATCACACGATTACCAACCTGCAAAGAATCCAGCATCTTTTGATATTCCGCCATACGTTTTTTGTTTGGACGAACCATCATTAAATAAATTATTCCGAATACGACCAAACAGTACAAAACCATACCCCACACACTGCCCTGTGGTGCGGCAACTTGCCCTGTTTGAACAACAGTATCTACAACTTCGGCTGTATTTTCCATATAATTTCTCCTTGTTTAATACCAGAACAGTAGTAAAAAAAGCAGATATTGTAAAGTAAAAATCACAGAAATTACAATCTTTCAAACCAAGTATCTATTTCGGTCAACGGAATAATTTTATACACAGGTCGCCCATGATTACATTGACCTGCCCTTTGTGTATTTTCAATATCCCGCAACAGTGCATCCATCTGGGCAAAATCCAACTTTTGACCGGCACGCACAGAATGATGACACGCATAGTTTGCCAACTTTAAATGCAACCTTTCATTTAATTGACTGGAAGAACCGTTTTCACGTACTTCATCTGCGATACTTTTTAAAACCTCGTCCCATTTCATATCCCAATCAGCCGGTTTTTCAAATATAGCCACTGCATCATCACCAAACGCATCAATATGCAACCCAGATTTTTTCAAATCATCTGTGATACTGATAATTGCACAAACATCTTCTTCGCGTAATTTAATAACAATAGGTGTCAATAATGGTTGTGATTTTATTTTTCCATTACGTAACTTTTCATAAGTTATACGTTCATGACCGGCATGTTGATCAACAATCACCATATTATCACCTTTTTGTGCAATAATATATTTGTTTGCAATCTGCCCCACAACATGTCCCAAAGGCAAATCTATTTCAACTGCCAAATCATCTTTTGGTGTGCTGATATTTAATTGTTCACCCATTGGAAACAATTCCGGTGTAACTTTTTCCAAAACGTCACGCACAAACATTGGTTTATTTACCAATCCAAAATCAAATTTAACAGGCGACACATTTGGCTTGGCATTATGAAAATTATTTGTTTTAAAATCATTCACAGAAACAGACGGTTGGACCTGTGGCACACTTTGCACCATTGTTTTGGACAATCTGTCACGCAAAGTCTTAATTATAAAAGAACGCACATGTGTTGGTTCTAAAAAATGCACTTCGGTCTTGGCGGGCGATACATTAACATCAACAGCCCCTGTTGGTAATTTTAAATACAACGCACACAATGGAAATTCACGAGCATGCATAACATCCATATACGCAGCACGCAACGCACCGACCAAAACTTTATCTTTCACCGGTCGTCCATTAACAAACAAATATTGATCCACAGATGTTGCACGCCTTAGTGTTGGTTGTGAAATATATCCAGTCAATTCCATTCCAGATGTTGAACCAGACACAGCGTTTATTTCCAACATACGTCCCACAATATCATCACCCATAACCGCCTGCAATCTGTCCAACAAACTTTGATTTTTTGGAAAGAACCATTTGTTATTCAGAACAAATCCAACATCTGTTCTGGACATAGCCAATCTTTTTACGACATCTAACACAGACATCATTTCTGCCCTATCACCACGCAGAAATTTTAAACGTGCAGGTGTTTTTGCGAATAAATTTTGCACACGAATTCTGGTCCCGGTTTGCCAATCAGACGGTTTTATTTCACCTGTGGTACAATTAATTTGCCAACCGTTTGAATCTTTGCCATTACATGTATCAATTGTCATATCGGACACAGATGCGATTGATGGTAATGCCTCGCCCCGAAATCCCATAAAATTGATATTCAGCAAATTATCATCTGGCAACTTTGATGTCGCATGACGCGTAATTGCCAAAGCCAAATCTTCACGTGACATACCACATCCATTGTCTGTTATACAAATCAGTGTACGTCCACCATCTTGAACATCAATAACGATTTGGTCTGCCCCCGCATCCAGCGCATTTTCAACCAATTCTTTAACCACACTGGCTGGTCTTTCCACCACCTCACCGGCGGCAATTTGGTTTATTAAAAAATCTGGCAACGTACGAACAGACATTATTTTTAATCCTTAAAGGAAACAGATAAAATTTCGTATTCTTTTTCACCACTTGGTAATTTAACGATACACGTATCCCCGACACATCGTCCAATCATCGCACGCCCAACCGGTGACGTACATGAAATCACACTGCGTCCATCTGATTCAATATCAGACAAAATACGGCATTGCATTTTATTACCATCTTCATCTTCGGCGATAACACGTGCCCCAAACATAACCTTATTACCACTAAGAGAATCAATATCTATAATAGCGGCATTTTCAATTACCCCTTCTAAGAATCTGATTCTGTTATCAATTTGGCGTTGTTTTTCCTTGGCAGCACTGTAATCTGCATTTTCAGACAAATCGCCCAAAGACCGTGCCCACTGAACAGTTTTTAATATTTCAGGCCTTTGATTTTCTTTTAAATCTTTTAGTTCTTTCAACAAGTTATCAAAACCTGCACGTGAAATTGGTTTCTTTTCCATATCTTTATACCTTTGACTATAATATTTATTCTAAAAGATTATACGCATTCATTTTAATTTTGCAATTATCAAATGAACAAGGTATAGTTTTATTACTATGTTTAAATTAAATATCTTAAATCGTTTTTTAATAGGCCGATTTTTTTCCGGGGTCGGCTTGGTTATGTTGATCGTATGTGGGATTATATTGGCTGTAACATTTGTAGAACGATTGCCATCTAATCCAACTGCAATTGCTGCATTGTATGAATCCTGGATAAGATTATTGGAATATGTCCCTATGTTTTTACCATTGGCGGTATTTATGGGCACATTATTGACATCATACAAATTAACTAAATCCAGTGAAAATATTATTATATCCAGTGCGGGTCTGTCACCGTTTCAATCTGCAACCCCATTTTTATTTGGTGCATTTTTAATTGGATTATTTGCAACAACGGTTATAAATCCCTATTCTGTTTATATCAGTTCAGATAACATATCCCCCGATAAATTACAATTGGTTGATAATTCGATATGGTTACGTGAATCATCTGATAATCAGTTCATTACAATTAACGCCAAGAACATGAAGAAAAATCATGACGAGTTAATTTTTCAAGACACTGTGATATACACACAAAACGAAAACTTTAAATTAAAAAATCGCATTCAGGCAGAATCTGTTACATTATCAGACAATCAATTATCTGCCAAAAATGCACAAATTTGGGATTCGGACGGAAAAACCAGTCATTCAGATTGGTCTGCAAAAACATTACTGACCCCACAAACTATTTTGGACAGATACCTGCAACCTGATCAAATATCATTTTGGCAATTGCATAAGTTTATTAGCAAGATGGAACACATAGGTGCATCTGTTCGTGGACATCGTGTACAATTGTGGACATTATTGTTTTTACCATTAACCATGATATCAATGGCGACATTGGGGATTGCGTTTTCTCAGACCAAACAACGCAGAAATTACAGTTTTGGTGTTAAATTCAGTCTTGGCATAGTAACCTGTTTTGCGGTCTATTTCTTAATCAATTTGTTTAATGCACTTGGTGCGACTGGGGCATTACCACCGATATTGTCTATTATTGCACCACCATTGATTATTATTGCGGGTGCCGGAATATTTATAACCAGTTTTGATACAATATAAAAAATCACAAGGGGAAAGAATATGCCATTAAAAAAGAAAAGAAATACCAAAACAAAAACGATATTGATATGGTCATTGGTGGCCATAATTATCATATTGATGATTGTATCATTTCCAACAACACAACATTTAACAGAAATTGTGGTATATCCGTGAAATACATAGATATATTTTTAGAATATTTATCTGCTGAAAAAGGTCGCAGTAAACAGACATTACAAAGTTATGAATCTGATTTACGTCTGGCGGACAATGCCATTTCTGGTGGTCTGATGAACGCAGACACAAATGCACTGCAAGATTACCTGTCGGGGCTTGATGAAAAACCTACATCTGTTTCACGCAAAGCCTCTGCCCTGCGTAGTTTTTTCAAATTTTTAATGATTGAAAAAATAATATCTGAAAATCCGACAAAAAATTTAGACCTGCCAAAACCAGAACGCTGTCTGCCCAAATTTTTATCTCCAGATGAAATAGAATTACTTATATCATCTGCGGGCGACATAAAAAATTCACTGCGCCTGCGTGCAATGATTGAATTGCTGTACGCATCAGGTCTGCGTGTTTCAGAATTATGCGAATTACCAATGTCTGGGATATTAAATGATAAATTATTAATTCATGGTAAAGGTGCCAAAGAAAGATTGGTCCCCATGCATGACGCCGCCATACACGCACTGAACAAATGGTTGGACGCACGTGGGGACACCCAATCAAAATATGTATTTCCATCAAACGGAAATTCAGGCCATATAACACGTGATGGTTTTTTCAAAATATTAAAAAAATGTGCTGTATTGTCTGGCATAGCCCCCAATCGGGTCAGTCCACACGTCCTGCGCCATTCATTTGCATCACACCTGTTATCAGGTGGTGCAAACCTGCGTGCGATACAAACAATGTTGGGTCACGAAGACATATCAACCACACAAATTTACACGCATGTTATGCCTGAAAAATTAAAAGAAACTGTTACTAAACATCACCCATTTGCAAACAAGTAAAGGTAAATAAAATATGATAAAAAAATGCGATAAACCAGGTTGCACCAAAGCCGGCACATGCCGTGCCCCAAAATCCCGTACTTTACAGGACTATTGGTTTTTTTGCCAAGAACATGCGGCCGAATACAATAAAAACTGGAATTATTACGCAGACATGACCCCTGATGAAATAGAAGCAGATTGGGAAAAACAAACATTTGGCACAGAATTAAAAGATAAAAAGTCTGCAAACCAAGATGCATCAGAATATGTAAATTTCTTGAACGACTTTATCACAGGGCGCAGTAAATTTGACCGTATGCCTGCAAAAAGTAAATTACCAACAAATGTTGTATCTGCATTAAAAGTATTTGAATTGGGCATATCTGCCACATGGCGTGAAGTTGGTGTAAAATACCGTGCATTGGCAAAGCAATACCACCCAGACACTGCAACAGATAAAAAGAACGCAGCAACTGAATTTGCCCGCATTTCCACCGCATACGATATATTAAAGAAACACTTTGGCAAGAAATAATTTATATAAATTCCCAAACAAAAAAATCCCCCACTTGGGGGATTTTTCAAGGACGGAAACTGATTATTATTCCGTTGTGGTGTTTTCCAGTAACTTCCAACCCATAAACGTATATCCTGGCTTTACTGGGTCGGATGGAACGGTAATACTGCCTTCATACGTACATTGATTGATTGTATGTGCACCATTATTATCTGGGTTCCAATCAATATTAATTGTGTTAGCCGCACATGTGGCAGGTGACACAGGCAGACTGTTCATTACCGCAGTACGGAACGTGCGATAGTACACGCCATCGGCCTGCAGGTTGCTCACACAGACGTCCGCGCAATTGGACGCGCAATCATAATCCGTATCTTCGTTGCTGTTGAACACCCACGGGGCAGATGTAACTATTACTTTGTCGCCACCAGTTGGGGTAAAGCCATCAACCTGACAATAACAATATTGTGCACCTTCAGCACCCGTTTCATCGGTCAGGGTGTCTACAATAGTGATTTCCCCGGCAGTACTTGTGTTCCAATCAAATTCTCTTACCCCTGGTTGCGTGCTGCAACGGCCATGGCCCGTTATCATGCCTTTGTCGCCATAGGCGGACGCAAATGCCATCGGGTCGCCTGCAATACCCGCATCAGATGATGTCAGATTATAAGACACACCTTGATTTCCGTTGTTATCGTTAGATGTATATCCAGTGCCGACGTCTTCACCAATTGTTTCACCTATATCCAATCCTGGTTTTACGTGCCATCCGGCAACGCATGCCGTTGGTTCGCACGTGTCAACCCCACTGCCATAGTAATCGTTACCCGTTACCGCCGTTGCATGTGCTATGTTTGCCGTTGCAACCGTACATGCTGTATAACATTGTGTGTCTGCACCTGAACCTTCGGCACTGTTTGGGTATTCGGTTGGACATTGGGCGATACTGTTGTCCGCCGTTTCAACCGTGAATCCACCACCAACGCAGTATGAACCCGCGGGGCATGTTGTTTTGTCCACAGATGTTTCTGTTACGCTTAAATATTGACCAGGGTCCAATGTATAATCTATCAAATCCCATGTCGCGATTGTATTTGCCGTGGCGTTATTGTCCGATACGCCCAATACATCAACCGTACATGTGTTCTCACTGGTTATTATTTTATCGGCACCGAATGCAGGTGCAATAAACGTTCCCATTAATGCGGTGGTTAAAAAATATTTTTTCATTTCCCTTTCCTTTTCGTTATAAAAAAACAATCACCTTAATGGCATGGTATGCTATTAAGGTGATTATTCAACAACGCAAACGTACGTTTGCGTTAAATGTTTTTAACTCTCTCTCTCTCTCTAGATTTCTGCGGAATTTTATCATTTTTTCCTTCGCTTTTCCCTGATTACCTGAATTTTATCACAAACCACACATTATTAAAAGCAGAAAATTAAATAGAACAGTTTAGATGTGGAACGGCCCCGATAACGTAGTGTACAAACGACACGATTAGCAGAAAATTAAAGATAATGGTATAGATACGCACAAACCCGACATCGTAGTGTACAAATGCTACATGAGATGTCGGGTTTGTGTGTAGATACGCCATTAGATTTAATTTTTGTTAAGGTATGCGATGGCATCCATCCCAGCCGTACACCCTGTTCCAACTGCTGTGGCAATTTGCATCTTTATATCACTGTGCACATCGCCTGCAACAAACATACCGACTGGCAATGCAGATGGTGCCAAACGACCCATTGCATCACGTTTAACATCTTCGGTTAAATAATCTGTGTTGGCTTCGTGTCCGATTGCAACAAACACACCGTCAACAACCAACTGTTCACCATTTGTTGTTGTAACAATCAATTCGCCATCTGTGGAATCTGGCTTTTCTTCTATTTTTGCCAAATCTGTATTAAACAGACATTCAATGTTTTCACGTGCCGCTACACGTTCACGTAATACAGCCTCGGCCCGTGTAAATTCAGATTTACGATATACGATTTTTACAGTCTTTGCCAAATCAGCCAAATACAATGCATCATTTAACGCACTGTTTCCACCACCCATAACAATAACTGTTTTACCACTGTAAAAGAATCCATCACATGTTGCACAATATGATACGCCACGTCCCATCAGTTCACGTGCACCTTCTATTTCCAGTTTACGTGGCGATGCGCCTGTGGCAATAATTACCGCACGACCATTATATTCTTTGCCATCATCACCAGACACAACGAATCCAGATTCTGCATCACCAGAAATATTTTTCGCAGACACGAAATTTACAGTCGCACCAAAGGATTCTGCCTGTTTTTTCATAAACTCTGCCAACTCTAAACCACTGCCTAAAAAACCAGGGTAATTTTCCAAAGTTGCAATACCTGCCATCTGACCACCCAGACGTGCGCCGCCTAAAACGATTGTTTTTTTGTTTGCACGTGCTGCATATAACGCAGCCGTCAATCCCGCAGGACCAGAACCTAATATAATAACATCATACATAATAAAACCTTCCTATTTAACGTTTGCCTCAGCATACACAATAATTAAACCTGATGCAAACAAAAACCGCACATGATATTCTATTGATTTTTAACTTAAAGTATTTTATAATTACATACGTTATGAAATTGAGTTTTGTATTTTTTAGTTTATCTTCATCCCCGTTGGGGGAATAATTTATCACGCATTTTCTTTACAAAAAATATTATTAGTTATAGTATATATATAAAAACCTAAGGACATATTGTTATGCTAGATATAAAATTTATTCGTGAAAACCCAGAAGTGGTAAAAAAGGCTTGTGAATTAAAAGGCTTTGCAGATTACACAGATCAAATTCTGGAACTGGATAAACGTGTTCGTGAATTAAAAACAATCACACAATCAAAAACAGCCGAAAAAAATAAAATCACACGTGAAATCCCAACCGCTACGGACAAGGCACCTTTGATTGCACGGTCCAAAGAAATCAACGCAGAAATTGCCGCAGACATGGCAGAACTTGCCGAAAAAGAAGAAAAACTGTCTGAATTACTGCACAGTGTCCCACAAATTCCATCTGCCGATACACCAATCGGTCGTGATGATACAGAAAACGTTGAAGTACGCCGTGTCGGTACCCCACGTGAATTTGATTTCACACCACGCCCACAATGGGATTTATTGGAAATGAACGGATGGTGGAAACCTGAAAAAATTGCTTCAATTTGTGGTACACGCACATACGCATTGTTTGGCGAAGCCGCAGAATTGGAATTGGCAATCCAAACATACGTTATTCAAAAATTAATCAGCAAAGGATTTACATTTGTAAATTGCCCATCAATTACAAAACCACAAACAATATTTAACGCAGGTCATTTTACCGGCAAAGATTTATCTGTTATGAACAACGATGTGTTTATGTTGACTGATACAGACCGTTGTTTGGCTGGCACTGCGGAAATTATATTAAATTCTTTGCACAGTGATGAAGTTTTAAATGAAAAAGATTTGCCTATTAAATACGCAGGCTATTCACCATGTTTCCGTAAAGAAGCAGGTGCTGCAGGTCGTGATACACGTGGAATCG
This sequence comes from Candidatus Enterousia sp., assembly GCA_045587125.1. Lineage (GTDB taxonomy): Bacteria > Pseudomonadota > Alphaproteobacteria > Rs-D84 > Rs-D84 > Enterousia. Next base: position 45,416 of record JAZNBN010000006.1, read on the forward strand.
TACGCATACATCAATTTAACAAGGTTGAACAATACATCTATTGCACACCTGAACAATCTGATGAAATGCACGAACATTTATTAAACAACCTGTGTGAAGTTATGGAAGATTTGGAATTACCATACCGTGTAATAATGGCATGCACTGGCGACATGGGATTTAACAAGGTCAAAATGCATGATGTTGAAGCCTGGTTCCCCAGTGAAAACACATACCGTGAATTGGGTTCTTGTTCTTCTATTGGTCAATATCAGGCACGCAGAACAAACACCCGTTTCCGTGCATCAGACGGCACTATGCAATTCTGTGCAACATTAAATAACACAGGCATTGCCTTGCCACGTGCAATTGTACCTGTTATTGAAAACCACCAAAACCCAGATGGTTCTGTAAATATCCCAAAGGCATTACAACCATTGATGGGTGGTCGCACAAAAATCGGTGGCAAACACCAATAAAAAAATCCCCGTTCGGGGATTTTTTTATTTACATAACATCGTTTTAATTTTTTGCATAGCACATTGATTTTTCTGTATTTCTGCCAAATATTCATTTATTGCACCCACACCAAAAGATATCGCTATTTCATACACATCTAATACACTATCTTTCTGTTCAGTTTTACGTGCATATTCCCACAAATAAACCAATTCACAAAATTTCTTATACATTTCTGATAAATTCTGATTACCCCAAACAAAGTTTACCTTTGCAACAAATTCTTCGGCAGGGTTTGTAACAGCTTCCATGGCAATTTTATCATCATTAATCCCATACACTGCTTTGAATTTATTTGCCCTGGCCTGCCATTGATTATACGTTCTGGCATAAGAAAAATAATTGACGGGCTTTTTCGCAGCACTTTCCATCAACAACATTGCATGTGCAATCTCGTAACGTTGCTTTTGTGGTATTTTGGCCCAACGTCCCAGCGCATCATCATGTGCCGCATTTTTAAAAGCATATAAACCTTTGCTTACTTGCGAATGAATATTTCTAACATCTGACATATAAACACCATTTATTTTTACACAGACTGCAAACCATAGACAAAACATCAAAAGATGTCAATAAAAACACAATATATTCTTGAAAAACGATAAAATTGGGTATACCCTGAACAGGAAAAGCAAAAAATATGGGGTTAAAAACATGAAAATTCGTAATATTGCAATTATTGCACACGTTGACCATGGGAAAACCACACTGGTTGACAACATGTTAAAACAGGCCGGAACATTCCGTGCCAACGAAAAGGTCGAAGACCGTGTTATGGACAGTGGTGATATTGAACGTGAACGTGGCATTACAATTTCTGCAAAACCAACATCTATCCAGTGGGGCGAATACAAAATCAATATCGTAGATACACCTGGACACGCAGACTTTGGTGGCGAAGTTGAACGTATTTTATCCATGGTTGATGGCGTAGTATTATTGGTTGACAGTGCCGAAGGTCCCCTGCCCCAGACCAAGTTTGTATTATCCAAGGCATTAAAATTGGGCCTACGTCCAATCGTATGTATTAACAAAGTTGACCGTGGTGACGCACGTCCGGACGAAGTTTTAACAGAAACATTTGATTTATTTGATAAACTGGGTGCAACAGATTCACAACTTGATTTCCCATATTTATATTCTGTTGGCCGTGATGGTTGGGCTGTACGTAATCTGAACGATGAAAAGAAAGACCTGACCCCATTATTTCAATTGATTGTAGATCATGTGCCGGCACCTGATTGCAACGGTGAACGTTGCCAATTGGACGCACCATTTAAGATGTTGGCCACAACACTGGAAGCAGACCCATATGTTGGCCGAATACTGACCGGGAAAATTGAATCAGGAACTGTTCGTGTTGGCCAATCGGTCAAGGCAATAAACATGCATGGTGAATTTATAGAAAATGCAAAAATCACCAAAATCATTGAACATCGTGGAATTGAAAAAGTATCACGTGATACGGCATCCGCAGGTGACATTGTTGTTGTAGCCGGTTTTTCCAAAGCGACTGTATCCGACACATTGTGCGACCCATGTGTCACAGAACCCATTCCTGCGATGCCAATTGATCCACCAACCCTGACCATGACATTTTTTGTAAACACATCACCATTGGCGGGTAAATCTGGTAAAAAATTAACATCACGCATGATTGGCGAACGCCTGTTCAAAGAAGCCGAAACAAACATCGCATTAAAGGTTGAACAAAGCGAAAATAACGAAGCGTTCGAGGTTTCCGGTCGTGGCGAATTACAATTGGGTATTTTAATTGAAACAATGCGCCGTGAAGGATTTGAATTATCTGTATCACGTCCACGCGTTGTTATGACAGACGGTGAAAATGGCGAAAAACTGGAACCAATCGAAGATGTTGTTATTGACGTAGATGACGAATTCAGCGGCGTAGTTATTGAAAAAATGACAAAACGCAAGGCAACAATTACTGAAATGAAGGCATCTGGTGGCGGAAAAACCCGTATTGTATTTTCTGCACCATCACGCGGTTTAATTGGGTATTTGTCTGAATTCCGCACAGACACCCGCGGCACAGGAATTATGAACCGTGTATTTGCAGAATACGGCCCATATCGTGGTCCAATTATGCAATACCGCCCAGGTGTTTTGGTATCCATGGAAAAAGGCAGTGCCGCAACATATGCCCTGTTTAATTTGCAACCACGTGGAACATTGTTCATTGACCCACAAACAGAAGTTTATTCTGGCATGATTATCGGTGAACACAGCAAAGAAAATGACTTAGAGGTAAATCCAATCAAGGGTAAAGAACTGACCAACATGCGTTCTGTAACCGCCGACGAAAAATTATTCTTGGCGCCACCACGTCGCATATCTTTGGAAGAAGCATTGTCTTATATCTTGGATGACGAATTGGTAGAAGTTACTCCAGACACAATTCGTCTGCGTAAAAAAGAACTGGACAGCAACGTTCGCAAGAAAACACGTAAAAACGCAGACGCTTAAAAAAATCCCCCAAACGGGGGATTTTTTTTCAGTCAGGAAGATGAAACTGTTTTTTATTCGGTTTATGGTGTTTTAGAAACAAATCCAACTGTTTTACCACCGTTGTTATTCTTCTTTGTCATTGCGAGCGAACGCGTGGCAATCCAGTCATTCTTCTTCCTTGTCATTCTGGGGCTTGACCCCAGGACCCAGGTTTGGCCTTAGTATTTAAAGGAAAGATGACCTAGGTTCTGGGGTCAAGCCCCAGAATGACAAAAAATTTACAATTTTTTTCTATTTGGTTCGCTTTGCTCACACTTCTTAGTCCCAACCCCTGCCTTCGCAGGGGTGACAAAGGGGCTTAATTTTTTTATCAAAAAAATCCCCACCTGGGGGATTTTTCAAGGACGGAAACTGATTATTATTCCGTTGTGGTATTTTCCAAAAGTTTCCATCCACTGAACGTATATCCTGGCTTTACTGGATCTGCTGGTACTTCAATCGCACCTTCATATGTACACTGATTGATTGTGTGTTTACCACCATTATCCGGATTCCAGTCAATATTGATTGTGTTCGCCGCACATGTGGCAGGTCCATCAACAGTCCCAAATACTGCAGCACGGAATCCACTACTGTATGTAGCAATGTAACACAGGCGATCTGCACAGAACAGTGGGCAAGTTGAAGCGCACCCATTACCTGTTGAGCTATCACCGAGGAATACCCATGGTGCAGCTACGATAGGGGTGCTTTCGCCATCCGCACTTTTATAACCATCTAGCTGACAATAACAATATTGTGCGCCATCCGCACCAGTTTCATCTGGCCAATTATCTGCAATAGTTGGGTCAGTCCAAGTATTATCATTATTGTCGCCCGCCTGTGTACTGCAACGACCACGCCCAGTTATCATGCCTTTGTCTCCATAAACAACCGCAAATGCCATTGGTTCGCCTGCGATACCCGCATCAGAAGGAGTTATAGATATGTTAGCTTTTTTGGTACCAGTGTTATCATTACTTGCCCATCCTGTACCTGTATCTGTTGTGCCAATTGTATCGGTCAGATTCAATCCTGGTTTTACGTGCCATCCGGCAATGCACGCCGTTGGTTCGCATGTATCAACCCCACTGCCATAATAATCATTACCGGTAACCTTTGTGGCCTTCGCAACCATATCAACTGTACATGCGGTGTAACACTGGGTATCGGCGGACGCACCGTTTGCAGAATTTGGATATCCCGTTGGACATTGGGCGATACTGTTGTTCGCCGTTTCAACCGTGAATCCACCACCAACGCAATATGATCCCGCCGGACAGGTTGCCTTGTCCACAGATGTTTCTGTTACGTTCAGATATTGCCCGGGATCCAATGTATAATCTATCAAATCCCATGTTGCAATCGTGTTGGCGATTGCATTATTATCGGACACGCCCAATACATCAACCGTACATGTATTCGCACTGGTTATTATTTTGTCGACACCGAATGCAGGTGCAATAAACGTTCCCATTAATGCGGTGGTTAAAAAATATTTTTTCATTTCCCTTTCCTTTTCGTTATAAAAAATAATCACCTTAATGGCACGACATGCCATTAAGGTGATTATTCAATAACGCAAACATAGTTTGCGTTAAATGTTTTTAACTCTCTCTCTCTCTAGATTTCTGCGGAATTTTATCATTTTTCGCACTTTTTTCCCTGTTTTCTTGCCTGAATTATATCATAATTACAAAAAACACACAAGACAGTTTTACATCTTTTCTTTTAACCATTTTCTGAATTTACCACGTCTGACACGCCCGGGCACAATACATGAAACATATTTAATAAATTTCTTTTTAAATTTAACATAAAATTGACCACCATTATTTTTCTTGAATTCTTTTAATTGTGCCCTGTATTCGGCCAGTGCATCTTTATCAATCGCCAAATCATCGTCATCGTATTTAAAATTATTTTCATCAAAAAATTGTTTTAAATATTTATTAACACCAATAATCTGGGGTGCATGAAATCCACCATGCGTTGATTGAAATTCTTCAACAGATGCAGAAATAATATCAATATTTTGATTTTTTATCATGCACAATCTGTATTGAATTTCACCATTATCTTTAACCGCAGACGTACGGTTTAATTGAATAACACGTGTACCATCACACATAGTCAACGCCAAATGCAACGCAGTCCCCGCACAACCTGCCAACACTTTGGCATGACTGATTATCGCAATTTGTTGACTCAAAGGCATTGTTTCTGGGTAAATAACCGTAAACCCATTTTTTTCAAATATATGTTGAACCTTTTCTTCGCCCCACACACGCATATCATCATTTAATTTTGCACGTGATACATAAACTTTGTCATAGACTGTATCAGACCCAGAATTTTCACGCATTACATCAAACACATTTTTAAATTCATTACCATACCACCCAGACACAATATTCAAAGATTGCGACGGAATATATATTTTATTAAATCGCATTGATTTATTTAAAATCAGAATATCTTTTTCAGGTACCCCGGCCAATTTTAAAAATTCAATCATCCATTGCTTTGCACCCATATTTTGATTATCCACCAAAACGTATTTAATATTTTTACTGTTTATCTGTGCAATTCCCCACCCACGATTTAAATGTTCCAACAAAAAATGTCCAAAGTGCGGATATGCATTACCTAAAAACACCGCATCACAGTCCATATAATCATCTGGGGCATAAAACTTTGGTATAAATTGTGCGGTCTTGCCACGATATTGCAACGAAGAATTTACCAATCCGCCCTGTCCATCAAAAACACCAAACGCACCTGTATTTGTATCTATGATAAAAGAACCACCTGCAACAGTATCTATGTTCATATCATCACGACGTGAAATTTTTGCAATTTTTTTCATTAAAAAGCGTTTGTATTTATCATCACTGTAACAAGACATTTTCATAGCAATCTCCTAAGACCTTGCAAAATCATTATAAAACATGTAAATTATATAATATGAAACATAATGATTCTAGGAAAAAACGTTTATTTTTATTTGCAGGCTTTAATAAATCTGCACGTATTGATGACGCATTGATTTATTATATCCGTGCACTTAATAAATTTGGCGATGTTATTTTGGTTATGGATTCTGATTGTCCGAATTCAGAAACAGATAAAATAAAAAAATATACAAAATATACATCTGCCACCCGTCATGGCGAATATGATTTTGGATCTTATAAACGTGCATATATTTGGGCATGCGAAAATTTAAAAATATCTGATTACGATTATGTATATTTGGTAAATGATTCTGTATATGGACCGTTGTATTCAATGACACGTTATTTTGACGCAATGGAAAACATGGGGCACGATGCATTTGGCATTGTCAAGAATCCAAACCCAAAGCACCCACATATTCAATCTTGGTTTGTTGGATTAACAAAAAACATATTCACATCCGATTGGTTTGATAAATTTATGAACGCTATTACAAAACTGCCTTCCAAAGGTGCAATTACCCGTGAATACGAACAGGGATTATCCAAACAAATTTCCGAACATGGTTTTACATGGGATTGTCTTTATACTGTTTCCGGTCGCGGTGTGTATAACCAGATAAAAAAATTATTTACCCATGGTATGCCATTTATGAAACGGGTTGCATTTTCGCGTAATCATGGGGGGTTGGGCAAACAAATAAGATATGTATTAAATCATGTAAATCCAGACATAAAATCCGCAATTATAAAATCTGCAACCGATGAATATGGCGAAAAATATATCAAATGGTTATTAACATCAAACCCAATAAAAATCGGATTCAGAAATATCAAACACGCACTTTATAAATTATTGGTCGAGGGAATATGAAAACACAACAATTAAAAAAAATAGCAGTTATAACAATGGCACGCAACGATGACTTTTTTCTGTCACGTTGGATTGAATATTATGGCACGCAATTTGGCACAGAAAACCTGTATATATATCTGGACGGACTGGACCAAAACATTCCTGAAAACGCAGACAATGCACATATAACAAAACTGCCACACACAGACATGTCACGCAGTGCCGGTGACAAATACAGAATTGGAAAAATATCTGCACTGGCAAAAGAATTATTAAAAACATACGACATTGTAATTGGTTGTGATGCGGATGAATTTTTAATTGTTGACCCAAAATTAAAAACAACATTACACCAACATTTATCAAACAAAAAAATTCATACAACAATGTCTGGTTTGGGATTGGACGTTGGGCAACATATGAAATTTGAAAAATCACTGGATACATCAAAACCATTTTTATCACAACGCAGTTTTGCATTAATGTCAACCCGATATACAAAACCTGTTGTTATAAACAAACCTGTAAATTGGGGCAGTGGTTTTCACCGTGTCAAAGGCAAAAATTTTCACATTGATAAAAACCTTTACCTGTTACACTTTGGTGCGGTTGATATGGACATGTTAATTGCCAAGGCCGCCGCCCGTGGGGCTGATTGGGTAAACCACCTTAAACGTCGTGGGAACGGCACAATAAACGACGTAACAAACCGCCCTGGCCGTGGCGAAGGTTGGATAAAATTCGCACGATTTATTCAAACGTATATTCGTGCCCCATACGCAATAAACAAACCAAATATGTTGGGGGCAAAAATAGTTGTAAAAATCCCAGAACGTTTTAAAACAACACGCATATAAAAAAATAAGACGCAAATGCGTCTTATTTTTTTATTTAATAAAATCTAAAATTCTGCGTTTATATTTTCTGGCACGCAATCCACGTGGTCTGTCAAACACACCATGATTATATAAATCAGAAACAAATTCTTTCGCCGTTGCAACATCTTCTTCGTTATCTAAATCACGAATTTTTCGCATCATTATAACTGTAAATGGCCACAAGAAATGATAGTTAAAATGTAAAAAATCCATTTTACTGGTATTCTGTGAATACAAATCATACGATGCACGCAACCCAGTTGCGATTGATTTTGCCATAAACAAAGATTTCGAACTGTTTAACTGTGATGCCGTATTTGGTATATAAAAATACAGTGGCAATTTTGTTATAACTGTTTTTGGTTTTTTATGTAACACCGCCACCCACCATGGAAAATCTTCTATAATAATCCCTTTGATAAACGGAATATCTTTTATTAAATCTTTTTTATATAATGCCAACACAGGATAACAATGTTTCCGCACACGTGCAGGCCGCCTTAGCCATAAACTGCGATTACGTTCTGTACAATGCATTAAAATATTCTTAGTCACAAATTTATAAAACTTATTAACCTTGTAAATTCTACGTCTGCTGGTTGGTACCAAACCATATATATCTTTGTTTTTATTTAACAACCTTTTTAAGTCTTTATAAAAAGGCACATCAAAATTAAACATTGCCATATCTGCGTGTTTTTGTTTAATTGTGCCAACCATCAATTCCAACGTTTGGTCATGAATAAAATCATCACTGTCCACAAATAAAATATATTCACCCCTGGCATGTTTCATTCCGGTATTACGTGCCTCAGAAGATCCAGCATTTTTTTTATTTATAATTTCGAACCGCATATCACGCATTGCGTATTCTTGTAATATTTCCAAACTGTTATCCGTACTGCCATCATTAACACATATTGCGTGCCAATTTTGAAACGTTTGACGCAACAGACTGTCTAAACATCTGCGTAAATAACGTTCAACATTATACACAGGGATAATTACGGTCACTAATGGTTTTTCGGGCATAACTTATTTTCCTTTGATAAAATCCATAATTTGTTTTTGAATCTTTTTTGCCCACGAACAATGTGGATTAGACAACGCACCAATTTTTTCCAGATTTGCAAAACATTGGCGTGCATCTGCAATATCTGCATCAGCATCTAAATATTTAATTTTTCTGAATGCCCATTTAATAAAATACCATTTAAACTGTGCATTCCATTTTTTCATCTGATAATCTGTTGCAGATTCTTTATACGCCTTGTACGCACTTTCAATTCCCGCACACAAACTTTTCATAATACGCAATTGTTTTGCACTTAACACAATTCCACCAAAATTTGGTATATAAAAATACAGTGGCAATGGTGCAATCGTAACACGTGGATTGCGTAACATAACCCTGCTCCACCATGGGAAATCTTCAAACAAAATACCCTTGATAAAAGGAATATCTTCAATTAATTCACGTTTATATAAATTCTTCCAAACCTGACAGTGTTTAATTAACCAACGACGCTTTGGATTAAACATATTATGCGTACGTTCAGTTGCATATTCATAAACATCATCTGTTACACGTGTTTTAATTTTTGCGACATCATATTTTTTACGTATACGTTTTGGCACAACATTATCTGTATCCAAACCTAATTTATGACGCACCATTAATTGTGGGCGATAAATTCTGTCGTATGTAAAAGACACGATATCTGACCCATCACGCAGTGCCAAAGAATATGCAATTTCCATAGTTTGTGGGTGAATAAAATCATCACTGTCCAGATATAAAATGTAATCACCTGTAACATACGGCATTGCTGCATTACGTGCATCAGACAATCCACCATTTTCTTTATCTACCACAATAAAGCGCTTATCACGTGCAGCATATTCACGTGCGATTTCCCCAGATTTATCAGGACTGCCGTCATTTACACAGATTGCCTGCCAATCTTTAAAAGTCTGATTTTGTACACTGTCCAAACATCTGCGCAAATATTTTTCAACGCCATACATTGGAATAATAATAGATATAGCAGGCATATATAATCCTTTTGTTTATTTATACATTTTTATAATTTCATCTGCATAGGTCCCAGGCACTGGGTTTTCAGAACCACGATATGTCAACTTCTGAAAGAAAGCACCACTGGTAACTTCATCAAATTGTTTTTTATCAAATGGTTTATTATGATAATCCCACCACAACATATGTGTTGGATCTTGGTCAACATGTGGCATTTTTGCGAAATACTTTTTCGCACGTGGATCATATGTTACCAATGTCTTGAACAACAATTGATGCATAAAATAATCAAAGTTTGAATTTTCATGTGTCCAATAATCCAAAATCATCGCACGCCATGCGTCCAACAAGTACGCACCCCTGCGTGCACGAATAAAACAATTTTGCATAAACGAATAAGGACTGCCAACATTTTGTCCCGCCATATACACAAAGAAATCTTCATTTTCAATCCAATCTGGAATTGCACTGGTTGCCAATCCTGTTGAATCCAACCAATAACCACCATGATTATATAACAATTCCACACGACAAATATCTGCGAAATGCGCATGTGCGATTTTACCTGCCCTGCGTTTTTCCATAATAATATCTGGCAAAGTTATATAATCAAAAACAGTCTTTTCATCTAATACAACTAATTCTTGTTTACAGTTTTTACGCACACTGCGAAAACACGCCTGAACCAAAGGTGGTGCTTTGTCTTCACCCTGTAACCACAATGTGAAAATTTTGTCATTTTTATCATTATTTATAACTTCGCGTTCCTTTACCGCCGCAGCCGCTGGCAAATATCTTTTAAAATATTTTGGTATTACTTTGGAAATAACATCACTGCGTACCTTACGTCTTTTAACACGTGAACGCCAAGGCCAATTAAAAATATGCCCCAAAAATACAATTTTCATTGTCGCAATAAATCTTGAAAAACTCATATTCACACCTTTGTTAAAAATCAGACAAACAACCCAACCAGGAATCTGATTGGGTTATTTTATTATTCTTCTGTATCTTCAGAAAAACTTTCTTCGTCACTTGGGCCGGTTGTCATTTCTTCGGCAATACCAGATGCACGTGCCATAATTTTATCCAGCAATTCTTTCTGAACATCTTCATGGTCTTTCAGCCATGCACGGGCATTTGCCTCACCCTGACCCATACGTTCACTGTTATAAGAATAGAAACTGCCCGCCTTTTCAATCAGGTCGTATTTCACACCCATATCTAATATTTCACTGATGCGACTAATACCTTCGCCATACATAATTTTAAAATCAACCGTACGGAAAGGTGGTGCAACTTTATTCTTTACAATTTTAACACGTGTTTCATTTCCAACAATATTTTCTTTGTCTTTAATTTGTCCTGTACGGCGAATATCAAGACGCACAGACGCATAGAACTTTAACGCATTACCACCAGATGTTGTTTCTGGGTTACCAAACATAACACCAATTTTCATACGAATTTGATTGATAAATATCAACAAAGTATTACTACGCGATACAGAACCGGCTAATTTTTTCAAAGATTGACTCATCAATCGGGCAGTTGTACCAACAAAAGAATCACCGATATTACCTTCTAATTCTGCCTTAGGCACCAATGCAGCCACACTGTCAATAACAACAACATCAACCGCACCAGATTTAATCAATGTATCTGCAATTTCCAATGCCTGTTCCCCAGAATCAGGTTGTGAAATAATTAAATTTGAAACATCAACACCCAATTTTTTTGCATAACTTGGGTCCAACGCATTTTCTGCATCAATGTACGCACATGTACCGCCTTTTTTCTGGGATTCTGCAACCGCATGCAACGCCAGTGTTGTTTTACCAGAACTTTCCGGTCCATAAATTTCAACAATACGTCCCTTTGGATATCCACCAACACCCAACGCGATATCCAACCCCAAAGAACCAGATGAAATTGCTTCTATATTTTGTTGGGACCCATCGCCCATTTTCATAATTGCTTCTTTACCGAATTGTTTTTGGATTTGCGCCAACGCAGATTCCAGCGCAGGATTTTTTGCAGACACACCTGCATCTTTGACATTATCTTTTTTTGCCATACGTTTCCCCTTTATTTCTTAGGAAAATCATACAAAGAAACCCAACAAAAAGCAATGAAATTGTTATTTTTTTCTTTCAACCAAAATCAACAACATAAACGCCCCAATAAACGCAGTCACCGTCCACACAGCCGTTGTTGTACCAAATAAAGTAATCGCCAACGCCCCCAATGTTGGGACAATAATATTTGGCAAATTAGAACTTGTTCTGAACACACCATAAAAACGTGTTTGTTGTGCCTTAGTTTGTGCGTTATCAAAGAATAATAAATCATGCACAGGTTCCATAAACGCACCTGAAATCTGCCATGCAACAAATATAGCCAGCAATGGCACACCCTTTACAAATACAGCCATCGCAGACAAAAGCGCAAACGAACCGAACCCAATAACCAACCATATTGTTTTACCAAACCTGCGAACCAAACGTCCCATAACTTCACTCATCAATAAATAGGGTATAATTCCCAAAGTCAAAACAATACCCAATGTATCTTTGGTAAATCCATTTTCAATAACCAAAATCGGCACATACAATACACGTAACGCACGCAACGAATAATATCCAAAATTCACTAAATACGCCCTTATCATTCCCGGCACTTTAAAAAATTGATATGTATTTCTAAGTAACGCACGTATTGTTCTTCTGGGGCTGACCGGTTTAACATTTACGTCTTGTTGAACAATTTTGAACAATCTGAACATAAACCAACCCACCAAATAAATAATCGCAGACCCCATAAACGCCGCCCGATTACCGAAATTATTTGCAATTAAAACCGCAACCATTGGTGCAAAGAACGCACCTATATTTAACCATAAATGATATCTGGCATTTAATCGTGCCATACCGACTTTTTCTGAAAAATCAGACATAAACAGCGGTATCAACACAGCCGTCAACGTTATCGCAAATCCTGTTGTATAATCCAAAATAATAAACGTACGTGGTAATATAGAAAAACTCATCATCGCATAACAAACTGCAATCATCAGCATTGCGAAATAAAAAACTTTGACTTTTGAAAACTGACGAAAAATTTCATTTGCGAACAATCCGACCAAAAAACAGAACACAGAATAAATTGCGACATAAATACCAACAATTGCACTGCTGCGGAAAATTTCCAGAATAACCAGTGAATACACAGCATTATAAATACCGTCTGCGAATCCGGTAAACAACCCCAGATTTGCAAACGAAAAACCGCTTACATTGCGTCCAACTGAAATATACTTCTCTCTCGCCATGGATATATATTATACCAGAACAAAGCATTTGTTGCAAATATGATTAAAACCGTGTGGTGTTGGTATGTGCCAATGCGATTGCAATTGCGTCTGCTTCGTCTGCAGTTTTCGGATGTGCATTTGGCAATAAAATTTGCACCATTTTATCAACAGCCGTCTTATCTGCATGCCCCGCCCCAGTCAGTGCTTTTTTTATTTTATTTGGTTCGTATTCAAATATAGGAATATCTTGATTTGCAACCGCAACAATTGCCGCCGAACGTGCATGCCCTAAAATCAATGTAGTTTTTGGATTTTTATTTACAAAAGTTATTTCAATACTGCATTCATCTGGTAAAAAAGTTTCACATATTTTTGTAACTTCACGAAAAATAGTAACCAAACGCTGTGCCATTTCCATTTTTGGATTTGGTAAAATTACACCACTGGCAATATATTTACGTGTCTGTCCCGCAGTATCAACAACCGCCCAACCTGTATGTAACAAACCCGGGTCAATACCCAACACACGCTTTGTCATTTCTTTATTACCCTGCGTTTTGTTGTTTTTATTTCTTTGGCGGATATAATATGCTTATACAACCCCAACCAAGGGATACGCACGCCATACGTTTTAATTTTATACCTTTTACCTTTTTTAAATTTTCCTTGTAATTCATCACTGTGAAATTTCCAAAACCAAATACAATTAGTATTTTTTATTGCCTGTCCATTTGTAGTATAAACCATATGATGCGATTCCACATGAACATCGTCACCAATCGTAGAACTATGCACAACAATACCCTTGTCTGAAATTTTTATAATTTCACTAGAAACAGTTGATTTACAATACCAATAACTTCCCAACAAAAATAATAATATTAACAACACAGGTAATACAATTATCAGAAAAATATCCAACATAGCCCACCCCTTTATTTTCTATCCTTACCAAACTTTTTTGAATGTATATATCGCCACCCTAAACTCGTCAGTGGGAAAAATACCACAATTACAAAAAAAACATACAAACAAACCCAAAATAAATTAACATCTGTTAAAAAGAACAAATCATTACCTATTTTTAACAAAAAAACACAAGCTATAAAATACAAAGCTTTAAAAAAATTTTTCATATCACATCTCCCTATTTCCTAAAACTTATTTTACTAACCGCGTTATATCCAAAGTATTTATTTATACGTTTAATTATTTCATCTGATTGATACGACAATTGTAACGCATACGCAGGCACAGCCGGTCTGATTACAACATTAAAAGTCTTATCACGATTTTGTTTAATTGCCGACAATCTGGCGACTGACGCAATATCTGCCCCCATAATTTCGTCCCAACGTGCAACCAAATCAGAATCAGACGCACGACCACCAAACAAACGCATCATTCCCCCCAACGCACCTGCCAAGGTTTGTGGACGTGCCGTTCGTTTTTCAAAATTTTTACTGTGGTTTGACATAGGTATATTCTTTTGGCATCAATATAAACATTTGACCTTGGGAATGTTGTCCTTGGGCGAATTTATATGCTTCGTCCCCTTTACCGAAGAATATGTCTGCACGAATCCACCCACGAATTGCACTGCCTGTATCTTGGGCAATCATCAATCGGCGGAACGGGCGACCATCTGATAAATTCGTATTTACATACACAGGCAATCCCAATGTATATAATTTATCGTCCATCGCAACACTGCGGATTTTTGACAAAGGTGTACTTAATTTTCCGATAACATCTGGTGGTGTTGATTCATAAAAATAAACATATCTTGGGTTTTTATAAATTACATCTTTTGCCAATGCTGGGTTTGCCTTTAAATGTTGCCACACAGCCTCAGACGAATACCCACCCGCCGGTCTGATACCACGATTACGCAGTTCTTCACCGATTGATTTAAACGGCATATCATTCACACCTGCATAATTCAGTTTTACATCTGTACCGTCTTCTAATCTCAGGTTTCCACTGCCCTGAATTTGCAAATTTTGCACATCAACAATATTTGCCCAGTACAAAACCTGACCTATTTGTTTTTCAACAATATCTTTTTTTGCGACCCCTTTGTATGCACGTCCATCTTTTGGAATCCCCATCAATGGTTCATTACATTGCACGGTCTTGGTACGACACGCAGGTATAATTGGTGAATAATATCCTGTGTATGTACCTTTGTCTGTTCCGTTATCGTTATAAATCTTGTACGGTTGGAAATTTGATTCAAACCACGCACGCACAGTCGCCACATCTGCGGACGCAGACGGCAAAGTACGGCATTTTTCATCAAATAATTGCTTATCTGGGATTAAACGCCCAGTGTATTGAATTTTGGCCTTGCAAGAATTACGAAACGCCTGCAAAGCATATCTGACATCATCTTCACGCCAACCGGGCAAATCACTGTATGACACACGTTTGAAATTAGATGGAATTACAGAATTATCCCCACTGACTGTTGGACCCGACAAATCGCACGAAGCCAGCACAAATGCACATAAAACGGACAAAATTCCCCGAACGAACATATTTTTTTCCAAAAAAGCCATTTTTTATGTATCCCCCCACTTGTAAAACAATTTTATATTGCTATATTATCATAAAAGCGGGGTGCAAGTCCAGACCTTACATCCAACAAAAAACACAGCAAGGAGAAAGCATAATGGCAAACTTTAAAATTATCTCACAATTCTTAAAAGACATTTCTTTTGAAAGTCCAAACGTTCCAGAATTATTTTTTAAACAAGAAAGCGGCCAGGCAAAACTGGAAATAAATATTGACATTCAAATCAAAGGTGCAGAAAACAATTTGTTTATGGTTGATTTGATTACCAAGGTTCATTCTAAACTGGAACAAGGCGAAAAAACAATGTTCTTGATTGAATCAACATATTCTTGCTTGGTGCAAATGGAAGAAGAAAAAGACGAAGAAGCAAAAAAACGCACATTGTTAATCAGCGTTCCTACATTAATATTCCCATCTGTTCGTGCGTTGGTTACACGTCTGACATCGGAATCAGGTTTTCCACCATTGGCATTACAACCTGTGGATTTCGCAGCATTATACGAACAGAAAAATGCAAAATAATAAAAACAAATTCCTACCTTTCGAAAAATCCCCGATTGGGGATTTTTTTTATAAATAAAAACTAATGTTGTTTGATTTTATAATACAGTTCTATTACCTGTTTTTGTAATTTTTCATCTTTAATTTTTTGCATGGTATATTTAAACATTTCTTGTTCTGTTTTTTCACTCATACCATACAACAAATACATAATCATCGTGGACAATTTGGATTCAATACCATATTTTTCACGAAACAAAACTTGAAATTTCAATGCGCGTGAAACCAGTGAAGGTTCCGTATACAACGTATCTATCTTATTATTCAAGACACGATAATTTGCCAATTCTATTGTTTTGTTTGACGTAAAACCATAAAAAGGTGCCGCCGCCAAAATTTGCTGTGTTTTATTATAATAAAAAATAGAATTACAATTAAAATCAAAATACTGACCAACAATCATATCTGGCCAATCAATTTCTTTATTAAAAATATCAACTTCTGGGAATTTTTTTAAACCCAACTTTGTTCCACCAAAAGAATTTTGTTTTACATAAATAACATTCGGATTATTTTGCAAATCTGGTTTTTGCGATAATATTAAATCAATATCTTTTGATTCTGTTTCTTTGCCGACCAATTTTCCCAAGACCGCATCACGCACAAACCCACCAACCGCAAAAACATCTGTATTTTTGGGCAAATTTAAATCATTAACAATTCCATCAACCACCGGGGCAATTTTTAATGTTGCCCCACGAATTGCTTTTTCAACATCTTCCAGATACCATCTCAAAACACACCCCGCACGTGATTAGCAGAAAAATTAAAGATAATGGTATAGATAAGCGGGTTTAAGATGACGTAGTGTACATGACGTTACATGAGACATCTTAAACCCGCTTAGATATGCCATTAGATTTAATTTATTTTTATGCAGCGGCTGTGAACACCTTCTGCACATCATCATTTGCATCCAATGCATCAACCAGTTTTTCCAGTTTTGCATATGCTTCATCGTCCAAATCCATTGGCATATTTGGCAACCAAGTCAATTCTGCCTGTTCTGGTTCACCCAACACATCTGCCAGATATTTTTGTACAGTGATGAAATCTTCTGGTTTTGTTGTGATAATAAAACCTTCTTCGGATGTTTCCAGGTTATCTGCATTTGCATCCATAATAATTTCCATCATTTCATCTTCGGTTTTACCGATTGATGCCGGATACATGATTTGACCTGCACGTGTAAACATAAACACAACAGAACCTTCTTCGCCCATATTTCCGCCATTTTTACCAAATATATTGCGGATTTCTGGCACTGTACGACGTGGGTTATCAGTCAATGCTTCTACGATAACAGGCACGGCACCTGGGCCATAACCTTCGTATCTAACTGCTTCGTAACTTTCTGTATTTGCCCCAGATGCCTTTTCAATTGCGCGTTTGATATTATCATTTGGCATTGAATTTTTGCGCGCTGTCAAAATTGCCAAACGAAGTCTTGGATTGTTGTCTGGGTTTTTATCACCTAATTTGGCAGCCATAGTAATTTCACGTGCCAATTTTGTAAACAAACCACTGCGTGCAGCGTCTGCCGCACCTTTCTTGTGTTGAATGTTATGCCATTTACTGTGTCCACTCATATTTGACCTTTTTATTTATTTAGATTAAAATTACCAGTAAAAGGATAACAAATGATTGGCAAATTGCAAGGCATAGTTGATTATATTGGTGATGGATATGTAATTTTATTGGTCCATGGTGTCGGGTACAAGGTTTATACTGCGGAATATCTGACCCATAAATCAACCATTGAATTATGGATTGAAACGATTGTACGTGAAGATTCAATTCGCCTATTTGGGTTTTCATCACTGCAATCCCAAGATTTATTTAACATGCTGACGGGCGTTTCTGGGGTTGGACCCAAGGTAGCATTGGCAATAATGGGGACTGTTAAATCAGACACATTAATATCTGCCATTGCAACAGGTGACGCAAAAACGATTTCGACTGCACCTGGGGTTGGCAAAAAGATGGCTGAAAAAATCATTGTTGAATTAAAGAACAAAGTTGGTGGCGCATCTGCGACATTATTTGCACATGACAATCCGGCGGGGGTTGCATCATCTGCCCTGCCCGACTTATTGATGGCACTGGAATCTTTGGGTTATCGCAGACTGGACATAATTGAAATGGCACAAAAATTGGTGAATGAAAATCCATCTGCGAACGTATCTAAATTGGTCCCGATGGCATTAAAAGAAATCAGCAAAGGAAAATAAAGTTATGAATAACGATACAATTTTTGCACTGTCCAGCGGACATGGAAAATCAGGCGTTGCGGTCATTCGCATTTCTGGCGAAAAATTATCTGATATTTTCGAACGTTTTATAAACAAACCAAACATATCGCCACGTCATGCATACTTTATAAATCTGTTTGATAACGCCGATGAAATCATAGACCAATGTTTGGCGATATATTTTCCGGATCCAAATTCTTTCACAGGCGAAGACGTTATTGAATTACACACCCATGGCGCACCTGCGGTAATAAACAAAATATTTGATTATCTGTCCACATTAAATATGCGTATGGCAACACCTGGGGAATTTTCCAGACGTGCATTTTACAACAACAAAATGGATCTGGCAGACATTGATGGTCTGGCGGCATTACTGGACGCACAAACAGACATGCAACGCAAACATGCCCTGCGTTCTATGTTGGGCCACGACAGTGATATTTATAATACTTGGCGCAGTCAAATGATAGAAGTTTCTGCATACGCCGCCGCCATATTGGATTACAGTCCAGACGACCTGCCACCAAATATTGGTGATACAGTTCGCAAAACAACCCAGAAATTATACGACGAAATTTCAAATGCATTAAATCAATATAAAACAGTACGTGCCATTCGTGGCGGTATAAATGTTACATTGGTTGGCGAAACAAACGTTGGCAAATCATCTATATTTAATCAATTGGTTGGGACAAACCGTGCGATTGTATCTGACGTTGCAGGCACCACACGTGATGTTGTATCTTGTAATATTGATATAGATGGATTTATGATAAACCTGTCTGACACGGCCGGCATTCGTGAAACAGATGATACGGTTGAAAACATCGGTATTGAACGCACAAAATCAGAGATAGAAAATTCAGACATTATAATTCACGTCTATACGCCGGAAACATTCGCACACAACACATTATCAGACAATGAAATTGTTGTTATAAATAAATCAGACACAATAAAAACCCAAGACACACAAAATGTAATTTATACATCTGCAAAAACAGGCGCCGGAATACCAGAATTAATGAACGTGCTGCGCAAAAAAATACATGAAATAACAAACGGTGCAGAATCTGCATTATCTATAAACGCACGCACAAAATCGTTACTGACGGATACACAAAACGAATTATCAAACGCATTGATGGCCGGTGATAATTATGATATATTCGCGGAACACGTTCGCCGCAGTGCAGACAGCATTGGAAAAATCCTGGGGACAATATCCGCAGACGAAGTTCTGGATATGACCTTTGGCCAATTGTGTTTAGGGAAATAAAATTTTAATTTTTTGTCATTCTTCTTTGTCATTGCGAGCGAACGCGTGGCAATCCAGTTTTTCTTTCCACCTTGTCATTGCGAGCGGACGCGTGGCAATCCAGTTGATGCATTATTATTACAAAGCCAAATTTACTGGATTGCCGCGGTCGTTACACTCCCTCGCAATGACAATAGTGTTTATGTTTTCAAATTACAAAAAATCCCCCAC
>JAZNBN010000007.1:0-1523 GCA_045587125.1 Candidatus Enterousia sp.
GGTGTTCCGATGAAGCGTCCGGTTGCGGGTATCGCAATGGGTCTGATTAAAGAAGGCGATGATTACGCAATTTTAACAGACATTTTGGGCGACGAAGACCATTTGGGCGATATGGATTTCAAAGTAACTGGTACAGACCAAGGTGTAACAGCGTTACAGATGGATATTAAAATCACATCTATTACATTTGAAATTATGGAACGCGCTTTGGCCCAGGCAAAAGATGGCCGTATGCACATCTTGGGCAAGATTGAAAAAGCGATTAAGAAACCACGTGCATCTGTTTCTGAATATGCCCCCCAGGCATATACGATGAAAATCAACCCAGACAAGGTTCGTGATGTTATCGGCAAGGGCGGCAGTGTTATTCAGGCGCTTGTTCGTGAAACAAACACAATAATTGACTTGGAAGATGACGGCACAATCAAAATTATGGCTGTGGCCAAAGAAGACGCAGACAACGCGATTGCACGCATCAAAGAAATTGTTGCAGAACCAGAAGTTGGCGAAATTTACAAAGGAACCGTATCTGGTGTAAAAGATTTTGGTTTGTTTGTAAAGATTATGAACGGTTTTGAATCGATGGTTCATATTTCTGAAATAACAGGTGAACGTCTTGCAAAAATCGAAGATGCCAAAATCAAAGAAGGGGACACTGTTTACGTTCGTTACTTGGGTGCGGACAAACGTGGTAAAACACGTATGTCTATGGTTGGTATCGACCAGAAAACTGGTGCGGAAATCAAAAAATAATCATCCAAGGAATAAAATCTTATGCAAGATAACCAATTATCTTGGGCGAGTAAAGACTGGGCCGCGCACCTTGGGTGCGACGGCCGCAGGATTCCGCATCTAAGAAAATGGTTAAACAAGAATTTTATTGTTGATATTGCTCAGGATGAAGTAACGAAAAAATATTTCTTCCAGATTTTAAAATATCACAAAAGCCCAAGTGGTGAGGTTTCTTATTGTCCGTGTATTTCATCGGATCATTTCTTTTCTGATATCGAAGGTGTGATAAAGTATGCAAATACTTCATTAATACCACGACTAGAATTAACCAGCATTCGTGCAAATATGTATGGTGTACCACCACGGGTTTTGCAAATGTTGCATGTAAATGAAAAACAAAAGTAGGGGGATAAACTATGGATATGGAATCTTTAATGGCGCAAGCATCTGAATTGCAAAACAAGGTTGCCGCCGCCCAGGAATTATTGGCAAAAACAATTGTCAAGGGTATCGCGGATAATGGTGCCTGCATTGTGGATATGACGGGTAAATACGATATGGTAAAAATAACAATAAACCCAGATGTTTTATCACGTGGCGCGGATGCGGTTGCATCTGTTGTTATGTCTGCGTATATGGACGCCAAGACCAAGGCAGATAATGTTATCGACAAAGTTATGGGCGATGCCACCGCGGGTGTGCCATTACCAATGTAAAAAAAAGTCCCATTTGGGACTTTTTTATTTAGAACATTATTTATATCCTATTGTTGAAAACGATAAATTTATCTT
>JAZNBN010000008.1:0-48089 GCA_045587125.1 Candidatus Enterousia sp.
CGATATTCCTGGGACAGGGAATTTGCCTGGGATACTTCACCAACATAGGCACGCATGTAATTAGATTTTACAGCGGTTAATAATGCGTCATATATTACGTCAAGATATGGGGTGACCAGATTTGGAAAACGAGCAGTTGTGCGTTCTGTGCGACTGCGTCCATGTACAATCTGGGAAACGTCACGACCGGTTACGCACATGTTAACCTGGGGGTCGTTTAATAATAATGAAAACTTTCTGTTTAATTCGTTTTCAAAATCTTTCCTGACATTTTCAATGCGTTTCTTGGCCAGTGTTGTTATGTCACCAGTAATAGGGGTTCCATGGGTGCCAGAATTGCTGGAATATTCTATTTTATATACTTTGGATTCTTCATAATCTTCGGGGGTTGGATTGTCTTTTTTGACCAATTTGAATCCGTTGAAATCCAAAGTGCCACTGACAACATAATTGTCTTCTGTGTCTTGGGTGGTTTGCAGACTGCCTGTGCCAAGTTCTGTGTTTACGTCACGCAGGTAACATATATCTGTGCCACCGCATATTTCCATCATTTTTGTGGTTACTGCGTTTTGGCATGTTTGTAACAGGTTGTTGTCTATGCTAAGAAATACGCCTTGGGCAATATTATAAATGTATTCTTGGATTTTTTCTTTGCTGTCACCATATTCGCTGGAATTACATGCAACAACTTTTTCCAGTGGGCATAGACCCATAACCGCTTCTTGATCCAGACCAATACAATTGGAATAATCACTGCCACATCTGTCATCAGATTGCAGACATTGTTTTACCTGGGTTGTACAGGCGTCAACACGCATTGCAGATAATACGGATTTGACGTGTTGCCATACAGGTGACTTTTCCGCAGTGGATTTCTTGGTCGCATCAATGCCACATGCGTTTAATGGTATACGACATACGTTAAACATTGTTTCTGGACGTGTTAAACACATGTCGTATGATCCGTCTGGATCGTTCGGGTCGATGTTGTCACGACATGCCTTTTGAAAACATGCAGATATATCAGATATACAATTTTGACGTGCATTGTCTTCGGCAATGATTTCTGCAGATTTAATTTGTGGGGCAACTTCTTTTAAAAATGTATCCCATACCTGGTCTGCAACGGCTGTGCATTGCTTTGTTACATTTTCACACAATGGTCTTTTGGCAACCAATGTGTCGTATGTTGATGCAGCAATTTCAACTGCAGATACTGCACCTTGGATTTTATATGTTTTAGTTTTGCCAGATGCTTTGTTGCGAGCACTGGTGTTATCTGTGGCGACAACAACGGCACATCCCGAAAAGTCTTCACCGCAACCGCCTGTTGTTTGCATACATTCTTTGAATTTTATTGTGCATTTGCTTAAATCATATTTGTTCGCACTTTGATGCTGTTCCAATGCGGTTTCACGTAATGCACGTTCGGCAGCCAATAATTTTTCATTCGATTGACTGCGTTTTTTCTTGATAGTATTTTCGTATGCTAAACAATCAGATTTTATTTGTTGTGCATATAATAACTGTATCGTTTGCATGTTGGACGCACATTCGGGAATTTGTTGCTTACATAAATTAGATACCGCTGTGTATAGTTCGTTTCCAGTCTTGTCTTCTAGGGTATCAGGATTAGATGATGATTTGAAAATGTTAGCATTAAAATCAACAGGTTCGTCAAATGCACTGAAATCCAGTTTGCGCCCCTGGGTTGATTGTGGGTTTTTGATTTTGTCAGTAACATTTTGTGCCATGGCAATCGCAGCGTCCGCATCAGAACCCATTTGCAGTTGTTCAATACCAATTGTTGCCATGCGATATGATTGTTCGTCAATGCGTTCAATCTCTGCTAATGCTGCATTTAGGTCGTTTATTTTGTCGCTGCACTGACAACGACCGCCATTGCTGTTATCCATCATGCAGAACGAGTCCATACAACCGTTGTATTTTTCTTGGCATGATGTGTCCAATGTTGTGTTCTTGGCAGCGGTTGATACCTTGGTGCCTGTGTTTATGACATTTTGTGTGGTGCCGGCACGGGCAGCAACGGTTGGTGCCTTGGGCTGTGCAGTGTTTGTTTTTGCCACCGGTTTAGCGCTGCGTGCACTGACCGTTGTTGTCGCCTTTTGCTGTGTACCAGGTGCACGTTGGGCGCTGCGTGTATTTGTCGCAGCACGGGCCGCAGTCGTACGTTGTGCAGTTTGATTCGTGTTAGTTGTAGTTGTACGACGAGCAGGTGCAGCAACCGCATTAAGTGCAAACGTTGTGATTAGTAATAATAATATTCGTGTTTTCATTTTTATAAGGCCCTTTCCAATTTAATTTATTTTATCATATTTTGCGGTTTAAAAAAAGCGTATTTTTATGCAAGAAATTTTTTTTTATTAAAATAATTACTTTTTTGATAACAGGTTTTGTGATAGAATAAATTAAATTGGAAAGGTAGTTTGTGAAAAAAGCAGTCGGTATTTTGATGGTTGTTTTAATGTCTCTGCAAAGCGGACTTGCGGCACCTGCACGTCGTGCAGCTGCGTCTGCTGCAACGACGAGTCAATCTGCGTCACGCACTACGAATGCTGCGCGTGCTGCGACAAATGCACGCAGTGCAATGCCACGGGCCACAACGGCACAGACGGCGCCTAAAAATGTCGGGGTCAGGACCAGTGCCAGAAGTGCAATCCCATCTAAATCAGTGTCCGCACCACAACCAAAAGTAACTGGGGCACGTGCTGCGACAACGCAAAAAGTTATCAGTACAGGTACAAAAGTTGCAAGCGCTGCAAAAAATACTGTCGTGGATGAAGTATGTCAGGAAAAATACTATGGGTGTATGGATGCGTTCTGTATGGTTGATAATGAAAGTGGTGGTAGATGTGTTTGCAGTAATAAAAAGACAGGTTTTGATTCTTTGTTAAAAGATATTGAAGAATTGGAATTGCGTTCTTATGAAATAGCTACTGCTGGTGTTGAACAGTTGGAAATGGGGCTGAATGCAGATGAAATTTCTGAGATGGCGGATTCCGTGATATCAAAATTGGATTCAAAGAAAAAAAGATCTTTGGTTGATTTGTCTATGTGGGGTGAAGAAGAGGAAGTTAGATCAACTGGTTTGACTGAATTGGACGGTAAAGCCGGTGATGAATTGTTCGCCGCAGTGCATAGTATCTGTCAAAATAGAATCCCAGAATGTGCAGTTGATGTCGCTATGCTGAAAATGATGTATACAAGACAAATAGATTCTGATTGTGCGGCATACGAAAATAGCTTGAAACAGAAAAAAACAAAGGCACAACAAAATTTAGATACCGCACAACGGGCGTTGCGTGAAACAGCCAAAGAACAATATCAAAATGCAAATAAATATGACTTGGGACAGTGTACATTGAAATTCAAAGAATGCATGCAAACAACAGCAGGGTGCGGGGAAGATTTTTCTGGATGCGCAACAGCAGTCGCAATGGATAATACAAATACTGTCAAAAGTGCGAAAAGAAATTCAAAATTTGTTATCGAAGGTGCAATGTCTGGTATAGAAATTTCTGCAACTACATATGATACAATGGTCGCAAAACGGGTTATGTGTGAATCTGTCACGAAACAGTGTACCAGGGTTGCAGACCAAGTGTTTGATTCTTTTATGCGTGATGTCGCACCGCAATTGCGTAATGCGGAATTGATTGCAGAAGATAAATTAAGACAAAATTGTGTTGTTAATATTTCTGATTGTTTTCAACAGGCGTGTAAAGATAACATAGATCCAAATGATCCAGACGGTTCGTATGATATGTGTTTAACAAGACCAGAAACAATGATGAATGTATGTAAAATCCCATTGAATGCATGTGGTATAAATACTCTTCAGGAATCGACAGCCAAAGAATCACAAATATGGAATTTTGTGTTGGCAAGATTGGCTTCTATGCGTGTTGATGAATGTACTACACAAATCAAGCAATGTTTGTCTGCTAATGACAGGTGCGGCAGTGATTATACAGGTTGTCTGGGAATGGATATGTATTCAATTATTGAAATGTGTCCGATTGATAAACTGGTCGCATGCGATTCTAGTGAATATGGCGGTGATAAGACATCAAAAGAGAATTATGTGTATAATGTAGCCCAAGGTTTGTTGCTGAATATTGATAATTCATTCTTTGAACAATGTCAAAATGCAGTACGTTCCAAAATGTTGGAAATTTGTGGGGATACTGTCAATTGCTTTACGGATCAAAATGATTATATAGGTACAAACAGCTTGCGTGTTCAACAATTAGATACAGGTGATTGGTTAATTGATGGAACTGTTATGTGGGGTAATATAAAAATGGAACATCCGGATGATTTAACAAATAAAAATGGCGGTTATGCTGTGTACTATGATATGGAATTTCCAGAGAGTGGAAAAAGTGTTTATGAAAGAATAAATAATACTGTTGTCGCAGATATTCGAAGTGAGTTAAATCGTAAGATGGCAATTCTGATGTCAGATCCAAAAATCAGTATGTGTATTAACGGGCGTGATATGTCACAAATTAAACGTGGGGCAGAACGTGATGCCGCACGTTATCCGGATTTGTTGGTGCCATATGCAAATGTTATGTTTGATTCTTTGATTGATATGGCAAAGTTGAATTATAATTTGGAATACGCAAATGCATATTCACGTGCAAATGCATTGTCTGAGCAATATAAAAATACTATGTTCTGTAATGCGATGGTAAATACTGCGGACAAGGGACAGACTTTGGCACAACAGGAATCAGGTGTAAAAGAATTTACTGATTATTCTGTTTTGATTGCTGGTACGTTTAATCAAAACTTGATGGATGCAATTAGTGCAGGGGCGGAAATTGAAAATGTTATCTCGGTTTCTGAAACTGTTGGAACAGCGGGGTTGGCCGAAGGTAAAAAAGATAGTAAGAAAAGTAAGTTCGAACAAGTTAATGCAGCTGTTACACGTCAGTCTGAAATTGCGAGAGAAAGAATAACAGCAATGTATGAACCGGGACCACAAGTGTGCAGAATTACCAAAACATTATATCCATGTACAGGATTTTCTGCTGCGTATAATGAAGAATCAGAAAGTTTTAGTACAAGTGTTTCAGTAAGTGCACAGGCGTTTGGTTTTGGTGGAAGTACTTCTGTTTCAAACAGTGAATCTGAATCTTCCAAAACATATCAAGGTAAAACTTGTGCAACATACGCAGAACCTTTGATTGTTGAACAATTGATTAACTTTGCAGATGATAATGTTATTGCAGGACAAATTACACGCAGTAACCTGACATCAATGACAATCGATCAGTCGTCGCATATTACATCAACTAACAATAGTAAGAGTTTCAGTTTGGGTCTGTCTGCTTCTTATAGCGATGATGATACGGTAAATGCAGAAAATGTTAATACCAGTGGTGATGTGAATGTTGATAATGCGAGTAATGTTAACGCCCAAGGTGGGACGAATGTAGAAAATGCGAACAAAGTTGTTAATAAAAATAAAACTATTAACAATACTACAAATAATTACAATAAAACTGTAAATAAGGGTGGTAAAGGTAAAAAATAAGGGTAATAAAGGTAAATAATTTTACTTGATTTTTTGGGAAAAGTCGGTTATTATCGTGGCACGCACATTGTGCGAAGAACACAGTCGTTATGCAATATTTGTGTCCAGATATATCTGGTCTTTGACGCATACGATGAGGATAATAACACAAAACAAAGGATAAAATCATGGCTTTGCCAAACTTTACAATGAAACAGTTGATGGAAGCTGGTGTACACTTTGGTCACCATACACGTCGCTGGAATCCACTGATGACACCATATGTTTATGGCGTAAAAGATAAAATTCACATTATCAATTTGAACAAAACTGCACCATTGTTGCACCGTTCTTTGGTTGCATTGGAAGCAATCGCCGCCGCAGGTGGCAAGGTTCTGTTTGTTGCAACAAAACATCAGGCCAAAGATATTGTTAAAGATGCGGCTGAACGTTGCGGTCAATATTATGTAAATAACCGCTGGTTGGGTGGTATGTTGACTAACTGGACAACGGTTTCCCAGTCAATCCGCCGTTTGAAAAAAATGGAAGCAGATATCGCAAATGCTGAAAAATTAGGTCTGACCAAAAAAGAAGTTGGCGTTATGACCAAAGAAGTTGAAAAACTGCGTGGCATTTTCGGTGGTATTATGGAAATGCATGGCGTTCCACAGGCTATGGTCGTTATTGACGTGCCACGTGAAATGAATGCTGTTCGTGAAGCAAAAAATTTGGATATTCCAACAATTGCAATCTGTGATACAAATGCAAATCCAGAAATGGTTGATTATCCGGTCCCAGGTAATGATGATGCCGCACGTGCAACACAATTGTATTGCGATTTGTTCGTAGATGCAATTTTGTCTGGTATCGAAAAGCACTTGGGTGGACCTGCAGGTAAAAAAGTTGAATCAGATATGAGAGCGGATGCGGCCGATGATTTAGAAGATGAAATCAAAGAAAAAGAAGCAAAAGCTAAATCTAAAACATCCGAAGCACGTGCAGAACGTCGCAGCAAATTGGCTGAAAAAGCAGATAAATAATATCTGAATAAATTTAATAGTGCAGGGGATAGCCCCTGCACAAATTGTTCTTTATAACAATGGGAGAAATTACAATGGCAGAAATTACAGCAAAATTGATTCAAGAATTGCGTGAAAAAACATCCGCAGGTATGATGGATTGTAAAAAAGCATTGATGGAAAATGACGGCGATATCCAAGCCGCGGCTGATTGGTTGCGTCAAAAAGGTATCGTAAAGGCTGCATCAAAGGCGGGTCGTGTTGCTGCATCTGGTTTGGTAACAGTGGTAAAATGCGACAATATGGGTTGTGTTGTTGAATTGAATGCAGAAACTGACTTTGTTGCAAAAAATGAAAAATTCCAAAAATTGGTCGCAGATGTCGCAGCCAAAGCAATGGAATTAAAAGGTGATTTTGATGCGACTATGGAAGCGGTAAAAGATGATATCGCTGCAACTATTTCAACAATTGGTGAAAATATGAATTTACGCCGTGTTGCAAAAGTTACAGGTGATAAAATCTTTACATATATTCATAACGCATTGGTTCCAGGTATGGGGCAAATCGGTGTTGCAGTCGCAATCAATGGTATAGATGCAAAAATCGATGAAATTGGTTCAAAAGTTGCTATGCATATCGCAGCGACAAAACCAGAATTTATGACAATCGCAGATGTTGACCCAGTTGCCGTTGAACGTGAAAAGAAAGTTTTCATTGAATCAGGCGCAACAGCTGGTAAACCAGAAAACATTGTTGAAAAAATGGTTGAAGGTCGTATTAAAAAATACTATGGCGAATCTGTTCTGGAAGAACAACCATTCGTTATGGATCCATCAAAAACTGTCAAAGACGTTATTGCCGAAGCCGGTGGACAATTGGCAGGTTATGCATATTTCGTATTGGGCGAAGGTATCCAAAAACGTGAAGATAACTTGGCCGACGAAGTTGCAAAAATGTTGGGCTAAGTTTGGTCCTTTTTGGTTGGTTAAAAAGAACTGTCGTTTTGACGGTTCTTTTTTTTTTGTTCTTTTGGTTGACAGAATTAAAATATAGTATATATTTGTGCCTATGGATTATAACGAATTGCTATCACATTATTCTTCAAAAGATGGTATGTATAAACTTATCATGGATGGGTTTTGCAGATTTTCGCCTACATATACTATTTCTAACGAGCATTTAAGCGAGGCAATGGAAGTATTAAAGCCACAGGGTAAGTCTGTTTTAACTGTTGCAGCCAGTGGGGACCAAGCGTTCTTTTATAAAATATATGGTGCATCACATGTTGATACATTTGATATTTCATATTGTGCCAAGGTTATGATGGATGTTAAGACGGCTGCTGTGCAGAATTTAAGATATGGTGAATATCAAAAGTTTTTAAGTTCAATTGAATCTGCGTCTGTACATATACCTGATGTGCCAGAATATAAAAAAATATCGCTTGGGTTGTCAGATGATGTAAAAGATTTTATGGATGTTGCACGTGGTGTTGCATATCGTTTGAATAGTTCTTATAACTTTAATGTTTTGACAGCCAGACAGTATAGAAAATTGCGTAATAATGTAAAAGTTCCATTTAATTTTATATGGTCTGATGTTATGTCTTTGTCGGGGCATTTGACCCGAAAATATGATCAGATGTATTTGTCTAATATTTTTCAGTATAATTATCATAAAAAAGACCATAATATTAAAATGATACAAGATTTGTTGCAATCATTGAATGATGGTGGGGAAATTATGTTTTTTGTTACACCTTTTATAAGATGGCACGAAGCAGAGGGGTTGCGTGATTTGGCAAGGTCTTTGGAAAAATTTATTCAAATACGTGTAGAAAAAACCAGTAATCAGAAATATGTGATTGCTAAAAAATTATAATTTATTTATGTCTGTTATAACAATAATTCCGTCTGATTCCCATTGTGGTATCAGACTTTCTAAATCCATAATATTTGTTGACGCCAGATAAATTACAGGAACTGTTCCGTTTTGTTCCGCAGCATATTTTACAATCGCAATTGGTGATGGGCATGTTTTGCCAGTGGCAAACCAATTTTCTGGGTCTGTTACCCAAAAGTCTGTGTCGCTGTGTGTGATAATAGAAAATTTATCTGTGATAACGACATTGTTGTTTACAATGTATTTCTGGCCAGATTTTTCCAGATGGGTAACAACATCTGAATTGTCAAATGTGTATTCTGGTGAATTTGAATTGTTATTTGGCGATGAATCTTCGGTGTTGTCAAAATTTATATCGGTAAAGACAGGAACTGTTTCGTCTGGTTCGTTATCAAAGCCAGGGGTATCTGTAAAAGATATATCAAAATCAGATGGTAATGGCAATGGGTCTGGTTCAGATTCTGGAACGGGTTCAGATTCTGTTTTTTTTTCTGGTTCTGGTTGGTTGAATTGTAATGCTTCCATATTTCGCAAGGCACGTGCATAAACAGTGCGTATTTCATGTGGAACGTCATCAGGAATTTCTGGTTGCGCTGGTTCTGGTGTTTTTTCTGGTTCTGGTTGTGTGGGGTCTGGTTGTTTTGGTTCTGTTTTTTTGATTTTAATGATATTTGGAATTTTAATCTGGGGCAGTGTAACCAGATATTCGTTTTTGCGTGCAGTGATAACAGTTGTTGCGACATATAATGGAATTGCAGACAAAATTAAAATGCCAAATACAAAACCTGGAAATCCGCGTAATTGTGAGTGGGCCAGCCTGTGCCATTGTGCGCCATTGAACATATCAAAGTTAAATAAAAAATATAATATTACCCACATTACACATGTGTAACAAATCGACCAAATAAGTGGTTTTTTGTATTTCTTTAAAATTTCTGATATTTTTTTCATGTCTATATTATAGACAATAACAATAGTTTGTCAATCTTATTAATAAAAATGATGGTTTTGTCAAAAAAAGTGCTTTTTTTATGGCGTTTTTTATGGCATAATACAAGGGATAATAGGGAGGAACTTTATGGCAAATTTATTAAAGGTATTTGGTATTTATGCAATGTCTGCGGGACTGTGTGCGTTTATGAACGCGGCTGAGGCGGCACCAACTGCACGTGGTGGGCACGCAGGTGTGCGTACGGGTGGGGTTCCAACAACAACTGCACGTATGCCCAGTATGCCAACATTAACATTGAATAATATTGGAAATATTCCTGGTGATTTACCTAATGCAAATACGGGTGGTGGTTCTAATCCTCCGGGGCCAAATGTTACTCCAGATATTCCAAACCCAAATCCAGAATGCCCAGATGGGGGTGTTAAAAATTCTGATTATACTGTTGAAACATGTATGAATGAATTAGAGGCCTGTATAAATAATGGTGCATTGCCAAATGGTATGAACGATATGTTCAACGAAGATGTTCGTAACGCAATCATAAACGGTATGGGGTTGTGCGCGGTTCAGGTGGACAGATGTAAGGATAATGTTCGTCGCGATTGTGAAAAAGTTTACAGTTCTACATCGTCTGTTTGGATTGACTTTAATTCACGTCGTATTCAACCGGCATATTACAATTTTGTTTTGCGTAGAACAGGTTTGACACCAAATCAGGCAGAAAATACATGTTTGTTGTTGGACAGAAATGTTTATGGTTCTTCTTTTACGGCATTAAATGCAAACAATGTTGTAACAAATGAATATCAACAAACTGTTGGTGCATATAATGCCCAGATGAATAATACATTGACCAAAGATAATCCAATTGGTGTTGATGTGAATACAAATGGTGCGGTTGACGCACAGCGTGGACATTATGCACGTTGGGATGCAGCGACTGCAACATGTTTGGTACGTGTGGCGGCATATAACAAAGACAAACACATAACGAATAATTGGTTGTTTGGTGCAATTGGGGATGACCAACCGGCCGAGGTATGGCAACCTGCGGGTTCATCATTTACATGTAACAAAGATTTGTTTGGATTTTCTTTGATGAACACTACCAAGACTGTTGCGGTTGTTGGTATTGGTGGTGGTGCAGTATTGGGTACATCAATTGGTGCGATGGCTGGCCACGGTGATCGTGCATTTGATTGTAACAATAAACAGAACTTGAAAAAGTTATCTGAATCATTCAAAGATGCGGGTACGGTTGCATCAATAAGTCAATTCTTGACAACGGAGATAAAGATTGGTGCGGATTTGACAGTTGCACAATGTAACGAATTGGTTGATTTGTATAACAAGTATTATGAATACGATATCGCTGTTTCACGTTGTGAAGGAAAAACGGCTGTTGATGTTATGGAAGCAATGTTGGATTGTGGCAGTGAAACAGACTTTAATAAATGTTTGGATTACGTAGTTTCATTGAAGGATACGGGTAATCTGTATAAAAACAATGGTATCTTTGAAAAGTGTAAGAATAATCCCACAGTACAAAATGAACAGCAATGTATAAATCATTTGGCAGCGTTGTTAGATGCAAAAGATTTAGATGGATTGACCGAAAAAGATATTTTGGGTCCTTGTTCATTTAAAAGTTTGAATTTGAAATTGAGAAATGGTTCAGAAATCATGTGTGATCAGGCAAATGGCAGAGATTGTATAGATGCAGTAGAAATGCGTGCTGAATTAAATGATTTGAAATCATTGTTGGGTTCTGCAGAAATTTTGGCAGGTGATAAATCTAACTATGGCAAGGCAATTGGTATTGGTGCAGCGGCCGGTGTTGGTGCAGGTGGTTTGGCCACAGCGATTACCGCATTGGTTGAAAAAAGCAATATTTCATGTCACGTAGGTGATGGTTTGTCTCAGGTTGGTTTGAACAAGTCATATACAATTGAAAGTCTGAAAGACTATTATGTAAAATGGAACTTGCGTTTGCCTGATACAGTTACACCTTCTATTGTTGTAACGGATTGTGCGACATGGAAACAGGCATGTTCCAGCATTACAAACACAAGTGTTTGTTCCCAGGCCCAGATAAATTACAAACCTGCGGGCGGTAATATGATATCTATACCTGCGGCATGTCAATTAAGTGGCAGTATATGTTCTGAAAATCTGCCGGTTGCGACATCGTACGGTGCATGTCCATAAAAATCCCCCACACGGGGGATTTTTTTTGTTCGTTATAAAAGAACTTAAGCACTATTGTCATTCCTATCGAAGGCAGGGGTTGGGTCTAAGACGTGTGCATGGAATGCACCAAATAAAAAAACAGTGTTGCGTTATGAACATATGTGTATTGGTTCGCGTTGCTCACACTGTTTGGTCCCACTCCTGCCTTCGATAGGCGTGACAAAGGAAAAACAAGGGAAAATGTTCGGAATACGTGAACTTAAAAACTCTTGTTATTGCGTTGGTGTGGTAAAAGTAATAGAACCAAGAACTTAAAAAACTTTGTCATTGCGAGGGAGTGTAACGACCGCGGCAATCCAGTAAATTTGGCTTTGTAATAATAGTGCATCAACTGGATTGTCACGGGGTTTGCACCCCTCGCAATGACAAAGGAAGAAAGACTGGATTGCCATACTTCGCACAGAGTGCTTCGTATGACACAGCTACGCTCACTATCGTCCGCTCGCAATGACAAGGAAGAACGATAACCTGGGTTCTGTGGGGCATCACCCACAAAAATTTGTATTTTTGCGGGGCCCGAACAAGCCCCAGGATGGCAAAGGTTTTTAATTTCCCCTTGCGGTGGGTGGTGGTGATATGATAAAATATGTATGTCATCAATGATTGCGGTTATTGGTGACGGGGTGTCAAGACCCATTGCACTAAGCGTCTGTGACGAAGAATCAAGGCGCCGTTTGGCGTTTTTTTTATTTGTTAACGGGCGAAAAATTAAATCTCCTGGCCGACTGGGTCAGGAGGGTTGTGAATATATTGAATAAGCACACAATACTTAGTGATTGTCTTGAACCTCCTGACCACTGTATAAATAATTCAGTGGTTTTGTTTATTTTTTTAAACAAAACCATAACAAGATAATAAAAGGAAAGGGGTTATAGAAAAACTTACAAATTTTTGTCATTGCGAGGCTTTTTTGTCATTCCTGCCTACGATAGGCGTGACAAAGGAAAAACAATAAAAAATGTTCGGAATAAAAGAACTTAAAAACTCTTGTCATTGCGAGGGGTGCAAACCCCGTGACAATCCAGTAAATTTGGCTTTGTAATAATAATGCATCAACTGGATTGCCACGCTATCGCTCGCAATGACAAGGAAGAATGACTGGATTGCCATACTTCGCACAGAGTGCTTCGTATGACACAGCTACGCTCACTATCGTCCGCTCGCAATGACAAGGAAGTAATAAGGAAAGGTGTTCGTAAAAAAAGAACATAAAAACTCTTGTCATTCTGGACTCTGAGTCCAGAAACCAGGTGAATAAGTAGTGCGAAGCACACAACAAGAAAAGGAAAAAAGGCACAAGAAAGAAAAAATTAAAAACATTGTCATTGCGAGGGAGTGTAACGACCGCGGCAATCTAGTGAATTTGGCTTTGTAATAATAAGGAACGATGACTGGATTGCCACGCGTTCGCTCGCAATGACAAGGAAGAATGACTGGATTGCCACGCTATCGCTCGCAATGACAAAGGAAGAAAGCAAAACAACGGCAAGAACGAAAGAAATAAACGACAAAAAACGAAAGAAGAAAAACAAAACAACAAAAAAAAGAAAGAAGGGATGGAGATATGAAAAGAAACAAAATATTATCCAGTGCGTTTGTGATGACCATGGTGTCATTTGGCGCATTCGGTGCAGATGCAAAAATTACAGAGGCTAGTACCTGTACGGTTGATGTATTGGGTGTGTCGGATAATAATGCGACTGCAAAAACTATTGCGACATGGGATTTGATAGATTATACATTGAACCCTGGTCAGTATCTGAACGTAACAGAAACATCTGTGGACAAGGCAACCTGTCCGTCCGGATCATATTGCGTTGGTGGAACTGGATTCACGGTTGATAACGCAGCGACCAGTATAGCGACGTGCCCAACAGGATATCCGAACAGTGTCGAAGGTGCAGGTGCGGACACACAATGCTATACGGCATGTACGGTTGCAACGGCGAACATTGCACATGCGACGGAGGTATCTGGTAATGATTACTTTGGCACAGGGGTTGATACATGTGGTGCGACGGCATGTGAAGAGGGTTACCACGTGAATGGTGGCGGTGTAAGTTTAGTAGAAAAAGATCCATTGGTCCCGATAAGTTTGACAGATGAAGGTATAGGTTCAGCAGCAGTTGAAATCGATGGAGATCCATATGATTATAATTTTTCAGATTCAGGTTTAACTGAGAAAGGAACCTGGGCCACAAAGTATGCAGAGGGTATCGTGTACGGCAAGGCATCATGCCAACCTAAGATAGATCCATCAATAGAATACATAATGATGAGTTTTGAAGGTATAATGAGTGGCAGTATGACCATAGAAGCGTTTAAGTCGGGTTTGGAACCCCTTGCAGGTGCGGACAAAGCAGAATATGCAGCGAATATGATAACGGACGTAATGAGTGGTACCAAAAGCGAAGCAGAGATGTATAAGGCATTGTATGGTGTATTTATGACCGAACCAAACGCGAATTACAGCACGGACAGTACCGGCCAATACTGTTATTGCCAAATGGATGGATTTATGCCAACCGGTGGGACCAAGGAAATAGTTACATCGGCTCCGTGGGTGTTCATCTACGACGGCGGCTCGGCTGACGGTTGCGCGGACGATTGCGCGGACGACTGTGCGCACAACTTGCGCCTCGATTTCGCGGGCGATCTCGCGTTCCGTGGGGCGGTGGTCGGTTCGCTTGGGGCCGTATCGGCCGGTGGGACGTGTGCGGCGAACGTTCTGAATATCGCGTGGGATCCGGCAAACGATGGTGCGATAATCGAAAACCAGTGTACGTATAACGAAGCGATAACGGTACCGGCAGACCCAGTAAAGCCAGGATATACGTTTATGGGATGGAAGCTGAAGACGGAAAACTAAAACGTTAAAAATGCCTGAGATTGGTGATTAATCACCAATCTCAGGCCGGAGTGCGCCCCGATGCGCATGTCGGCAAAGCGGACATGCGCATCGGGGAAAGATTAACAATTGGCATCAAGATATGTTTTCATATCTTGATGCCGGATACAGGTTCCCCCGGGGAAACCCGTGGGAATAGGTTGCATCGCCGTGAATCCAGTTGGTTCGCAACCGTTTTTGTCGGCTCCGTGGGTGTTCAACAACGACAACGGCTCGGCTGACAATTGCGCGGACAATTGCGCGAACAACTGTGCGAACAACTTGCGCAACGATGACGCGAACAATCTCGCGTTCCGTGGGGCGGTGGTCGGTTCGCTTGGGCTCCTGGTGACAAAAGTTTTGCTGACCTGTGGGACAAAGTGTACAAACACTTTTCAGATGTGAAAGAGGCATCTGTTTTCGAATTTGTGCCGTTTTGTAACTAATGGCGGGGCGGTGTAACCTGTTTGGATGTGATGAAAAAAAGTCATGTCCCTACGAATACATTACGCAGGGAACATCTGGGTTGGTAACCCATAGTTTGGTGAAGACCCGGGATGTTCAATAATTTGTATCAAAAGAGAGAGAATAATGACCATAGATGAAATTAAACATTTAAATCTGAATAGGTTGGAATGTTTCGCAGATTTGGCACGTGATAAATTGCCTATGCCAGGTAATAAAAAAAGACTGGAAGAAATCTTAAATAAAAATATTATCATATTGGATTACAGAATTAATAAATCAAATAAACGTGAAAATTCAGAATGTCTGCAAATGCAATTTATGTGCGATGGTGAAGTGTATGTCACTTTTACAGGCAGTGTCGTCTTAATCGACCAAATCAAAGCCGTTAAAGATAAATTGCCTTTGAAAACCATAATCATCAAAGTAGATAAATATTATTCTTTCTCGTAAAAAAAATCATGAAACGTTATAAACATCTGTGGGATGATTTTATTTCTATGGAAAATTTAGAGTTGGCTGCAAAAAAGGCGGTCAAATCAAAAAAATCAAAGCGCGCAACAAAAAAATTTCTGAAAAATAAAACAATACTGTTACAACAATTACAACAATCTTTGATTGATGGAACTTTTAATACATCTAGATATAAAATCCGAAAAATTTATGAACCAAAAGAAAGATTAATATATATTTTACCACTGTACCCAGATCATATCGTTCATCATGCATTGATTAATGTTTTGGGACCAATTTGGCAAAGTTCTTTTGTTCGTGATTCTTATGCATGTATTCCAGGTAAAGGTTTGCACAAGGCTTCTAAGGCAATTATGCATTTTATAAGACGTAATAAATATGCACTGCAATGCGATATCAGAAAATTTTACCCCAGTATAAATCACAACGTTATGTTCAATATTATAAAAAGAAAAATCGCAGATAAAAAATTGCTGGCGGTGCTGAAAAATATTATTTGGTCGTGCGGTGATGAAAAAAATCTGCCAATCGGTAATTTGACCAGCCAATGGATGGGAAATGTTTACCTGAATGAACTGGATCACTTTGTCAAAGAAAAACTTAAATGCCGTGATTATATCAGGTACTGTGATGATTTTTGTATTTTTTCAGATGATAAATCAAAATTGAAACAATATAAATCTCAATTAAAGGATTTTTTGGGTGATGTTTTAAAACTGGAGTTTTCTAAAAGTGTGATTTTCCCAGTCGAACGTGGCGTGAATTTTATCGGTTACAGGCATTTTAAAAAGTTTATAATGCTAAGAAAATATGGCGTAAAAAAATTAAAAAAACGTATATTGAATATCGCAATCTATAATGATACCAGCGAATTGGCAGTCGGACAATTGGCCGCATATCATGGGTGGATTAAATGGTGTAATAGTTATAATTTCTTGAATAAATTATGTGTGCAATCTAAAAATATTTCAGATGTTCCGTGTGATTTTATAGCCAGATGCATGATGTCTGGTTTTTTTGTGTAAATGCCTTGGTAAAAAAACCTTGATTTTTGTTAGAAATTTGTCATAATTGACACCGTTCCTGCTGATGACATGGGGTTGTCGGCTGATATAAACCAAAGGAAATAAAATGGCTTACTATGAAAGCGTCTTGGTTTTCCGCCAGGACCTGACCGAACCGCAGGTAAAAGAAAAAGCGGCTAAATTTGCAGAAATCATCAAAGAACTGGGCGGCGATGTTAAATCCGCAGAATTCTGGGGATTGAAAAATTTGGCATACGTTATTCGTAAAAACCGCAAGGCTCACTACGTTATGTTGAATATTGAATTGCCGGGTGCTCAAATCAAAGAATTGGAACGCCGTTCACGTATTGATGAAGACGTTATCCGTTTCTTGAATGTTCGTGTTGAAGAATTGTCTACAACACCTTCTATTATGATGAAAAAAAATACAGAGGAGGCTGAATAATGGCAGTTCGTGCAGCAATTTATCGTAAAAAATCTAACCCTTTAAAGGGCAAGGTTATTGACTATAAAGATATTAAAACTTTGTCACACTTTATCACAGAACGTGGTAAAATTGTGCCATCACGTATCAGTGGCGTTCCACAAAAAGAACAACGTGAATTAGCCAAGGCTATTAAACGTGCACGTCATTTGGGATTAATGCCATTTGTTCGTAACAATTTGGGTTAAATTTAAATTCTGGGGGCGTTGGTTGTGTTTGACCGTTATTGACAGTGTTTGTAACGATATACTAAACATATGCCAACGCCACACATAATTTATTTTTAATCGCATCTATGTAAATATTTGGGATTTATCCCTAACTTAAACAAAAATAAGGACAGATAAAATGAAAGTTATTTTAACAGAAAAAATTACAAAATTGGGTAACATTGGTGACGCAGTAGAAGTGAAAACTGGATATGCACGTAACTTTTTGTTGCCAAATGGCAAAGCAATGCGCTTTACACGTGAAAACGTTGCATTGTTTGAAGCACAAAAAGCAGAATTGACAGCACGTCAAGAAGCAGCCAAAAAATCAGCAGAAGCAAATGTTGATTTGGTTAAAAATGCTAAATTGCACATGATTCGTCAGGCCGGTGATACAGGTCAATTGTATGGTTCTGTATCAACACGTGATATCGCACGCACTTTGAAAGAAGTTGCAGGTGTTTCTGTTGAATCTGCACAGGTATTGTTGGGTGCACCAATTAAATCTGTTGGCGCATTTGATACAAAAATCGCTTTGCATCCAGATGTTATTGTTCCTGTTAAAATCTATGTTGCCCAGACCCAAGACGAAATTGACGCGTTGGTTGCTGGTAAATCTTTGACATTCGGTTCCAAGAAAGTTGAAGAAGAAGTTGCAACAGAAGAACCAGTTGCAGAAGTTGTTGCAGAAGAAGTAACAACAGAAGTTGCAACAGATGCAGAATAATAATCTGTAAAGATATAAAAAAAGTCCCCCAATCGGGGGATTTTTTTTATTGAAAAAAACTTGTTGTTATTCGGGATTATGTGATAATAACCAAACTGAAATCGTGGTTTTTGTGTTTTTTTGATTGACGAAACGAATATCTGTTTATATGATAAACTGCGTATAGACTATAAATAAAAGGATTTTGTTATGGAAGAAGTAGTTGAATCATTGGTTGTAGGAAAATATTGTTGGGAGGATCAGTTTTTTAAGGAAATGCAATGTAAGGTATATATTTATAATGAAAAGTGGGGAAATGTTCATTTTAGATGTGCTCCGGATAGTAAGGTCGAACGTGGGGATAAAATATTGTGTTCTCGATCATGGTTTCAGCAAGAAAATGGGTATTTTTATGCTATTGACAAAAATTTAACCATAGAAGAAATGAAAGAAAAGTTTGTTGCCCAGCAAAAGGCAAAACAATCCGAAAAAGAAGAAACAAAAGCATCAAAGCATCAAATAATAGGTTTGTGTGAAGTGCGTTATGGTAAACCTGTATGTCGTATCACAGGTAAACATTGCGATAAAATATCAAAAGCAGAAATTAAACAAAATACAGAATTAAAGAATTTGTGTGAAATTCATAAATGTGTATTGGTACGTAATTTCAAAAAAATAATAGAAAATCAACATTAAAAATCCCCCAATCGGGGGATTTTTTATTTAGACACAACAACCATTGCCGTGCGTAATATGTTGTCGCCGTACATATATCCGGCTTGCATTTCTTGTATTATGGTATTGGGAACAGGGCGCATGTCGGTTTCAGATGTTGGTTCTATGACCTGAATTGCGTTATGCAATTGTGGATTCAGAATTTCGCCGACTGATTTAATGCGTGTAATCCCGATTTGTTCAAATGCAGATTCCATTGCCATTGCCATGGATTTAATGCCTGCATCGTTTGGATTGTGATTTAATGCCGCATCAATAGCGTCCATTACCGGTAATATTTTTTCTGCAATACCCATCGCACGATTGCGGGCACGTGATTCTGCATCCAATGCACTGCGACGGCGAGTGTTTTCCAACTCCGCAGCCAAACGCAAATATTTATCATTTAATTCCGCAATCTGTGCATTTAATTTTTCAACAGTATCATCTGGTTTATTTTCCACAGTTTCTGGTGTTGCTGTGTCAATTGATACTTCTTCTGTTTTTACTTCTTTGTCTTCGTTCACGATATATTCCTTTGTTGTGTACTATAAAACTATTTTACACTGGTTATTATAGGTATGAAATCGTCTGATTTCAAGGACGCACCGCCAACCAATACACCATCTACATTTGGTATGGACATTATTGATGCTGCGTTTGTGCCTTTGACAGATGCACCGTATAACACAGCCGTTCCACCCAGACCCATTTCAGATAATGTTTTCGCAATTAATGTGTGGGCGGTCGCAATTTCTGTATCTGATGGGGTCAGGCCTGCACCAATTGCCCAACGTGGTTCATACGCAATGATAATTTCAGATTGTGGATTTTCAGGAACAGATTCACGTACACCCGATTCGATTATTTCCATTGTTTGACCAGATTGTTTTTCTTCCATTGTTTCACCAACACATATAATAGGAATCAAACCATTGTCTAATGCGTTTTGTGCCTTGGTGCGAACAGTCGCATTTGTGTCGCCATGATACATACGGCATTCACTGTGGCCAACAATTACGTATTTTGCCCCAGTGGACGCAATCATTTGTGCAGATACTTCGCCTGTGTATGCACCGTGTGTGTGCGTGCTGACGTCTTGGGCACCCAATGCGATTTTGTCAGATGGTGTGCACAGCATTGTATATGGTACACACAGAATTATTTTATTCTCTGTGTCCAGTTTTGATAAATCTTGGGTCATTTGTATCAGGTTTTCTGAGGTCCCATTCATTTTCCAATTGCCTGCGATAATTTTCATTAGATTTCCCCTTTTTTTCGTTGATTTTATCTAATTTATTTTGCTATGGTAACCCAAAAGGGGATTAAATGCTAGAATATTTAAGAAACGCATCAGAAAAATTAGTCGCAAAACTGTTAATCGCTATATTGGCTTTCTCGTTCGTGGGATGGGGGGTCGCAGAATGGATTTTTGGTGCATCTGTTAACGATAATGTTGTTATGAGTGTGGGAAATGCAGATGTGTCCGCACAACAATTTAATGCACAACGTTCACGTGCACTGGCACAGATGGATCGTGAAGCCCAGCGTAAATTGTATGCAGATAACGAATCGCAGAATGCCTTTTCTAAACAGATTTTGTCTGAATTGGTAACTCAACAGATGACGGAAAATCGTGCACACGATTTAGGATTTGTTGTAACAGATAAACGAATTGCAAATCAAATACGTAATTTGTCTGATTTCCAAGATAATGGTAAATTTTCTGCACAAAAATTTGATGCTGTGTTGGCAAACGCAGGATACAGCGAAGCGGATTTTGCAGATGTTTTACGCAGTGATACATTGCGTTCTATGGTTTTGGGTGCAATTGATGTGCCTGTTGCGGTGCCTGAATTTGTTGTTAAGGCAAACTTTAATGCCAGATATGCAAAACGTGATGTTGATTATGTAACTGTAAAGTTTTCTGATTTTAAAATCGATAACCCAACGGATGAACAATTAAAACAGTTCTATGCACAACGTCCACATGTTGTGCCTGAAACACGCAGTGTGTCTTATGTCTTTATTCCTGCGGAAATGAGTCAGCCTGATAAATATGATGCGGGTTATGCCATTGCGATTAAGGTTGAAGACGATATTATCGCAGGTGAAACAATGCGTGATGTGGCAAAAAAACATGGTGCAAAGTTTGTAGAATTAAAGGCGTTTGATCGTGAACACAGACCAGCAGATAAAAACTTAAGCGATTCGATGATTGCAACAATATTTGATATGGACGAAGGTCTGGAAAGTGAAATGATTGAAACCAAAGATGGATTTTTGTTTGTGCGTGTTGATAAAATAAACAAAGCACATAATGCAGAATTTGATTCTGTGAAAAAATCTTTGGTTGCAGATTGGATACATGCAGAACAGGAAAAACAAGCATACGTTCGTGCAAATGAAATACTGATGGGGCTAAAGCAAGATGGAACGTTCAAGGGTAAAAAATCTGCCAGTGTATCACGTACATCTGGGGCACCAAATGATGTGTTGGTTGCAGCATTTGCAAATAAAGTTGGTGAAAAGATGATTGTGTCATCGTCTGATGCATTCTATGTTGTAGATATTACAAAGGCGACTTTGCCAGATGCAGACGCAAAGAAAAGTGCGAATTTGCGCAAAGAATCTGAAAATATGTCAAAAACATTTGTAACAGATGATTATAATTCATTCTTGATGCGTGAATATCCAACAAAGGTAAATGAAAAAGTATATAATCGTTTATTTTTAAAGTAATTTAATCAGGTTATGAAAAAAAAGCAGGGGTGTGAAACCCCTGTGTTTTTTTACAATCTTCTATTGACAATAAAATATTTTGTATTATATTATAATGAGTAGAGCAAGAGGTATATAATATGTCGACAATGGTTTTTGGAAAAATTATTTGTAAAAAAAGTCCGAATGTTTATTTAGATACGGATGGTGATAACAAATGGGATGTAGGTGTATTCTGCGACAGGGATACATTTGTTAAAATACCAAGATTTTGTGAAAGGGCTTTTTCTTATTATGATGCCTATGCTGTTATGCGACCTGGTGATACAGTTGCTTTTCCTGTTAATATTGCACCGGAAAGTATTCAAAAAGGTTATATAATTAAACCATCAGAATTGGCAGGTGAACCAATTGTTAATGGTGATAATGCATTTACATTGCGTTTATACGTACAAATGCAAGAATATAAAGCATTGATAGCCAAAGACAAGAATTTTTCTTTGTTGTCCAGAGTACAATAATAGTAAGGAAATATTTATGAAAAATATTAAACATAAATTGAAAGTTGGTGCATTATGTGTGATGAGTTTGGTTGCACCAAAAATGGTTACTGCGGAAATTGCTAAACCAAAAATGTATAAATTTTCTATGGTGGTGCCGTTTGGTAAATTTTTAAACAATGATTCTTTGTTTATTGCAGGTGGAAAAGATACATGCAAAGTTAACAATATTGATACTGTATATAACGAACAGGGTGGTATAGCAAAGTTGTTGATTGATACAGATCGTTTAAATTATGAATGCAGTTATTTTGGCCCAAGATATGCATATGGTTTTTGGTTGCCACCACGTGTTCATGGGGATACTGTATATGATGATTTGTGTGAAGAAGTAATGTGTTTAAAAAAACAATATTATGAATATCAAAATAATAAACAGTATGATATGCGTGATTCTGTAGAATTAGAATTTAATAAGGCACAAGATGCTTTGTGTCGCTGGGCGGTTAATATGTATAATCATGTATCGTCAAATATTGTTCAACGATGAACAAATCCCGCATTTGCGGGATTTAATTTTAGCGTTCTTGTTGTTGGTAATTTTCTTTCATTTTTTGTTTGGTGAATATTTTTTTTACACCATTAAAAAAACCTTTAATTTTTTTTCTGCGTTTCATCATATTTTCATATGCTTTATCAAGACGTTCTTGTTCGCGTATGCCTGCCATATCAGATTTTTGTTTTGAATATTCATTGGCTTGGGTGACGATATCGTTATATTCATTACTTGGTGTGAAATTATTAGACATATATTTTTCCTTTTTTCTTTATACTACTTCGGTTACTGCACGCAGTGCGCCATCACGAGATAACTGGACAACACGTATTTTCTTTTTCATTTCTGCAATTAAATCTGTGCGATTGTATGCAGGTTGAGTGTGTAAAATACGGTCTGCAAATGCGGCATAGGCGGCCTCGGAATTTTCTGCGTGAATTGTTGTATAAAAGTGGTCGTGCCCAGTTCCCAACATTTCCCACAATACAGATGCGTTATCTGTTGATATTTCGCCGCCGATAATTACATCTGGGGTCATACGTACAACCAAGTCCAACAGACGTGCGTAATTAAATTCGTTTGTTTGTTCTGTTCTGGATAATATAAAGTGTACACGATTAGCCTGGGGAACACGAATTTCACGTGCGTCTTCAACAGTTATAACACGACTGTTTTGGTCAATCAATTTCAACAGATGATTTAAAAATGTTGTTTTTCCTGTTGATGTTGCACCACTG
The DNA here is from genome assembly GCA_045587125.1 of Candidatus Enterousia sp. GTDB lineage: Bacteria > Pseudomonadota > Alphaproteobacteria > Rs-D84 > Rs-D84 > Enterousia. The sequence goes on from JAZNBN010000008.1 coordinate 23,147, forward strand.
ATTAAAATAGGGCTGCCGTCATTAATTGCAGACATCAGGCGGTCATATGGGTCGTCTGGTCGTTCTTTTTGTCTGGTTTTGATTTTAAGTAATTTTTGTCCACGGCGTAGGTGATAGTTTTCAAAACTGGTATCCGGGGCACCGCCACCACGTATATTTAATGCGACACCACCTGTGATGTCCGATTCGTCATATTGTACATTTGGACCTGCAATCGCAGTAAAACGATGATTGCCGGGCAGGGTGGCATAAACCACAGGTATACCATGAACAGGATCAAATGGTCGTTCGTAAATGTTCGCAACAGTGTGTATTAAATCGATTAAATATTGTTTGCTAAGCACTTCTGATTTATATGAAACCCATGGAACACGGGCACCATGCAGACGCATCCACACTTCACCTGCGTGATTAATGGCGATTTCTTCTACGAATGACGGAGAATAAAAATCTGCCAGTGGTTTTAATAAAGATTCAAGAACTATATTTGACATCAAGATAATTTTATCATAAATCGTGGCTTGAATCAAAAAGGTTTATTTGATAAAATAGAAAAAAAGAGAGATATAATATGAAAAAATCATTTTTTATGACTTTGTGTATTGGTACTTTGTTGGCGGGCTGTGGCGGTTTGCCATACAATGCGGATGATTTTCAAAATGGTGGTCCTGATGCACCGCTGTATAACGAAGTGACGGCAGGTCAAATGACGGCGGATAATCAATATGCAAATATCGATTCGTATAAGCCTTTGTCCAAGGCGCAAATTGAACAAGATTCTAAGCGTTGGGATACATCACGTATGGAAACACGTTGGCAAGAATACAAGGGTACAATGGTCCGTGTTCAAATATTACTGGGGGACAGTGAAATGCGTGAAATGCGTTTGCGTATGATGCAAAATGCAGATGGTATGGATGTTGATGGCGATGCACGTACTGTGTTGGCGGCGGTTGCAGATTATGAAATGAAACGCGTTTGCGGGCGTAATGCAGACAGCATTGTTGTGATTTATGATAAACCATCTTTTGATGCGATGCGTCCAACGCCATATTTTGATTACAGAATTGAATCCGAAGGTGCGACTATGCGTGAATACGGGTTCAGATGTGTCTACAGATAATTAACAAAAAACAAAGGAAAGAAAAATGAAAAAAATTGCTTCTATTGTTGGTGTTTGTGCGGCATTGGGTTTGACTGCATGTGACAGGGTTGTAACTGCTGAAAACGGTGACGACGTTATTATTAATTTCGCAGGGTTTTTAGACGGTGTTCAATTCCCAGGCGGCACAGCGGAAAATTTCCCATTGAAATTGGGCAGTGGTCAATTCGTCCCTGGCTTTGAAGATCAAGTTGTCGGTATGGCAGAAGGTGAAGAACGTGATGTTAATATCACATTCCCAACAGACTATGTTCCAGATTTAGCCGGCAAATCAGTTGTATTCAAAGTTAAACTTGTGGATATTGTAGATTAAAAAAAACCGCCAATTGGCGGTTTTTTTTAGAATGGTATATCATCACCGATTTCAGAAACAGAAATTTCTTCACGTGGTTGTGATGTTGGTGCAGATGCGGTGTATTCATTGCCTGTGCCATCGATTGCCTTTGCACCAGATAAAATTACCATTTGACCTGCGAATTGATTCAATATAACTTCTGTTGTGAAAACATCAGCACCCTGTTGATTTTGCCATTTGCGTGTACGCAGGGAACCTTCTAGATATAATTTTGTGCCTTTTTGTAACATACGTTCTGCAACTTCAACCAAATTTGGGTTAAAGATTACAACACGATGCCATTCTGTTTGTTCTTTTTGTTCACCTGTTGCACGATCACGCCAACGATCGGATGTTGCCAATGAAAAACTGACCACTTTTTGACCATTGCCCATTGTGCGGGTTTGTGGTTCTTGTCCGATATTTCCAACCAAGATGACTTTGTTTATACTGCCTGCCATGTGTTTCTTCCTTTGTTTTATTTTTTATCCTATAACGTATTTGACCAATATTGTGTTTAAAAAGCAAGTTTTTATTTGTTATTTTTGTAATATTTTTTCCTAGATACAAGGTCTGTTTTATATGTTATAATACCATCATATATAAAAACAAACAAAAGGAGACTTTCATGAAAAAAGTATCAATGGCAGTTTTGGCAGGTTTATTTTCAATTGGTGGTGCATTTGCAGTACCAATAGAAGGACCGGTTGTTGGATATATGCCGGGTGGATTTGTTGGTGGTGATGATACAATTATTACTGTTGAACAGGTCAAAGCAATGCGTGATGATACACCGGTTATTTTACAGGGTGTTATTTTGCAACGCAATGGTGACGAAAAATATTTGTTTGAAGATTCCACCGGTTCAATCGTGGTTGAAATTGATGACGAAGATTGGGGTGGTTTGACCGTTACACCAGAAGAAGTGATAAAAATATACGGTGATGTTGATAAAGGTATCTTTACCACAGAAATAGACGTTGATTATATCAGAAAGATGTAAAAAAATGCCCCATTTGGGGCGTTTTTTAAAAGTTATTATTGGGCGAATATATATTATTTATCAGAATCATCGTCTGAATCTTCTGTGCCTTTTTCTGCTTTCTTTTTATAAACCGCACTTTCAGTAATATGACCAACCAATCCACCAACCGCACCGGCACCCGCAGTAATCGCACCTGTTTTTATGTTCTTAGATGCTTTTTCGGTTTGTTCGGCCCATTTTTTCGCATCTTCGCCATCTGGGTTTTGTAATGCACGTGCCAATGATGCAAATGCACCAGATGTTTTGCCACTGTTTTCATCATCATATAATCCAGATGCTGCGTTATCCAAGATACTTTCAGATTCAATGCCTGGTTTTAAATCCAGTTCTGTTTTCATAGCCTTGGTTTCATTTGCCAATGTTACATATTCTGAATACAGTGGTAATAACGCATTGGCGCCAGGCAATTCAATATCAGATTCACCACCTTTGGCACGACCATCGCCATATCTGCACATAAATGTGGACAGGTATGCAGCCATTTGTTCTTCGGCATTATCATCAGCCTTTTGTTCAGACAATCCCTGCATCAGCATCATGCCACCAATACCGGTTGCACCGATACCGGCCGCACCCAGCATTTTATTCGCCATTGAATTTTCACGTTCATGTGCCGCATCAGCTTTATCACGTAATTCTTGGATTTCTTCTTTGGTTGGTGGTGTGTTTTCTGAGGCATCAGATGCGGGTGTGGCACCGCTTTTTGTTAATTTACCGACTTCTTCTTTTGCTTTTTGGATATTGTCTTTGGCAAGTTTTTTCAGTGCATTTTTTTCTTTTGATTTTTTCCCTTTAAAGTCATCTATGATTTTATCGGATTCTGATTGAAATTTTTCTAATAATTGATTTGCATCTGTTATATTTTCAAAAGGATTACCCTCCGCCATCACAGGTGATATGACGGTGAATATTGTTAATAAAGATGCAATTAATATATGTTTCATTATTGTTCACTTGGGGTCGTGATGGTTTTCAATTGTTTTCCGAATTGTTCGTATAATTGATTCAATTTGTTTTGGTCATCTATAAAGTCTTGGGTTGATTCAACGCAACCTTTGTCTTCATCAAAGAATGTTTTGCCTTTGCAGTTGCATGTTTTAAATGTTTCGTTCCATTTGCCTTTGTTTGGACCATCTGCTTCACATAATTCTTTCTTTTTGGCATTATTTGCCGATTTTTCTGTGGGCGTCATATCGATATCGCAATTAGGACAATCTTCATCAAGGGTTATTTTTATATCTTCATAACCTTTTGCAGATAATGTCATAACAGTACCTTTTGGGGCGGTGATATCAAACCGGCCGTCTTTGTCTGTTTGTATTTTTTTATTACCATATTTGATAGTGATGTTTGGCATTGGGTCGCCTTTTTCATCAATGACATTTCCGCCACGTTGGATATTTTTAGCATTTGCCTCTATCATTACTATAGTTGGGTTTGTGTTATCTGCCCATATTGTATGTGTGTAATCTTCGTATCCCTTGTGAGATAACAGGATTTTGGCGCCAATTTGTGCTGATAGAGTAAAATGACCGCTTGGATCTGTTTTTATTGTTTTTTTGTCGATTTTGATTTTTACACCCGGCAGTGCTTCGTTTTTGTAATTAGTTACGTACCCTGATATATGAATAAGTTCTTCTGGTATACATTCTAGCACCCCATTTTGACTGCGTTTAACTGGAAGGTTGTCCGGACATTCGCAGCGTTCTAGCATAATGTCTAGATCTGTAAAATTGATGGGTTCAGGTTTTTCTGTTTTTGTTATTTTAAGATTGCTTGTACATTTTTTTATATTACAATAAATTGAACCTGTTGTGGCATCTTTTTTATACGTGCCTGATTCTGCATTTAATATTTTCAAGACGTCGTCAGGACATGGTTCACCAACTGTGGCACCATGTTGAGCAGCTAATGATTTATGTGTCATTTTAATTTTTTCGTCTTTTGTTGCAACAGAATAGGATGTTGTTATATCTTGATACATTTTGTGTGTGAATGTAATTGTTGAACCTGGAACAATATTAATGGCAAATCGACCGTTGTTACCGGTTTGATGTTGGGCGTATTTTTTGTTCCCATCTTTGTCTTTTTTGCCTTCATCATACTTAATACGAACGCCACCAATTGTTTGCTCATTTCCTGATGTTGTTGCTTCAATTACAATACCAGATATTTTAATTAGCTCTGGTTTTGCTTTTTTATCAGGTGTATCAGATTTTTCGCATTTGGTTCCATCGGTGTTTTTTGTATACCCAGCTTTGCATTCTATATCACTGTATTTACCATCAGGGGAAATTTTGCAATTTGTGGCATTTATTTTATCACGCTGTACAGGTGTGCATGTTTCTTTATTTTTTTCTGCCTTTCTGGTTGCTTCTTGGGCTATCATTGCCGATGCAGATTTGTCCTGCGTTGGGGAGGGGGCAGAATCTGGTGTTTCATTTGAATCGTTATAATTTGTATTCCAAGCATTGTTTTGTGCGGGTGCGAATGGTGCGCCTTGTGAATCTTGGCTTGGGTCGTGTTCATCATGTGCGTTAACTTCAGCTTCTGGTGATAATTCTTCAACCTGTGCGGTCATACGAATAGGGGTGTCATTTTCTTCGTCTGTTTCGGTATCGTTTGCATTCGTTGTTTCTGGTATATCTGGTTTGAATTCCAACTCTTGCCTGATTGTAGAACAATGTTTTTGAACGTCTTGGTTCATTTTTTCTTTGGTGATTCCGGGTTTTAGTGTACAAGCCCATGCGGAATATGTTTTGTTGTTGTCTTTATAACATTTTATGGATGAATACCCCAGATCGCAATTTTCAAATGGTGTGTTTCGTATATATTCTGCAAAACTTAATTCTATGTCACGAAATGCTTTTGGGGCTTTTTCTTTTAGTTCATTTAATTTTGTGTCATATTTTTGTTTAAGTTGGTCCATTTGTTCTTGTTGTTCACGGCGCATTTTTTCCATTTGTGCTTTTGCTTCTTTTTCCATTTGCGCCATTTTTTCCTGCTGTTCCTGGCGCATTTTTTCCATTTGTTCTTGTTGTTCACTGCGAAGCTGTTGCATTTTGTCTTGGGATTCTGTTTGGAATTGTGTAAATTTATTTGAAAATCCTTGAGTTAGGTCGTTGAATGTGTTCCTGTTATTTGTAACAACATCCCCAAAACCAGACACGGGCAGGGCACATGTAAACAGTACGGTAAAGATTAAAAATAATTTTTTCACGTTTATATTACTTGTTTGTTTGGCGATTTATTTTGTTCTGTTCACGTTCTTCTTTTCTTTGTGCTTTTCTGTCGTCTTTAACTTCTTTTTTTTGCTTGTCGTGCGACTTTCTTTCCGTTTATCACGCAACCTTGTTCTTTGTCGAATTTCATATTATCGCCTTTGCATTTACATGTGCTTAATGTTTTATTCCATACGCCAGCGTCGTCTTTTTCGCATAATGCTTTGTGTAATTCGTCGTCGGCTTTCTTTCTGTCAACGGCACGATCAACCGCCCCAGATGTTACTGCGCCAACACCAACGCCCAAACCAGACCCCAACATCGCAGATGATGCCGCCGTTTGTTCGCGTGTCGCACGTTGGGCATTTTCCATAAATGTTGTTACGTCAACACCAAACCAATTGGGTGTGCATGCAAATGTTGAACCTGCGTATGCTTTCTTGGATGCCTGTAATGTGTTATCTTCACCTGCGTAAAATTCAACGCTGTAAACACAATCCAATGTACGGTCATCAAACATTGCGCCCAATCTGCTGCATGTTTCACGCATTAAATCACGTAATTCCAATAAACGTTTTTCATTGTTGGCAACCTGAACCTCGGCATCGGTGCGTAAATTGCCAAATACAGACATGGCACGACTGGCCAAGCCACTGTCTTGCTCGGTGCATTCTTGGGCAATTGATTTACATTTTTCAACCGCTTTGTCACCAGATTTTTTGCCCAGACATTTAGAAAATGTTTTGCCGCATTGTGTAATTATACAATCGTTGTAACGGTTGCCACAATCAATAATAGAATTATAAAATGATAGTTCGGCATTGCTGGCCATGTCGGCTTTGATTTCAGTTGTGAACAGACGATATTCTTCGCCGGTACACGTTGTGTCGCGACGACATGAGTCTAATTTTGTGCCCAACATTGTGTCTGTGTCACCAGAACATTTTGTAAAATCGTTTCCACATTTACTTTGCATACATGCACGCAATTTTTTATCGCAATCGTTGTGGTTGCCGGCCATTGCACGTTCGGATTCCATTTTTGCGATTGATTGGTTACTTTGTGCGGTGAAAGCAGCACGTTGGGCACGAATGCTGTCTGCTAATGCGTTGTCGTCCCCAGTTGTAGATAAATCCATTTCAGACATAAAATCATCAAATTGTGATGTTTTGTTTTCTATGATAACTTCGGGCTCAGATTTTGCAGGTATCGCAGAACGTGTTCCACGCTTAACAGTGGCACTATTTGCAATGTTTGGAATCGTACAAGACATAACAACCAAACCACACATTATTGTATGGATATGTTTGCTTAAAAAATTATCGTGTTTATATATCATATATATTTTGTTCCTTAATCCAGTGCGTCGCATGCCACACGATGAAATTCACACAGTGAAATTGCAGATGCCTTTTCTGTGCGTTCAAAACCATCACCACATTGATTGGGCATGTTGTTTGCACATACCGTCTGGACACATTCGTTAAATGCACCGTCGTTTTTGCATCCAGATTTGATGTTCGCAAAATTGTTTTCACGGGTGTTTTGATACATTGCGACTATTTTTGCCAGTAATGCACCTGCGTTTTTAATAGCACCATCGCGTGACGCAATCAGTCCTGTTCGAATTTCAGATATGTGTTCGTCGCAACCTGTAACCTCGGCACTGCAGACAGAAAAGTATCTGTCAAAATCAGAATTTTCTTCACAATTTCTGTAATCAGATGTGCAACGTTTTGCATCTGTTATACAAACCGTAATTTCCGATTCGCATGTAGATTTGTTTTTCGTTTTTCCAATGTTCGATTGTAACTTTTTCATTTGAGCAGATACACCCGCCGCAGTACAAGATTGTTCAATCAATTTATCGTATGTTTCAGATACATCATCAGGTGTACAACCAGATACCTTGGCAATACATTGTGTTGTTGCCCATGCATAACGTTCGCCAGGGTCGGTTGGTGCCTTTTTTAGTTCTTTGTCAGAAATATTATACTTTGCAGATGCACCCGCAGATACACTGCGCATTGCGTTTTTCGGCGGTGTGCCGGCACCAGTAGTGCCACAATATTGACAGCGGGCAGATGGATTAGACGATATATTTATTGCACAAACAGAATCCAAACAGCGGGTTAAATTCGCACGTGAACAACTGGGCGCAGCATAAGAAGCGCCAAAAAATGCCGTAAATACAAATGCTAAAAATAAAACTTGTGATTTCATATTCTCTCTTATTTTGTCATTATATCATAATATGTCGTGTGGGCGCAAAGTATTTTTTAAAATAAAATATAAAATGTATTTTCTAATTGACAAAATAAAAACGTTGTCTATTATATGCGTATAATAACAAAAAAAGGATACAAAATGACAAGTACAGGAAAATGGGTTGTTCATACATCAGCAGGTATTGTTATTGCTGGGTTGTTTATTTTCGGTTGTGTACAGTGTAATAATAGAGAAAAAGCAGAAAAGGCAAATTATGATGCCGATAATTTTTACAAATCTGCGGTTGCCGATAATCGTGATTATGGTTTGATGATTGATAGTTTGCAAAATGAAAATTCTAGAAAGGCTTTGGAAATTGCAAGACAGTCAGATACTGTTCTTTTCCAAGATGCACAAATCAGACAATTGCGTGATTCGGTTCGTGTGTTAAATGAAAAATTGGCAAAATGTCGCAAGGGTAATAAACCAAAAGTACAGCCTGCGAAAAAGCAGCCTGTTGTTAAGAAAGATACATGTGATTGTAATCCGGTTGTTAAGGATACTGTGCCGAATTATCGTGCACCAAATGGATATATAAAGATAACCAGAACGTATCGTTCCAGATAATGTTTTTTATTTGTGTTTTTTCATGTTGTACCAGTCTGCGTTTTGCAGACTGTTTTTTTGTCTGGACAGATAATTTATTATTGTGCTAAGATTTCCCCATACAGAGAGAATGCATTCATGAAATTAAGCAAATTTTTCATATTGTCGCTAATGTTTTTTCCATGTGTGGGTATGGCCGCCCAGGGTGATTTTATGATGGCGGTACAATTGTTGTCTGCGGCAAAAAACGCAGATGTTAGTCAGGTGCAAAATCTGATAAATCGTGGTGCAAATGTGAATTATGTTGATGCAACTGGGGTTTCAATTGTTTGTACTGCGTTGATGAATAATGATACAAGGGCTGTGCAGATATTACAGATGTATGGTGCAGATGCGTCCAGGTGTGATACGCAAATTAAACAATATAATGTCAGAAATAATTCTAATAAAATTGGCGGTGGTGGATTTTTTAGTGGACTGTCTTCGGCACAGAGTTTGTCTTTGGCGGCCGTTGGTGTCGGGGCGGTTGTTGGTGGGTTGTTTTTGCTGACAGATGTTTTTGATCCTGGTAATGATAACGATTCGTCTTCAAGTGGTGGAACACGGCCAGGTGGTGGGTCTGGTGGTGATTCTGATGCGGGCGGAAAATCTGGGTTGTATGTCGCATATGGGCCTGCGTATTTGTTGCCAGATGGTAAAATAGATTCCAGTTCAGATACGTATAATGAAAATTTGTTGTCTTGGAATCCTTCTGAGGGTGGTGTGCGTGAATGGGATTTTAATTATTTTAGAACAACAGAACAACCGACTAATAATTTCTTATCAGATGGAATACTTGTACCTGTGCAGAATTATTTGCTGATGATGCATGGGTATTCTGCATTTGCAAATGGTTATTTGGGACAAACTGTTTATCGTGATGGTGCAGCAAATCAATATAAACCAATTCTTAGGGGAAATACATTGGTCAGTGGTCAGCCTGCGGTTGTTGCGCTGGTTACAGAAAATGGTTTAAATCCAGCAGGTTCTGCAGACAGGGCAGAAGGAATTGATTACATGAATGATGCAGGTGTTGGAAAAACAGTAGATAAGTATTTCAATTATAATAATCCTGTGGCAGGGGTATTGGGAACGGAAAAATCAGGGTTTGATTTGTCTGGTTCTGGTACGGCTATGAATCCATTTGCATCTGCGTATGACAGTGCGCTGGGAAAAATTGTTGCAGGTTGGGAAAGTGGTGGTCGCAGTTATGGCGATTTATATGGATTGGTTCCAAATGCACAATTGGCAATATACAAAACAGGTGGTGGGCAATCTTTTGTCGATGTTGAAAATCCTTTGGATGGCGATGTTGTTGGTAATGTAGTAGATGGTACATCTGGTGTTGCAGGTACAATTGATGCAGGTGATACTTTGACACTGAATGTAAATGGGGTGAATTTAACTTTTGATATAGCGAATGCTGTAACAGGAACTGAAATTACCAGACCAACAATTACTGTCAATGATACAACTTATTATTTGGGGACAGATACTCCTTTGTTAAAAGGAACATGTACTGGGGAAAATTGTGATGATGTTTCTGATATTGCTATATATCGTGGAACAGATGGGTATTATTACGTAAATACCAGTGGTGGTAATACGGTTGACAGTGTTTATGTTCTGAATAACACAAATGATTTATATGTTCAAAAGACACTGAATTCAGATGGTGTGCTTAGAAATTTCCAAGCATTGGATTTGGCACGCACAAATGGTGCAACTGTTTTAGCAAATGTTGATGTTAACGATAATTCACGTACAACACATTATTTGACAGTAAATGATATGCCTGCATTTTTCGCATTAAATTCAGGGACAGATATAGAAGATTTTCAGGCACAGATAAATTTGGTGTATAATGATAACTCTACTGGTACCAAGACCCAGGGGGCATATTTTACTGATTTAATAACAAATAAAATGATGGGGGGCAGTGCGCCTGTTATTGTTATGCCTGCGGGTGAATTTGAATATGGGGTTGGTGCAGGAAAATCTTTGACTGTATTAGATGCAACATTTGAAAACTATGCGCCATTATTAGAAGATGCAACATTAAATCAGAAATTTATGACAGTGGTTGCGGTTATGCATTCTGTGGGAACGTCTGATGCGGATACTATCGCAGGATATGGTAATGGAACCAGCAGTAGTTACGGTCCATTAATATTATCTATGTGGCAACAGGGTGAAGGTGAAGATGCGGTGATGTATTCTTCACGTAAATGTGGAATCGCAGGTAAAGGGCAGGGTGGTATAGATCCATGGTGTTTTGCATCAGCAGGCGCAACAGCAGAAATGGCAACCGCATCTGCGGCCGGTGCATTTGCATCGTTACAGACTGCGTTCAGTTATATGTCCAATCCACAGATTTATCAATTGATGGCATTGACCGCAGATGGATATTTGTTGGGAACAGATGCGCTGGGAAATGCATTTACAGAAGATACTTTGGCAGATTACTTGAAAGGTATGTATCAATTGCCATTGGAATATAATCAAAATACTTTGACATCAAAAGAATTTTTAAATGCGTTCGCAGATGTTTTTGGTTATGGGTTGATAAATCTGGAACGTGCAATGACACCTGGAAAATCAATATATTTCTTTGATGGGTACAATATTGTTTCTGCAAATGGTAATGCGTATTGGCGTGCTGCAACAAATACAAAATTCCGTCCATCTGGGGTGTTGAATCTTAGTGATAAAACAATCAGTGCGCCTTTCTATGATGTAATAGAAAGTGTTGATGGGACAAATGCGTTGCCACGTATTTGGGAAAATGAATTTGCATTTGGTTCAGATGATAAACATGGCTTATATATGGGCGATGTTTTGGGTGATTTAAAAGTAACAGATAATGTTATGTACAAGACAGCAATTGGTGATATTGAATTTGCTATGTCTGTATCAGAACGTATGTATTATGATAATATGAATGGTTTGGATAACCTTAGTTTGAATTACAAAAGTAATGATTGGAATTTTGGTGTGTCCTATCAACATTATTTAACAGATGGTGCATCAAGATTTAATGGTATGTCAAATCCTGTGTTGGGGTTGATGTCTAATGCGGTTGTGTCGGATGTAAATTACAATTTGAATAATGTGGAATTTGGTATGCGCATGTTTTCAGGTGCAATAACAGATGAAGGTTTATTGGAAAATGATCCAACTATATCTGCGCAATATGTGCCTGCAAAATTAGGTGGAATGTATGGTGCACAATCAGATGTTGTATGGCATGGTAATAATTTTGATTTTGGTGCATCTGTTGGTGTTGCGCATGAAACAGATACTTTGTTGGGTGCATATACAGATGGTTTGTTAAATCTGGGCGCAGGTGATACAACATACGTTGAATTACAATCAGAATATAGATTGACAGATGATGTTATATTTAATACTCGTGCTATGTTCGCACAAACGAAATCAGATGCGTCCGGTAATTTTATATTGGGTATGTCTGATATAGAATCAAATTCGTTTGCAATTGGGGCCAAGGTTGGTAATTTTGAATTGTCTGTTTTACAACCTTTGGCGATAACAGACGGTAATTTGAAATATGCGTATGCAAAATATGATGTAATCAGTGATGAAAATGGTAAGTCTGAATTGAATGTTATTGATACACGCATTGCCAGTTTGGATTTAAAGCCAGATAATCGTGAATTGCGTTTTGTTGGTTCGTATCGTCATAATCTGGGGCAATTTACAGATATGGCCCTTGGGTTTATATATCGTGTAAATCCAAATCATACAGATAAATTTGGGGACGAGTCTATATTTATGTTTAAATTATCGCATAAATTGGGAATATAGGTTTGTATTGATTTTTGTTTGTTTTTGATATAGCATGCCAAATATAGAGGATTGCTATGAAATATTTTAAGCATAATGTAAAACAGATAACAAAGGCTTTATTTGCTAAAAAAACGTCTGTCAGTAGTGAAAAAGAAATGGAATACATTCATGCTTTGTCTTATATAGCACAGGGCCATGTTTTTACGACCGTTGCAAATAATGGATGTAGTTATTTGTATTTTGTACCATCTTTTGATACAAATCTGGATATTGCAGATCGTATTTTTGAAAAAAATGGTATTTATCCGGTCAGACATAACAGTCTGATGTATCATAAACAAAAGGTTGTGTTACGTGTTCCTAGTATATTTTTATTATTTAATAAACGTGCGAATAAATTTATAGAAACTTTAATGTGTGATATTTGGTATATGTCGCAACCAAATAAATGTCGTTTGGATTCGTATCAAAAATATTTTGAAAAAGTACAACAAGAATTAAATCGAAATGTAAAATAAAAAACACAACCGCGATATCGCGGTTTTTTTTTTTATTTGCCTTTTTGTGTTAATGAATTTTCATACATTATTTCAAATAGTTTATCTGCTTCATTTTGGGTTACAGGTAAATGGTCTGGATAACTGCCATAATCTGCATTGTTTATAGATATTATTCGTGTTGGTGTTAATCCTGTTCCGCATTCCAGTGCATATTTTTGAGAATCATAATATTTGCCATAACAATTACCATTTTTAATAGCGGCATAATTATCTTTGGCAAGTGATTCACATGTCGGTTGAAATGTAAATGATACTTCGCCATTTTCTAGGACTTCATCAACATTGCTTAATATTCCATCACACCAAATATTAAAGTATTTGCCGTTATAATAAACCTGGGTTCCGTCGTTGCTTAATTTACGCATTCCAAAACAGTTTTGGTATGTGTCATATAATGACATGTCATAGTCAGATTTTACAAGTTTGGGGTTTGTTAAATCACGTTTACCAATTAATTCTGGTTCATCTCCACCGGTGACCAATGCATCTGGGCATACGTATTTCATACCACGACATTTGCTGGTGCTGTCCCACATTTCTTCATCAAAACCCATGCCCATAACTTTATAACATTTTGTTGTGTCCATTTTGCATACAGTTGGTGGCATCCACCAAAATGCGTGCGCAACAGATGTGAATATCAGTATTGTGCATAGGGTAAAAAAGATTTTGTTATAAGATTTCATTTGCATTCTCTTGTTGTCAAATTTTATCACAATATTCTTTGTTTTTCAAGGTGTTATTATCATGGTTTTGTACAGTGTCCCCACATTGTATTCGCAGATGTTTCTGTATAAAAATCGTTAAATAATGTGTCGCTGGATGATGATATGTATGGTGTTGCAATCCATACACCACCCAAACGTTCACATTCTTGGGATAATTCATTAGACATAGCCGTAGTAATTTCATTCATTACAACATTTATATCTTGCAATACTGTATCTGGTAACATGTCGTTTGCTTTGCTGGGGCGGACACAAACCTGAGAAGCATATTTAACCATTTTTTGATATAGACTGCCGATGTAATCTGTACCACAATTTAACGGTTCTGGTTCGCTGTGTATTTTGTTTCCGTTTTTATCGTATATTTCGTTCCCGTTTTCATCTGTTTTGAACCCGCCCGCACAACTATAATTACGAGGACATTCAATACAGTCATAATTTTTAAAATAATATCCAGGATTGCATTGTGAGTATCGTTTTTTAGCATAACACATAAAACGTGGTGTTGCACTTATTTGTTTGATAATTGTTTCTGCAATGGTTTTTGTATTGCATTCAGTTATGTTTGCAAACATTTGATCGCCGGGGGCGTAAACACGACATGCGTATGGGTACGAGTGTAATGTATCGTTTCCAGGTACAGCACATAATTCTTTTGCAAAATCACGTAAAGTTGTCAGACATTGTTGTGCGATTTGTTGGTCTGTTATGTGTGTCATTGTATCAATTAATTCGTGCATACCATTTGTGCCACCGCCATATAGGTTGCTGCATGCGTCTAATTTTTCACGGCACATTTTTTCAGACAATTCTAAACGTTGCCCCAACAGTAATTTTTCATCGATATTACTAAAATCTTTTAATGATTCACTTTGTTCATCATAACATTTATTTACCACTTCTAAACATTCATTTTTTACCAATCTGATACGTTCTTGTTGGCCTTGGTATATTTCTGTGATTGCTTGACGCATAAATTCATCCCATACATCATCAGATAAATCGCGGCATGTGTCCAGACCACGGGATGCATAATTACGCATGCTGTTTAATCGGGTAACCAGATTTTGATTTGTTTGGTTTGTTAGTATATTGCCTGATAAAGAAACTTGGGTTTCTAGCTGAAAAAAGTCCGGAGAATAAATAGGTTCGCCTGTTTCGTAATTCAAATATTTTCCAGTTATATCTAAACAGTGTACATAGTCTGTGCCACATGCAGTGTTGGCAGTAATATCTTTGCGAACCTGGGCAATACAATCGTTAATAGGTGTGGAATTATGTGTGTCGTAATTTTTTAATCGGGCATCTTGCATTTCTTTTTCGGTTGATTTAATCGCGGTATTGGCGGTTGTCAGTTGTTTGTCCAGACCACCAATTACCAATGTACAATCGTTTTCAATGTACATGCCATACGCAGATGTAACCATTGTTTTGATTGCAGATGTTTCACAAACGTCATTTACCATTTCAGAACATTGGGCGTGTACTGCATTGTAAAGTGCTTCGCCCGTCAGGTTTGCAATAGATGCACCGCCGGTTAAATCTGTTGTATTCCATATCTGATTAATGTCACCTGCGATATCCAAACTGCCCTGGGTGGATAATGCTTTGGATTTTGTGTTGGATAAAACTTCGCTGATGCCGGATAATTGTTTTGCACTGTCAGATTTATCTTTTGCGTTGGCTTGTGCTGTTTCGCCTTCACTGGCAGATAACATGGCTTGGACTTCGGTACCAGTTTTGTCAATAACACTTATGTTTAATCCTTTGAAATCTTGCAACTGGGATGCGGTTTGAGACAGTGCACGTTCGCGTGATTGGATTTCAGTCAGTTTTGACGAGCATACACATCTGCGATAAGATTCGTTCGCGGTGGCACAAAATTGATCCATGCACGTAAAATACGCATCACGACATGCGTTGTATCCTGTGCCAAATACAGTTGACATGTCTGTGGTTGTGGATGTTGCACGGGCCGTATTGATTGCAGAACGTGCGTTTCTTGTATTTGTTGTGTGTGGTGTGCGTGCAATAGCAGTCGCATTTCGTGCGGTTGTTTTGTTTTGTTGTGGTGTTGCACCACGGGCAATTGATGTATTAGATGCGGTACGTGCATTGGTTGTGGTGGAACGTGCGGTTGTTGCCGCCCTGGTATTTTTAACAGAACGTATGTTTGATGCAGCACGTGGTATAGTTGTTGTGTTTTTTTGTACAGAAATACCACGTACGGGTTGTCTGGTTGTGATTGTTTTTTGTGATGTCGCCACACGTGAAACAGAATTTTCATCACGAACAGCAGCGTCAGCAAAGCCGACACTGAAAAATAGTGTGACAAGAGTAAATATAATACCTTTCATTCCTTATATATACAGGTATTATTTTATCAAAATATGTTGTTATAAACAAGAGAAATGAGATACAAAAAGTAATAAAAAAACCGCGATGCGGTTTTTTTATTGTGTAACTTCGTTTGTTGGTTTGTTTCGTTCAACGAATGTTATGCGTCCTTTGTCCAAATCATACGGTGTCATTTCAACACGAACGCGTTCGCCAACGTTGACCCAAATGCGTGCTTTGCGCATTTTGCCACATACAGTAGCCAATATTTCGTGGCCATTTTCCAACTTTACACGAAACATTGTGTTTGGTAATTTGTCCATAACAGTGCCACTGAAAACAATAACGTCATCTTTTGCCATGAATATTTTCCTTAGATTTTTCTGTTTTTTTACCATGTAATGATATTGTGAGATGATAAAAAAATCAAGTTGTTTTTATGTGCTTGCGAAGGGGGGGATTTTTTGATAGAATAGAGCATAATATGTAGGGTGGATTCTATGAATATAAAATTACTTGTGTCTTTGTTGTGTTTGGTTCCGTTTGTTGCAGATGCTGCGGCACCTCGCAGGGAAAATGCACGTGTTGGTGTTCAACGTGTTTCTATGGCGGGTACTCGTACTATAAATTCCAGTGGGACCTCTAAAACCCAGGAAAAGACAAAAAATACAACCCCGTCTAAGGTTGTGGCAGAAGAATACGAAAATGAATATGTTGAAGAATACGATTCGGATTGTTCTGATGAAGAACAATATGAAGATGAATATACAGATGAAGGAGTTGTATCGTCATCTGATGCAGCACCCAAGGATTGTCGTGAAGCGTATCGTTCATGTATGGATGAATTTTGCTTGTTAGATGAATCCGAAGGATATCGTTGTGCGTGTTCTTCAAAGATAGAAGCATCAAAATCTTTGATACAAGAAATTCAGAAAATTCAAGAAGAAGCAGATAAATTATATACCGAAGGTGTGGAACGTGAAAAATTAGGTGCCAAGGCAAAATTGGTCTTTGGTGAAAGCGATGCAGCCAAGAAAAGTTCACGTGCATCTGGTCTTAGTTTTTCTGAATGGCTGAACAGTGGTTCTGATGAAGATTCTTTGGATTCAGATGATGGTATTGGTGATAATTTATATGCGATGGCATATGAGTATTGTAGTGCTGAATTAGATTCTTGTGCGGATAAAGCCGAAATGGAAGAAATGTTGTATTCACGTCAAATAACATCAGATTGCAAGGCGTTTGGGACTTACTTGGCGGATCAAAAAACTAATGCTATGGCAAATAAGCGTACCGCGGAAGCCGCAGTTCGTCAGGCCAGACTGGCTATGTTGGATACAACAAATAAGTATAATCGTGGTGAATGTTTGTTGGCATATCGTGCGTGTATTGCAGACAAGGGTGGTTGTGGTACTAATTTCGAAAATTGTTTAGATGCAGAATTGTTAAGCCGTCGTTCCTATGCGTGTGAAAATGTTTTGGACCAATGTATGGCGGTTAAAAAAGATGTGTTGCAAGATTGGGAAATGGAAACGGAAAGTATTTTGGCGGATGCGGCAAAGTATGCTGATAAATATCGTCGTCAAACATGTTTGGCACAGATTCAGGTTTGTTTAGAAGATGGTTGTTCGACAACGACTAATTCTGCGTGTTTAACAGACGTTAATGTGGCCGCCGGTGTATGTCCAATTATTACTGAATGTGATGAAATGATTCCAGGCTTAAAGGCTGTGATAAATGATAAATTGGGGTATTTGCGTACACAATTCTGTCAAAATGATATTGATGCATGTTTACGTGATAAATGTGGTGAAAACTTTACTGCACCAGAATGCGTTGGTAAAAAACCACAAGATATAGTAAAACTGTGCCCACAGGATATGTTCCCGTCATGTAAAAATGAAAAACAATATGATATTATTGTGTCTGCTGCGGTTTTGGATTTAGATTATCAAATGATGCAGGGTTGTATAAATTATTTTGCGGAACAGTTGGGTAAATCATGTGGTACAGACATGTCTTGTTTGCCATCTGATGCGATTGTTGAATCTTTGATGAATGTACCAAAAAGTGAAGAAGAAGTTTTGGAATTGCGTGCCAGTGTACGTGATAATGCAAGGACACAAGTTGAGGAATTCTTTAAAAAGTTTGAAAAAGATAAAACAGTTGCGGCATGTGTCAGTGCACAACAGCCAGAAGTACGCAGTCGTGCACAAATGGGCGACAGTGTATTTGCGTCTGCAAAACTGATTGCGGAAATTAATGCAGAGGCACGTGCAATGCGTCAGTTGGATTCTAAAATTTCAGAATTAGCACGTAAATTAGATTTGAAAGAGGCTGAAAAAGCATGTTATGCAACTTATAAGGTTGAGAAGCCGAATAAGGAAGAAAATAAAAATTATACTTATATACGCAGTGTTTCATTTGAACCATCTTTGCGTAACTGTCATGTTTGCCGTATGCAACAGGTTTGTGAAACAGGTGGTGAAAATAAATGGACTGCGGGTATCAAGGGTGCAGCTGGTGGATTGTCGGCCGGTGCATCAATGGGTACAATGGTATCGCCAGGTTGGGGAACTTTGATTGGTGGTGTTGTTGGTGCCGTTGGAACAGGACTTGTTACAGGTATGGGGGCAGAAGAAAAAGAATACTGCCAACAAATAGAAGCCTGTGAAGATATTAATATGTAATATTAAAAATTGATGTGGGAGAGAGAATATGTATATAAAAAAAGTATCATTATTTTTGTTGACTGCTGTGTTGTTTGCTAATAATGCGATTGTTGCATATGCTGCGCCAGCAAAGACAACCAAGGCTGCAAAACAGGATGCAATTCAAACAGGTACAAAAGTGCGTGCCAAGGTAGAAGTGTCGGGCCTGTATGACCAAGAATGTTATGATGCTTTTTACGGTTGTATGGATCAATTTTGTATTTCTGATAACGAAAGCGGGGGTAGTTGTACGTGCAGCGATTTAAATGCAGGGTATGAAAAAGAGTTACTGAAAATTAAAGACATTCTGGATAAAGCGGAACATATCAGAACAGTTGAAGTGGAAAAAATTCAAGCCGGTGCAAATGCTGATATTATTTTTGGTGGTACCAGACAGTATGACGAAGATGGTAATATTGTAGATGTTGATGAATTATCTGCAGAAGACAAGAAAAAGCAAAGACATGCAGATTTAATGGCTATGTTCGAAGAAAATTATGAAGATGAAGACGAAGATATTTTCGGAGATGTAGGTGAAGATATATTTAATAAAACGGGTAATGAGTTATATAAAGCTGCAGAAAAGTTATGTTATCAGCAAATACCAGATAAATGTGATGAAGATTTTACTTTCTTACGTCAGGTTTATGGTCGTCAGATAACATCAGACTGTAAGGGTTTTAAAAACAGTATCGATAAAAAACGGTCCGAGGCAGAAGCGGCATTGGCACAAGCAGAAGGTGATGTTCGTTCTGCATTAAAAGATTCTTTGAATGAAGCCAACAAATATGATTTGGGTACATGTATGGTTGAATTTAAAAAGTGTATGATGACCGAAGATGCATGTGGTAAAGATTGGTCAAATTGTGTGTCTACAATCGCAGATGCAAATATGCAGGGCGGAAAAGAATCTAAAGTATTCAAATCTGAAAATATGAAATCTTCTGCGCAAAAGGCATACGATGGCAGTACATATGGTATTGCGGCTTCAACAATGGAAGGTTTGGATTCTAAACGTATAATTTGTGAACGTGTATTGGACAAATGTGTGGCGGTTCGTGACCAAGTATGGCCTGCATTCCTGCGTGAAGCGGCACCAACTATCAAGGTTGCGGAAACGTCTGTTGAATCAAAAATGCGTCAGTCTTGTTTGACTGATATTTCAGACTGTATCCAAAAGGCATGTAAAGATGATATCGCAGGCAAGGGTGTCGATACAATGGATGCATGTTTGGCACGTCCAGATATGGCACGCAGTTTTTGTAAAATTCAGATTGACAGATGTGAAAAAATGGAACCACAAATTTGGTCTTATGTAACAGATAAATTAAAGGCAATGCGTGTTGATGTTTGTACAAACGAAGTCAAAGAATGTTTTACAGCAGAAAATCGTTGCGGGGAAAATTTCAAGAATTGTATTGGTATGGATTATGATTATATCCATGATATTTGCCCAATTGATAGCCTGGTTGTTTGTAAACAGGCAAATCCGAAATTTTCAATGGAAGATTTGGATTCTATGTTGATGGGATTATATTTGAATATTGATAATGCTGCTATTGATAATTGCCAAGATGCGATTGATAGAAAAATGGCAGAAATTTGTGGCAGCACCACAGATTGTAACCGTTTTGCTGCGGATGAAGTTATCGGTACGGGCAGTATCCGTTCACAGAAAGATGGTACCAAGTATCGTGTAACAGGAATGATTTCATTCGGTTCAATTAAAATGGGTGATGCAAACGGCGATGTAACAGATGGTGAAGGTAATGTTTTGGCACCAGGGGAAATTGGTGTACAAGATTACTTAGCAAAAATTATAGAAAAAAATGCAACTGTTGCGAACAAAGAAGGTATTATTTCTGCAATTGAAGAAGAATTGAATAATATCGCAGGTACAATTAATCGTACAATCCAGATGATTGAACAAGACCCAGATATTCAGTTCTGTGTGAACGGTCGTGATTTATCGCAAATTACAGGTGAAAAGGGTGCAAAAACAGAAGCTCGTTTCCCAAATATGTTAAATTCTATTAAAATGCAGATTGCGACTGCTGCCTTACGTCAGGCTCAGGATAATTATAACAAGAAATTCACAGAAGAAGTGGCAAAAGCAACCAAAGATGCGTCTGCTGATTTGGCACAGTTTATGTGTCAAAAAATGGCGGAAACAGGTGCAATGACTTTGACAAGTCCAGATGTAAGTTTGGCACCACCGTATGCTATTTCTTATGAAGTCGGTTCTGGGTTGTCAAATGAAGATTTGACCAAAGGTGGACATGGTGTGGCGCAGTTAGGTGGTGTAAAATTCAAAAACGAAGGGTATTTGGGTAAATCCAATGCTGATATGGGGGGCAGTACAAAAGAAACATCAGCAGTGTTTAATCGTGAAACACGTGTATGTCATATCTGTACTACAACCGTTACACAAAGTTGTAAGACAACAGGGTCTAAGTCTTGGTTCCATAATAATAGAAATATGGAATGCACAACGGCAGATCCAATTGAAAAGTGCGAAGATATACCAATGTAATAAAAAAAATCAGGTCCGGTTGGACCTGATTTTTTATAAATAATTCCCTATTGACAATATGAAATAAAATTTCTAACATGCCTGTATTAAGTACTTAGTGAGGGGATTTATATTCATGATGCGTCATTTTCATATTGCATTGAATCGTATGGCACTGTTTACCGCATTGGTTTTTGCGGGTGTTTTTTATTTTTATGTTGAATTTTTACAAATTGCATCTGCGAATTTTTTGCTTAATGGTGTGATTATTGGAACGGCAATTTTTGGTATCGGTTTGACTTTTGTGCATATTTTGCGTTTGGTGCCTGAAAACAGGTGGTTAAACGCGTATATCACGGGTCGCAGTCGCAAAGTTGAACTGCCACCACGTGTTTTGCGTCCTGTGGCCCAGATGTTATTAATGCGTCCGCGTCAGATTTCTGCAACTGCGTTGGGAAATTTGTTGGATATGATTCAAATGCGTTTTGAAGATTCACGTGAATCGGTGCGTTATATAACAAATTCATTGATATTTTTAGGATTGTTGGGGACATTTTGGGGATTGATTTTGACGGTTGGTGGTTTTGCAGAATTGATTGGACAATTAGATTTTTCAGATGAAAATGTTTTATATGCACTTCAGGTTGGAATGGCGGGCCCTTTGTCGGGTATAACAACCGCGTTTACTAGTTCTTTACTTGGCCTGGCAGGCAGTTTGATTGTTGGATTTTTGGGGTTACAGGTGCAAATGGCCCAGAATGATATTTTCAATGAATTGACCAATTATTTATCTGCACGGACGCATATTCCCAACATTGGTGAAATGGTGAAATTGTTGCCCCAGATAAATTCTGCTACAAATGAATTAACCAAAAGTATCAAGAATTTGGAAAATAAATTTTTAGAAGAATAAAAATGAAAACAAGAGAGAGAATAACATGTTAAATTTTCGTTATCGTAATCAGACAAGTGCATGGCCAGGTTTTGTAGATTTGTTTTCTAATCTGGTGATAATACTTATATTCTTGTTGATAATGTTTGTGTTTTTGTGGACCACGACCAGTGTGTTTAATAAATCCACAGGTGCCAAAGTTGTGGCAGAATTAAAGCAGATTAATGCAGAACAGGCCGCAACAATTCAAGAAATGGACGCATATAAGCAAGAGGCAAACAGATTGCTGTTGTTGGCACGTGATGAATTGTTAAGTTTGGAACAAGATAACACAGAATTGGCGGCTGAACTGAATGATATTGATGTCAGTATCGAAGATTTAATCAGTGCGTATGAAAATAAAATTGGACAATTACAGGCCCAGGTTACCCAGAATAATGCAGAACTGACAAACAAAGCATTGTTGGCGGCCGAAATGCAAAAGCAATTGGCACAATTGAATGCTGCGTTAAGTGCAGCCGAAGAAAAATCACGTGCACAAGAGGTTGAATATGTTGAAATGTCAAATCGTTTGAACAAGGCTTTGGCGGACAAGGTTGCAGAATTACAAGACGTTGCACAGTATCAATCTTATTTTTACAAGTCTATTAAGAATGCGTTGGGTGATGACACAACATTGCAACAAAATGGGGACAGATTTATTGTCAACAGTGATATTTTATTCCCCAGTGGTTCCTATAAATTGTCGGCGGCTGGAAAAAAACAGTTGGGGTTAATTGCGGATGTTATCAAAGACATGGAATCTAAAATTCCGACAGATATTGCATGGATAATTCGTGTTGATGGTCATACAGATAATAAACAGGTTATTCCAGGAACATGTGATTACAAAGATAACACAGAATTATCATTGTTGCGTGCGACGGCGGTTGTTGATGAATTGGCACGTGCAGGTGTATCAAAACGCAGATTGGTCCCCAGTGGATTTGGCGAAATGCATCCGGTTGCATTGGGTAATGACAGGGCCAGCCTGCAACAAAACAGACGTATAGAATTGCAACTGACCAACCAATAAAAATAAATTAAATATAATAATTCATCTAAAATCAAAAACGATGGCTCATGTAACATTTGTACACTACGCCATCGTTTTTACTTTTATCTAAACCATTCTATTTAATTTCTTCACTAATCTTGAAAGAAGTGGCAGTTCATGTAGCGATTGTACATTAAAAAATCCCCTTGCGGGAAATTGTCTTATTTGATAGAATAGTATCGTCATCAGTGGTTATTGATGATGGGGTGTAGAGGCCCGTTCCATAGCGTCAGAAATGATGAAATTTGGCGCACATGTTGTGCCTTTTTTTATTATTAATGGCGAAAATCTCCTGGCCCGAATGGTCAGGAGGGATGCCTAATACGTCGAATAAGCACACAATTCTATGGATTGTCTCTAACCTCCTGACCACTGTTTATGAATCGGTGGTTTTTGTTTTTGCAAAACCACAACCAGAAAGGACGGGAGATATGAAAAAATATTTTTTAACCACCGCATTAATGGGAACGTTTATTGCGCCTGCATTCGGTGCCGATAAAATAATAACCAGTGCGAACACATGTACGGTTGACGTCCTTGGCGTATCGGACAATAACGCGACGGCAAATACAATTGCGACATGGGATTTGATAGATTATACATTGGACCCGGGGGAATATTTAAACGTAACGGACACGTCGGTTACAGAAACCACATGCCCCGCGGGTTCATATTGCGTTGGTGGTGGTTATACAGTTGAAACGGCGAACAACAGTATCGCCCAATGCCCAACAGAATACCCGAACAGTGCCGAAGGTGCGGGTGCGGATACACAATGTTATACGGCCTGTACAGTTGATATGGTTGCGAAGGCAACGGCGGTAACGGGTAACGATTATTACGGCACGGGCACCGACACATGCGAACCAACGGCGTGCATTGCCGGATGGCACGTAAAACCAGGAGTTAACCTGATAGAAACTATTGGTGAAGACGCTGCTATCAACAGCGCATATATAAATAATGCTGGTTCGTTTTATGAAAATAATTACGATGGCACGGGTTTTAAAGGAGCAAAATATTACGGTATAACAGACCTAATGTCATTTGTGGTAGACTATGGCAAACGCGGTATGATAACCGGTCATGGTCGTTGCAGCACACAGGCTGGTTATGGTATATGGACGGGCGATAAAGATACGCCTAATAATCCAGAATACGTAACCGTTGTGAATAACTTAACTGATGAAACGGGTCAGGAAGGTGCAAAATATTGTTATTGTCAGATTGACGGATTTACGCCAAGCGGTGAGGATAAAGCAATACTTATATCCGCCCCCTGGGTCTTCCACTACGACAGCTCGGTGACCGGTTGTGCTGCATATTGCGCGCAGGGTTGTGCGTTTGGTCTGAGTGATATTGACGTGGATGATCGTGCATTTCGAGCTACAGTATTGGGAACAGTTCCTGTATCACCTGCCACATGTGCGGCGAATACAATCAATATTGACTGGAACCCAGATAATAATGGTGCACATACAATCAATCAATGTACGTATGATGGCAGTATTACCGTTCCATCCGACCCAGTTAAACCAGGGTATACATTTACCGGTTGGAAATTGGTTGAGTAAAATAAATTATAATAATTCATCTAAAATCAAAAACGATGGCTCATGTAACTTCTGTACACTACGCCATCGTTTTTACTTTTATCTAAATCATTCTAATTCATTTTTTTGCTA
>JAZNBN010000009.1:0-1635 GCA_045587125.1 Candidatus Enterousia sp.
TGCTGTTATCAAGAGACGTTCAACTGTTCCCATACTTTTTCCCTTCTTTCTCGAACTATTTTTATATTTGCAAAGTTATTTTTTTTATTTATTTTTGTGACTGCAAATATACGAGAGACGTGACACATTACACCTGCAAAATAAACAATATGTAATTGGTGCGTCTCAGACACATTACACCATTTGAAAATATAATTTTTGAGACGCACCATAATATGGTTGAAATAAGTTTACGTTATTTTAATTTGTAGAGGAAACAACCATATTAGTGTCACGTCTCTACTGATGGAGTCGATTTGGATAAAATTCATCATCTTTCCAATTCATAACATTATTCTTGATGTAATTGTCAATGTTAATAAATTCATTATAATCTCTGATGATACGATCGTAGAATCTTGTTTGCCATCCAAAATGAATGTCGTTTTTTATGGCATATTTGGTGACAGATGATTTGAAAATCGAAATTATAGATGAAAGACGACCGCATTGTTTTGCGATTTCACACATTTTTTCGTTGACATCAACGTTGTTGTTGGGCGTTTGTTTATGAGGATGTTTGTTTTTAAGATAATTAACAGCTATGATAAGATGAATATGATTCGGCATTATCACATGCGATAATACTTTAAAATCATCGTGTTTTGAATTAAGATATTCAATATATGATTCAGTGTATAAACCCAATTTTGTCATCGACATTTTGCAATTATTTATCTCGCCAAAAAAATGTTCTCTTTTGTCTGTACATATTGTGATATAGAAATAACCATGGTTGTAATCATGCCAATATGCTCTGGCAGAAGGAATCCTGTATTTGTTGTTGAAAAGATTGTTGTCCATAAACTTTAATTTTGATTGCAATTGCAAAAATACAAAATTTGTAGAGACGTGACACATTACACCATTGGAAAATAAAATTTTTGAGACGCACCATAATATGGTTGAAAAATGTTTACGTTGTTTTAATTTGTAGAGACGTGACACATTACACCTGCATAAATAAACACGATGTAATTGGTGCGTCTCAGTAATTGTCACGTCTCTACAAATAAAAATTGCACAACAGCATTATTTAAAAGTTCTTAAAAAAAATTAACATTTGTATTGAAAAAAATCGTACCTTTGCGCCGCTTTTTTCATACTGATAAAACTATAGATTATCAAAACGTTAGTAAAATCTGAGAATCTGAGAATCTGAAAATCTGAGAAAGGGATTGAAGGGGTTTAAGGGATTGACGTCTGTAGAGACGTGACACATTACACCTGCAAAAATGAACACGGTGTAATTGGTGCGTCTCAGACATATTACACCTGCAAAAATAAACACGATGTAATTGGTGCGTCTCATAAAAATCTGAAAATCTGAAAATCTGAGAATCTGAGAAAGGGATTGAAGGGGTAAAGGGGTTTAAGGGATTGAAGGGATTTAGGGGGTAAAGGGATTGAAGGGTGTAGAGACGTGACATATTACACCTGCAAAAATGAACACGGTGTAATTGGTGCGTCTCAGACACATTACACCTGCAAAAATGAACAATATGTAATTGGTGCGTTTGACAAATTAACAATTTACAATTAACAATTGACGTAGGGACACATTACACCTGCAAAAAATATAATTTTTGAGACGCA
>JAZNBN010000010.1:0-139571 GCA_045587125.1 Candidatus Enterousia sp.
CAATGTATAATCTATCAAATCCCATGTCGCGATTGTGTTGGCAACTGCGTTATTGTCCGATACGCCAAGGACGTCCACCGTACATGTATTCGCACTGGTTATTATTTTGTCGGCACCGAACACAGGTGCAATAAACGTTCCCATTAATGCGGTGGTTAAAAAATATTTTTTCATATCTCCCGTCCTTTCTTTTGTGGTTTTTGCAAAAACAAAACCACTGAATTATTTAGCAGTGGCCAGGAGGTTAACGACAATCAAACGAATTGTGTGCTTATTCGACATATTAGGCATCCCTCCTGACCAGTTAAATCAGGAGATTTCATCTAAAAAACACAAAACCCAAAACATATTCAATGTTTTGTATCTTTTTCAGATGCGTTTGAACGGGTCGTTACACCCCATCACCAATAACCACTGATGACACGACTATTTTATCAAATATGAATATTTACAACAAGTAAAAAAAAACACCGCCGTTGCCGGCGGTATTTCCGAGTGTCCCGAAAGGAAGGAAAGGAGAAAAAGAAATTGGACACTCTAAACTTTATGTTTTGGGGCCCAGAGTCCAGAGGAGAGAGAATGTAGGAGGGAGTCTGAACCTCTGGTCCCCACAGATGTTTTCACACCTGGTCATCGGGTTTTGTTCCTTTGACGATTCGAAATGTAATACATAAAAATCAATTTGTCAAGCATTTTGTCAAAAAAAAATTTAGTATGTTATTTTTAGGTCGCTTTTTTACATATTGTCCTAGGAAATGGTACTTGTTGTAACGCCCGTAATTCTGGAATAAAATCAATGCATACTAGATGAAAAGAATAAATTCTAGTGTGTAAAATAAAGGGAGAAAAAAATGACTCATGATGACGTCTGGCGTGCCATAGAACGATTCGCAAATGAACATGGTATGTCTTGTTCTGGACTGGCAAAATGCAGTGGTCTGGACCCAACAACATTTAACAGAAGTAAAAGATGGTCCAAAGAAGGACAACCCAGATGGCCATCAACAAACAGTATTTCAAAGATTCTGTCTTCAACCGGGGCAAATATTCAAGACTTTACAAAGTTTATTGATACCCCCGATTGCGGGCATGAATAATGTGTGCAATGGTTCGACACCCCAAAACCACTGTGATTATGTCATGGTGGTTTTTTTGTTGGACAATATATGTTTAATCAGGCATACTATTAATATGCTATCGGGTATGCGAATATATACTTCGGATTCTGTTTGGTGCCAAATACTGGGGGATTTGGGGGCAACTGTTACGGATACTGTGGGTGCCACGGATATAAACTTTGATAAATTGAATTTGAAACAACCTGTGACAATCACGGAATTAAAGGCCGCCATATTGGGGGCGTTTGATGCAGATGTTATTATAAATGAATTGTTGGGAAAAAATGCAAAATTAACCAGATTACAAAAAATGATGGTTGTGGCGTTGCATAAATCTGGCGGAATGAATGGCGAAGAATTAAAAGTCGCACTGGGGTATGTACCTGATGCCGCAACGCATACGGTTGACACAGCTATTTATCAACTGCGTAAAATTTATGGGCACGAATTTATTAAAAATGATGGCGGGGTGTACAAAATTGGCAAATTATAAATTAATTTCTTTTGATAAAATCCCCAGTACCCAAGACTATGCACATGAATTGGTTACGTCTTGCCGTGCAACAGATTATACCGCAATATTGGCGGCTGCACAATCTGCAGGCCGCGGACGTTACCGCCGTACATGGGTTTCACATCATGGGAATTTGTATATCAGTTTTATTTTCTATTCCCCAGAACGTGATGCACGTTTGTCGTATGCAATTGCCGTGGCGGTGGCTGAAACGGTTGCGTCTTTTGGTGTGCATCCGACGATAAAATGGCCAAACGATATATTGGTGGATGGAAAAAAAGTTGCAGGTATATTAATCGAATATTCTTCGGATTTTGTTATCGTGGGTATTGGTATAAATGTAAATTCTAATCCGACTGTGGATGCGTATAAAACAACAAAACTGGATAATTATTCAGAAATCCCAATGAATGAATTGCTGAACAGATTAATGCGTAACATAGACCGGTGGAAACGAACAGATTTTCGTACGGTACGAACACGGTGGACTGATTTGGCGGCGTGCATAAATAAACCTGTTAAATACCGTGGTGATATGGCACAATTGGTCGGTATAAATGAAAATGGTGCGTTGGTTTTACGACGTGGTTCGGAATATTTATTGGTATATGGTGATGAAATAGGTGTATAAAAATCCCAGAAATCCGCGGGGTTGATAATATGTGCTTGACTTTTATTTGAAAATATGATATTATAAAACGCATAACAGGACAAATAGTAGCCACAACATAGTTGTGGATTTTTTTATTCCCCATGCATTGCATGGGGTTTTCTTTTAAGCACAAGGAATACAATCATGCAAATGACGCTGATAAAAAATACAGATATGTATGCAACCCAGGCATATAAAATCGCACGTGTTGTTTATGCACAAACAGGTGCAACATCACTGGCCGGTGTAGAAGCATTAACATCAATGATAAAAAATTTATCAGATAAATCAGGTCGCAGTATAGAAAATATTATATCTGACAAAAATATCTTTGATGTGTTGGATGAAAATTCACAAAATCATCATCGTATAAATGTGCCTGCAAATAATCATGCATTTCAAATGTGTGTACGTGTCGCATCGCGTATGCTGGCAGGTGGTTTAGATGATATGACATTTGGTGCAACAAAATTTCATCACACAGATACATTGCCACAATGGGCGGTTGCACGTGGGTATATTGCAGACATAGACGGAATGCTGTTTTATTTATAAGCGAGATTTTTAACATGAAAAAAATAATCAAAGGTGGATATCTGGCTGGGTATCGCACATATATAATTTCTGGGGCCGGCATTATATCAGCAATCGCAGCATATTTAGTCGGCGATACAGATTTATTTATAACTTTACAATCAATATTCACATTGGGCGGAATTTATTTCTTGCGTAAATCAAATGACAACAAAGGAAAAAATAATGAATGATATTCCAGAAAAATTTCAAAACTCAGATGGTACATTAAATTCAGATGCACTGATTAAATCGTACACAGAATTGGAAAAAAAGATTGGAACAATGGTATCAATTCCAACATCTGAATCTGATGAAGATGCGCGTAAAAAATTTAATCGTGCAATTGGTGTTCCAGAAAACGCATCTGATTATCCAAAAAATGATTTGTATGATGATGAAAATTTACGTGAAAAATTTTTTGAAATTGGACTTACATCAAATCAAGTTGAAAAAATTTATGATATTGCGAATGAATTTTTATCACCATTGATATCAGATTTATTTTCTTTACAAAGTGAAACAAATTCGGTCAATGAATTAAAAAGTTTTTTTGGTGGCACGGAAAAAATGAATGATGTATTACGTGCAATAAAATCATTCGGTGAAAAATTTTTACCACATGATGCGTTCCAAGAATTGTGTGCTACACCCCAGGGAATACAAAGCGTCTACAAGATGATGCAATCAATGGAACCAAATGTTCAAACAGATAAAAATGAAACACAAAATTTAACAGACAGTGATTTGCGTCGCATGATGCGTGATCCAAAATATTGGCGTGATAGTGATGTTGAATACATCAGAAAAATAGAAAATGGATTTAAAAAATTGTATTCAAAATAATTTTTTTTACACTTTCTTCTTTACTAAGATTTGTATTTAGTATAAAATATGAATCAAGAACAAAAAGAATTTGTTCTGTCCAAAAATAAAGAAGGAGAGAAAGAATGGCATTCTTGTTTAGAAAATCAGCCGCAAAAAAAGCAGCTGCAAAACCAGCAGCAAAACCAGTTGCTAAAAAACCAGCAGCAAAAAAAGTAGTTGCAAAACCAGCAGCAAAAAAAGCAGTTGCGAAAAAACCAGTTGCTAAAAAAGCAGTTGCAAAACCAGCAGCGAAAAAAGTAGTTGCAAAAAAAGCAGTTGCTAAAAAAACAGTTGCAAAAAAAGCAGTTGCTAAAAAACCAGTTGCAAAAAAAGTAGTTGCAAAAAAACCGGTTGCAAAAAAAGTAGTTGCTAAAAAACCAGTTGCAAAAAAAGTATGTGCAAAAAAAGCATGTGCAAAGAAAAAATAATATAGTCCCTGTTTTATAATGGGGTTATTATTTTGTGGTCTGTGATTCGTCGCAGACCACATTTTTTTTATGAAATTATCAGTCAGATGATTGTGCACAGTCTGACTGGTTTTTTTATGGATAATCCATTTGTATGGACCCAAATAAATATTTTGTTGTATGGCGCATTTATTTGCATAACCAAAATACAAAATTTTCACATACGCATAAATATGCGTGTTTATATTTAATTTTTAACAAAAGGATTTTTGTATGTCTGTTTCCATAGATAATGTCTTCGTGAAACAATTCGAAGCAGATGTTCATTTGGCTTATCAACAAATGGGCACAAAACTGCGCGGTACAGTTCGCAGTAAATCAGGTGTTGTTGGTGCATCTACGACATTCCAAAAGGTTGGTCGTGGCACAGCCAGCACTAAATCACGTCACGGTATTGTTCCTGTGATGAATTTGAATCATGAACCTGTTGAATGCTTGTTACAAGATTATTATGCAGGCGATTGGGTTGATGCATTAGATGAATTAAAAGTCAATATTGATGAACGTCGTGTTGTTGCATCTGCTGGTGCATATGCATTGGGCCGTAAAACAGATGAATTGATTGTATCTGCAATGAATACAGCCACTGCAAATGTTGGTGATTATTCATCAGGT
The DNA here is from genome assembly GCA_045587125.1 of Candidatus Enterousia sp. Taxonomy (GTDB): domain Bacteria; phylum Pseudomonadota; class Alphaproteobacteria; order Rs-D84; family Rs-D84; genus Enterousia. Next base: position 4,807 of record JAZNBN010000010.1, read on the forward strand.
TTGACCAAAGATTTGATTTTATCAGCAGTAGAAGTATTAAATACAAATGATGTTCCAGATGACGGTCGTCGTTTCGCGGTTGTTGGTGTACACCAGTGGAATGAATTGTTAAGCATGGACGAATTTGTATCTGCTGATTATGTTGGTGATGCATCACCGTTGGTAAATGGTTTCGAAGCACGTAAGTGGTTGGGTATCACATGGGTATTGTATAATGGTCTGCCTGTAAATTCTGCAAATCGCGATTGCTTTATTTATCATGCGTCCAGTATCGGTCACGCATGTGGTCAAGAAGTTAAAACAGATATTTCTTGGCATGGTGAACGTGCTGCGCACTTTATCAGCAACAGCATGTCCCAAGGTGCAGTTCTGATTGATGCAGACGGTATTGTACGTGTTAAATGTTCAGATGCCCCATCTGCTTAAATAAATGCAAATAAATTTCTTAAAACCAAAGGAAAAATAAATGGCTTTTCAGAATAAAAATTTGTCTGTTATTGCGTATGCAAACGGATTTACATTGTGGCATTATTGTGCAGATGAAACATTGTCAACAATTACTGCTAATGGGTATTTTAATAATGTTAAAACATTGATGAATATTGGTGATATTATAATCATCAACGCATCTGATAATACAGCAATCAAGAAAATAAATATCACAGAATTGAATGTAACAACGGTTGCATTGGCATAATTCGTGGTATTGTTATTATATCAGGCCGGCATTTATTGCCGGTCTGATTTTTTTATAACTCATATTTTATAAAGGAAAAAATATGCTTACAAAAATAGATTTATGTTCAATGGCATTATTAAAACTGGGGGAATCCCCGATTCAGTCACTGATTGATGATACGGCATCTGCTAAATTAGGACGCACATTATTTAATCCGGTTATTGATGCGTTATTGGCATTACATCCATGGCGTTTTGCAACCCAGGAAATTACTTTGAATAAAAATGCCAATGGTGATTTTATAATACCGTCTGATGTTCTGCGAGTGTTAAAAACGAATGGCAGAATTGTTGGCGATAAAATTATTGCTGATTCTGATTCTATTTCTATTTTTGCGGTTGTACGCACAGCACCAGAAAAATTTCCAAGTTATTTTGTGTCATTGGCTGCCACACGTTTGGCGATGGAATTTTGTATTCCACTGTTGGGTAATCAAACGGTATTTCGTATGTTGGTCGCAATGTATGAAACAGAATTACAAACGGCTAAATTTATAGACAGTACAACATCAATAAGTGACACGATATCTGATTTTTCATTGATAAGTACTCGTTTTTAATTACATCAGGAGGTCATAAAATATGCCAGATTTTATAAAAACACAAAATTCTTTTTCAAATGGTGAAGTTGCCCCAGAATTTTATGCACTTGATAACGTTAATGGTCTATCCAAACTGGAAAATATGGATGTTTTAGCAGGCGGCGGTCTGTCACGCAGGGCAGGTTTAGTGCATGTCGCTGCATTAGATAGTGAAGCACGTTTAATATCTTTTACTGTATCAGATGGTCAAGAATATATCCTTGCATTATCAGATGGCAGAATAACCGTATTTCAAGGCGATAAAAGGGTTGGAATACTTATGGCGCCGTGGTCTGCATCAGATATTCCGAATGTACAATACGCCCAGCGTTATGGCACAATGATATTAGTACACCCACGGCACAGTCCACATGTGCTTAGTGAAAAAAATGGTATTTTTAATTTGTCATTATTTGCATTCGCCAGAAAAGATGAAAATCTGGATTTGATGATGCCTTTTGTTAGATTTGATGACAGTAATGATATCACAATTACTGTAACCAGCAGTTCTGCCGGGAATAATTATGCGGTTTTTAAAACTAATTATGATTTTTGGACACCAGATAATGTTGATGGTCGCTTTAAATTGATTGGCAAGCAATGGCGTATAACAGAATACATCAGTCCAACAGAAGTAATCGCGTATGTAAATGGAACGTATTCAGCACCCTCAGAACCTGTTTCTGATTGGTTGGAAAGTGCGTTCAGTGCTCGTCGCGGTTGGCCATGCAGTATTACATTTCACCAAGACAGATTGGTGTTTGGCGGTTCGCCCGCATGGCCCGGGGGAATATGGATGTCCCAAGTTGGAAATCATTCAAATTTTGATACAGGAACCGGATTAGATGACGAAGCAATATTTGTTTCTTTGTTGTCACAACAACGTCAACAAATATGTACAGTGGTCAGCAGTGATAACCTGCAAATATTAACAGACGTAGGTGAATGGGCAATTTCCAGTAAACCTTTGACACCTTCATCTGTTGATATTAAACAACATACATCTGTGGGATCGTACAGTACGCGTTATTTACGCCCCCAGAAAATCGAAGGTGCAACAGTATTTGTATCAAATAATGGTCGTGATATTCGTGAACTAAGTTTAGATGACTTGGGTGAAAAATATAACGCAACAGATTTATGTGCGTTTTCCAAGCATTTAATGCATGCCCCAGTTGACATTGCATATAATGCTATGACACGTCAAATGTTTTTAGTTCGTCAAGATGGAATAATGACTGTGTTAAATCAAAATGCTGCGTTGGGTATTTCTGCATGGGCAACATATAAAACCCAAGGTGAATTTTTATCAGTTGCAGTATGCGATACAAAAACTTATGTCGCAGTCAGACGTGAAAATGGCGTTTGTCTGGAATATTTTGATTCAAATGTAACAAATGATTGTGGAATGTATAATTTTACATTCACTGCGTCCAGTTTACCATTGCGTATATCGCATCATAATGTCAGTCGTATTAAATTACGCAAAGTTGTTGCACGTGTATTAAATACTAAATCAATTTATATAAACAATCATCGTATTGCATTACCAAATGAAGTGTATGATACAGATTCTGACGGTTTTGATGGCGATGTAAGTATTAATTTGTTGGGTACAATGTCTGATTGTATTCGACCAATATGGACAATTCATGGTTCAGAACCGTATTCAACAACTGTGTTATCTATAACAATACACGGTTGGTATTCTGTATAAATTTTTAAACAAAGGAGAAATAAATGGGACAAGTATTATCTGATGTCAAAGATGTGTTGGATTACAAAGATAATAAAGAAACTGCAAAATCACAACGTAAAGAAATTTTAAGTCAAATGGCTAATCAAAATGCAGAAAAAACAAATCTAGTTAAAAAAGTATTGGCTTCGCAACGTGCAAAATATGGTGCATCAGGTATGCGTTCAGGTGGCATTACCGAAGGTGCGGTTTTAAAACGTTTAAAAGAAGAAACAGAAAAACCATATGATGAAAAGCGTGCAGAAAATTTGAAAAAACTTCAAAAAACAAAAGCCAAAAAACCAAATTTATTGGAATCTTTGTTGTCAAAACTTGATGGGTTGATGTAACAAACAAAAGGATAAATAAGATGTATAAAATTTCTTATGTATCAGATGGTATAATGACAGAATTTGATTTTCATTTCCCGTTTTTTCAAATCGCTGATATTCGTGTGGCAATAAATGAAAAAACGGATAATTTAAATTATACAGTCGTGCCCAATGAAGATTTTTCAGGGGGCAGGGTGGTTTTTGATACACCATTATCTGTGGGTGATAAAATTGATATTTACAGAAAAATATCTTTATCACGTATAATTGATTATCAACCAACTAAGATTATAGATCCCGAAGATTTAAATACAGATTTTAATTTCTTGTTGGCGGCATTTCAAGATTTAGACAATGTAAATATAGATTTATCTGAATGGCAAAACACACATGATAATATAAAATCTTTGATAGATTACACATTGCATGTCATCGAAGATAAATTATCAGGCGGTGCCGTTTTAGGTCTGTACCGAAATTTAGTCAGTGTTTTAGACAGTGCTTTGCCGAATTTGATAAATGATTACGGTTCTGTTACTGAAATTGCACCAAATGAAACGCGTGATGATTACGGAATTTTATAATTTTCTAGATAAATGGAATGAATTGCTGGGGTTTGAAACGCCTGCACATCATCGTCAAATAATGCGTTTTTTATTTGATGCATGGACGTGTGAGCCAAAGCGTGGTTTGTTGATGGCATTTCGTCATTCTGGTAAATCGACGGTTGTTGGAATTTTTGCTGCATGTGTATTGTATTATCGTCCAGAAACCAGAATATTGATATTATCTGCGGAAACATCTTTGGCATCACGTATGGTTTCGCATATAAAACATATTCTGGAAAATCATCCATGGTGCGCAGACATGATACCTGCGAATAAAAAAGAGTGGGCTTCGGGACGTATTACAATTAATCGACCCGTTGGAATTCGTGAACCATCTGTTATATGTCAAGGTGTGCACGGGAATATAACGGGTATGCGTGCAGATTTGATTATATGTGATGATGTAGAGGTACCAAATACATCTAATACATCAACTAAACGTGAAAATCTGCGTGAAAGATTACGTGAACTGGATTTTATTTTATCACCATCGGGTACAATGATTTACATTGGTACACCCCACACACACGATACGATATATAACAACGGTGAATCTTAATTAGTACTGCTGATAAATGTACGTAACCGCCCCAGTAATTCAATACCTGCATCACCAAACATAGGAAGATATGTTTCATATTCAGGCATGTCTGCCTGAATGTCTGCACGTGCACGATCGGATACGGGTTTTGTTATAATTTCGTTTGCACTGTCCCATAATCTGTATGCGTTAAAAGTCTGGTTAATTGTCGACCATTTTTCCATCATTTCTGGGCGTGATGCCAATGCGGCTTTAATAGCGGTTTGCCATTGTTCGCCAAAACTGCGAACAATTTTTGAAGACATAAATTTGTTTAATCCAGCCTGGGTAGGTGTAAAACTGTCGATTGCGATTTTTAATTCATTCCATTGTGGTTCTGGTAATCTCAAAGCGGTCATAGAATCTGCCATTAAACCACCGTATGGCAATAATTCACGTGCAATGGAATCCATGGATGTTACACCATTACGCAGATTTTCAATGTGTTGAATTAAATTTTTACCAGTTGGCATATCACGCAATTCTTCAATAACATCATCAGATGCCTCGTTGACAAAGATTTTGTTTATAACCGCCCAACCGCCAACAATAACATGTTCTTGACGGTACAGATTTAATAATTTTTGCGCAGTTGCACGGATTTTGGCTTTCATGTCACTCTCCCCCCGTTTTGTGGTTGCGTAGCTTAGTCCATGATAATCATGATGATTTTATGCATTGTTTGACATGTGATTTTTTCTTCTGGTGAAGAAATATGACCGTAAACTTTGCCTTTGGAATCTTGGCGTACACTTACAACCTGTGCAGAAATAGTTGTTTCCGAATCCAATGTATCAAAATCGGCATCAAAGCATACCGCCATATCACCAGGTTGTGCAGGTACAGTAGAATCTACAAACAAATAAGATTTTTCTGGAATAAATCCACCCAATCTTTTTGTGTTTGGTATAACTGCATAAATACCTTTGCGACCTTCCAACGTCATTGGTGCGACAATCATAGTTTTATCTGATTTTTTAAATGATAATGCTTTGCCAGACGGTGTTCCAAAAACAGGGACCAATTTTTTACGTGCACTGTCATACAGTTTTGCACCATAAACACTGCCCTGAATGTCCAATCCAGATATTGGACTGCCTGGGATTAAAACAGATTTTACACGTTCTTTTACTTTATTGATGTGCTTGGTCAGTTCGCCAGATTTATAAAGTTCTGCGATTTTGCCGAACAAATCTTCGGCACCCATTGCAAAAGATTTTGCCAATGGTTCAATTTCGTTTTTATAGATTTCACGTTGACCGACTTCTATTTTATGGTAAACAGACAACGTCATACCGGCATCTTTGGCCGCCTGGGCAATAGTTTTGCCTTTTTGTTGGCGGATTTTACGCAGACCACTGCCGAATACTTTCAGGCCGTTATCTTCGTTATCATTCATACGACGTTTGATTTCGTTTTGCCATTGACCTGCAACATCATCTGATTCCTTGATGAAAATATCAGACAGTTTGCACCCCAAGATATTGCAAATGTTCAACAACTGTTTTTGATTCAGACGACGAACACCTTTTTCAATCTTGGAAACAGCAGACAAAGACAATCCTGTTTGTCGTGCCAATTCTGTCATCTTCATGCCCTTGGACAGGCGGATGTTACGTATGTTATTTGGAAAGATGATTTCTTCTTGGGCCATGGTATAACTCCTAAAATATTACTACTTGACAAAATAATAGTCAATTTTTAGAAATTGTGCAAGTAAAATCGTCATAATTATAATGGCATGTCATCTGGGATCGCATCCATATCAATTGGTGTTGGTTCAGAATCAGGGTCTGGTCCCAATGCAGATGCAGTAATTGTTCGGGCCGGTTGGGCATATTCGCCTTCGCCACGTGATTGGAAATCATCCAGATTATCAAACAAACTGTAATCACCATGGAACGCTGTACGTACTGTTTCAGGGCGACCATGTCGGTTTTTACCGATAATAATTTCTGCTTTGCCACGTGCGTTTTCTAAATCTGCCTTCCATTTATCACGTTTGTTTTCAGCAGGCTGGCGATTTTGCAGATAATATTCTTCACGATATGTGAACATAACAATGTCGGCGTCTTGTTCAATAGAACCAGATTCACGCAGGTCAGCCAACTGTGGACGTTTATCATCACGTGATTCAACACTACGTGATAACTGGGACAGGGCGATAACAGGAACGTCTAATTCCTTGGCCAACATTTTCAGACCACGTGTAATTTCTGAAATTTCCTGGACACGGTTGTCGCTACGTCTGCCGCCGGGTGATGTCATCAATTGTAGATAGTCAATTACGATTAATGCAATACCGCCATGTTTACGTGCCAATCTGCGTGCACGTGTTCGCATCATTGGTACGGACATACCGGGGGTATCGTCTATGAATAATGGGACTTTGCTGATTGCGTTGGAATATTGGGACATTCTTAAAAAATCTTCATCAGTCAATGTTCCTTCACGCATTGCCGTTGCAGGAATTTTTGACTGAGATGACAATACGCGTGCCGCCAACTGAGACGCGGACATTTCAAGACTGAAAAATACAACTGCACCTTTATAGTTTTTATTTGCACGACCGTACGCAATTGCGTTTGCTGCATTAAAAGCAATATTCATAGCCAATGTTGTTTTTCCCATCGCAGGACGACCGGCGATAATCAACAAATCAGAATGATGTAGTCCACTGATTGATTTATCCAGTGCATCTAAACCTGTTGTCAGACCTGATAATTGGCTGTCTGCCTTGTATGCGATTTCCGCCTCGGCCAATGCGGATTGTAATGCGGTTGCAATGGATGTAATTTCACGTTCAGACGCACCGGCGGTTGCCATATCAAATAATTTTTGTTCTGCAATTTCAATTTGGCGTTCCACAGGTTTGTCTAAATCTTCTATGAATGCAGTGTCTGTTATTTCCTGGCCCAGTGCAATCAAATCGCGTCGCAGTGCATGTTCGTAAACAATACGTCCATATTGTTCAACATTAACAACCGTTGCACCTGCACCTGATAATTGTGCCAGATAATCAACCCCACCAACGGATTCCAAAACACCTTGTTGGTCTAAATAATTCTTGGCAGTAATTAAATCAAAAGGAATTCCGGCTGAAAATTGTCTTTCGGCCAATTTGTAAATTTCTTGGTGGGCGGGGTGTGAAAAATGTTCTGGTTTCAGAAATTCTGACACGCGTTCCAATGCACGATTATTCATTAACACCGCAGCCAGCACGGCCTGTTCCGCTTCAAGGTTCTTTGGTAATGTTTTGGGGGTAAAATCCATGTCTAATTCCTTCTTTGGTTCAATATTATATGAAAAAAATGCTTTTTCAACGCCTTTTTTATCTGGGTATAAAATGTTGAAAATCCCGATACTTGACATTGGCGGAAATCCGGCGTGGCCGCAATTGTTTCCACTTGAAAAAATAGAACAAATGCGTCAAACCGTGGGTCCCAGACATTTTTCAGCACAAATGATGTTGGATTTTGTACCGCCCGAAAAATTACGCTTGGACCCAGGTGCGATACAATTCTATGACTATGAATTTGATGCACGTAACGCAAAAATAGGTGATTTTTTAATTACCGGATATATGCTTTATTGGGATCCGTCTTCTGGCAGACGAAAATCAGACGGCAGTGCATGCGTATTATTATATCGTGATGATAAAACACGGCGTGTTTTTGTGCATGATATTTTATATTTGACGGTCCCAGATGAAGAAAAATTTCCACTATCACGTCAATGTGATATGGTCTTGGATTTTATGTATACCCGTGGATTAAACAGGATAACCATAGAAACGAACGGCATTGGTGGTGGATTGCCAGAAATTATGCGTGATTGTGCGATAAAGCATGGCAGAAACATATATGTTAATCGTATTTCTAATAACCGTGCAAAATCAGAACGTATATTGGGGGCGATTGAACCTGTTTTAACCACAGGACGCCTGCATGCACATATTCGTGTGCAAAAAACACCATTGATGTCTGAAATGTTAGGTTGGTCGCCATTGGTTACAAATGGTCATGATGACGGTTTGGACGCAATATCAGGGGCGATTGCACAAACTCCATACACGGTACGTCCAATTGGGACAACTATAAAAACTTTTTCTGCAAATACTGCATTTAATGTTTAACACATCTTTAACAACAAAACAAAGGAGTATTACCTATGAAACAAAATCTGCAGATTTTATATAAACGTGCCTTAGACATGCGTGAACCTTGGCTGAATCGCTGGGACAGTGCACGTAAATACACAATGCCGACAACAGACGATAATGTTGCAACTTTATTTGACGCGACGGCATCAGATGCAGCGGATAATTTGGCCGCATCGATTTATACATTACTGACACCGCCAGAATCAATGTGGTTGCAATTGGTTCCAGAAACTGAATTATCACCAGATGCAGAATACGCAACACATGTTTTGCGGTCGCATTTGAATGATTCTAATTTTTACACCACAATTCATCAGTGCTATATGGATTTGGTGGTGTTGGGAACTGCGTGTTTATTTATGGGTCAAAATCCCATTGGTGCATCGTCTGCATTTTCATTCAGTGCAATTCCAATGTCTGATATTGCGATATTACCAAACGCAGTATTTCATACAACATCCATGTCGGCACGTGATGTAATGGAAAAATATCCAACATGGACCCCACCTGCGAATTTGCGTGACGCAATCAAAAACGACCCAGATATCAGTTTAAAATTAGTGCAAAGTTTGGTTGGAACAGAATTTACAGCATGGTTGGATGTTGGTGGCGATATAGAAAATAATATTGTATCACGTGGTACGTTTGAAACAAACCCGTATATAATTTTCCGTTGGTCTGTGGTCAGTGGTGAATTGTATGGTCGTGGTCCTGTGATGCGTGCATTGCCTGATATAAAAACCGCAAACAAAGTTGTAGAATTAGTTTTAAAGAACGCAACAATCGCAGTCAGTGGTATATGGCAGGCCGATGATGACGGTGTAATAAATTTGAATAATATCAATCTGACCCCGGGTGCAATTATCCCCAAGGCGGTTGGCTCATCAGGTTTAACCCCATTGACCAGTGGTGCAAATTTTGATGTATCCCAGATTATATTAAAAGACCTGCGTGACAGAATTCGTCATACATTGCTTGCAGACAGAATAGGGTTATTGTCTGAAAAAGAAATGACCGCAACGGAAATTTTGGCACGTAACGCAGATATGATGCGAATACTGGGCGCGACATACGGTCGTCTGTTGCATGAATTTATCAGACCTTTGTGTGACAGGGGGTTACAGATTTTGTCCGCCCGTGGATTAATTGAGCCAATCAAGTTAAACAGTGATGCAGAATTAAAATATATTGCACCAATTGCACAAATGACTGCATCAGAAACAATAATGGGTGAATTATTATGACAGATATTGAAAAAGCATATGCACAAACATTTTCCAGTCGCAGTGGTGAAATAGTTTTAGAGCACCTGCGTAAAATAACCATAGAACGTGTTTTGGGACCAAATGCCAGTGATTCTGAATTACGCAGTATCGAGGCCCAACGTGCCCTGGTGCATCAGATATCACAAATGATTTCGCGTGGACGGGGTGTATCATGAAAAATGAACTTGAACCCATGGCCGGCGTTATAGATTTTTTGCGTGACAGTTGGTTTTTAATCGTATTTATCGCTGGGTTAATATATTGGGTTGCCCGTCAAGACTTTTCTGTGGCAGAACTGGAACGTGTTGACGCACGTGTTACATCACTAGAAAACCGCACAACTATTCTGGAAACAGGTATCGGTCAAATTCAAATTAAAATAGACGATATCAAAGAAGACTTGAATCTGATAAAAGGTGCAGTAATAAAATAAGTAATTAAGTACTTTATTTATAATCAAAAAATCCCCCATCTGGGGGATTTTTTTTAATCAATAATTTCCATTTTTACAATTTTATCTGGGTTTTCAACGCGCCCATTATCAAATTCATCACCACGTTTAATTTTATCAACAAATTCCATGCCCGATACAACGCGCCCCCAAACAGTATATTGACCATCCAAGAAACCGCAATCATCAAAGCAAATGAAAAATTGTGAATCAGCAGAATTTATATCCACGGCACGAGCCATGCCAACTGTGCCACGACTAAAATGCTCACGTGAAAATTCCGCGGGGATTTTGACACCACTGCCACCTGTTCCGTTGCCCAATGGACAGCCTGTCTGTGCCATAAAACCATCAATCACACGATGAAATGTCAATCCGTCATAGAAACCAGATTTAACCAGTTCTGTTATTTGTGCAACGTGTTTGGGTGCAATATTTGGCAATGTTTCAATTATAACGTTACCGTGCGTAAGTGTCATTTGTATTTTGGACATTTGTTCTTCCTTGGGTTGATTGTTTAATTTTATGTTTTAATCTGGCTGTTCCCCATTTTAACATATCCTGTAGATTTGCACCTTTTAGTCCCGTTACACAACTTAAATCACATCCATCTAAATGAACATACCTGACATCTGTAAAATCTAAATCAATGGCAGGTAATTTTGTATTATCTAACTCTATGTTTTGTAAATTTTTTGGCAGCTTCAAGCCTGTTACACGACTTAAATCTGCACGTACAAGACGCAAAAGCGTAGTTTTAGGTAGAACAATATCAATCGCAGGGAAAATCGTATCGGTCAAGTATAATTCGTATTTTTCCGGTAATTGTAGGCCGGTGACCAAAGACAAATCTGCACCATGTATATTAATAAAAATATAATGACGTAAATCTAAATCAATGGCAGGTAATTTAGCAAAATTAAGATTCAGTTTAGAACCTGATTTTGGCAATTTTATGTTTGGTGAACCTCTCAGATCTACACCTTTCAAATTAAGATCATCAACATGACTAAAATCTAAATCGACATTTGGTAATTTTGCCCCCTCTAAATTTATAGAATCTGCATTTTTTGGCATTATCAAGCTGTCAACCGCACTTAAATCTGCATTTTTTAATATTAAATTTGAAACCTGACTAAAATCCATTTCACCACGTAAATTCGAACATTCTGCAAGATCTATACAATCCTGTTTTCCTGGCAAATTTATATAAACAATTTCCCCATTTTCAATAGTCAGCACAGGCACCCCATCTGCCAAAATATCACGCCCACCCAATGGATTATTTTGATTGGCTATTTTTTTGTTTTGTATTGCATTATTCAGTGTCATGACAAAACGATAACGCGTCGTTTCGGTGTCGTTCATACCTGTCAAATCAATAAAGCGTTTTTGTTTTGCGTCAAATAAAATACCATTTCCAATCATTATTTCTGAATTTTTATCAATTTCATGAACCTGACCGTCTTTGGCATAAAAGTCTTCGCCAAAATACACGTTTGCAATTTCTAAATTATATTTACAAATTTGGTTGTTAATTAAAACATAATTACTTGGCAATGGCACAATTTGCGATGAAAAATCAACATTAAAATGATGTTTAATTGCATCAGACAACCCCATAATAATATTATCTGGGTTTGAATTCAATGTATTATCGCAGTTTTCCACGGTGTGATTATATCTGTTCTTTATACTAATAAAGCCACCTGTTTTTAAAACCTGAATAGATATAACCGATGTTCCATATTCGTCATCACGCTGTGGCGGATTGCCACGTTTTATTTTATCAACATCTTTGCGTACAGCGTTTATGATATAATATCTTTCAAATCTGGTTTTATCACAAAATGTACATATTTCTTCGCCAGGTGCATAATATTGTTTAATTACATTTTGTTTTTCCAGTGTGTCTGCAATGTATGCGTTATATCCAGCCTTGTCTAATAGGGCAATTGGATCCATATGTACGGCCATTTCTTGGATTTTAATTTGTTTCAGCGATATCAAATAATTCATGATTGGTTCTGCATCACGACCAGCGTACTTAACAATTTTATCAATGTTTGGAATGTCAAAAATACCGTTGTCATAGTTACGAATTGCCTTGGCAAATCGTTCGCCATTTTGTTTTTTGATAATGTCATACATGCTTTTTGCCATTAAATACCCCTTTGTACAGGTGGATTATAGCAAAAAAATATGATTTTTGTTGAATTTTTTTTAAAGTATACTTATAATACATGCATGTTAAAAAATACGTTTATCTTTTCTGAAATCAAATGCTGGCGCGTTGCCGCCTGAACTATTTTTATTGCCCTGTAACATTTTGGGCTTTCATTTTTAGCAAAAATTCATTAAAATTAAACACAAGAAAAGGTAATTATTATGTCTAATACAGAAAAAACAGTTTTAACAGGTATAAAACCCACAGGCACACCCCATATCGGAAATTACATTGGTGCGTTAAAGCCATTGATTGAACAATCGCAAACGCAAAAAACATTCGTGTTTATCGCTGATTTGCACGCATTGAACAGTATTCATGACGCAACCCAGATAAAACAGCATACATATGAAATTGCGGCACTGTTGATTTCAATGGGATTGAATTTAGAAAATGCGATTTTGTTTCGTCAATCTGATATTGATGAAATTTATCAGTTAAATTCATTACTGATGAATGTTACACCCAAGGGGCTGATGAACCGTGCGCATTCGTACAAGGCTGCGATGGATAAAAATATTGCGACTGACGATGATGTTGATGCAGGTATAAATATGGGGCTTTACACATATCCTATTTTGATGACTGCGGATATATTGTTGTATAATTCTGATATTGTCCCCGTTGGTTCGGACCAGAAACAGCATGTTGAATTCGCACGTGATATCGCGGGATATTTTAACAAAATATATGGTGAAACGTTTAAGTTACCAACACCCGTTATCGGTCAAGATACCGGATTGATTCCAGGTTTGGACGGCCGGAAAATGAGTAAATCTTATGACAATACAATTCCGTTAATGGCACCTGAAAAAGAACTGAAAAAGAAAATTATGCGTATTATCACGGATTCTAAAACACCGGAAGAGGTTAAAGATCCTGATGAATCCACGATTTATCATTTGTACAAACATTTTGCAAGGGATTCTGAAATTGCGGAATTTGCAGAAATGTTCCGCCGTGGCGGTATGGGGTATGGGACTGCAAAAACAATTTTATTTGACAAGGTAAATTCTGTTTTGGCGAACGCACGCATGGAATACGAACGTTTGATGTCAAATACAAACGAAATTGAAAAGATATTGCAAGATGGTGCAACGCGTGCACGTCCTGTGGCGGCGGAAACTTTGCGCCGTGTTACCAAGGCAATGTTAGGCAAATAAACATAAAACCAAAGGGGGGATTTTATGAAATTAAAAACATCATTAATTTGGATTGGCAGTGTTATCGGCACAGGTGCATTTATGGCATTGGTGTTTGGGGCGTTAACTGGTCCACGTGATATTAAAACAATATCTGTAAATGGGGAATGTATTACAACTGCGCCCAAGGATAAAACTGCGATTACATTACGTGTTTCTGCATTGGCTCCAACGGCGGTTGCATCCATGCAAAATGCGACCACCCAAATGGCAGAAATAACAAAATATCTGGAATCCCAACCTGTTGAAATGCAGACCACGCAATTTAATTCCTATGAAAAAACAGAATGGAATCGTGACGAACAAAAATCTGTAACATTGGGAATTGAAACAACAATTGCCATAGAAGTTTCTGCGAATAATATCCAAACGATTGAACAGATTTTATCGCAATTTGCGGGTCGTACGAATGTGTTTACTGAAAATCTGCGTATGTATACCAGTCCCGATGTTTTAAAACCAATCATGGAAAATTGTTTATCTGTGGCGGTTGAAAATGCACGCACACGTGCCGATGCATTGGCATCTGGTGATGGCAAACATGCTGGCAAAATGTTATCTGTATCATATGGCACCAATACAAATAATTCTGAATACCCTGTGCCAAAATTGATGCGTTCAAACATGATTTTGGCAGACAGTGCCACAGGTGTATCTGGCACAATTGTTGCCAAAGATACAGACGTATCTGTTTCTGTGTCTGCGATATTTGAAATTAAATAAAGGTGCGCCGTGAACGATGCGATTGCGATTTTTTTAAGTTATCTGACCGATACGAAAAATTATTCGTTGCATACGGTTACGGCATATGAATCTGACATTCGTGATTTTGTATCTTTTTATGAACGTTTTACAGGGTCTACTTTGTTTGTGCGTGATATGTCGAACATAGATACAATGTGTTTTCGTTCTTATCTGGCAGATGCACAACGTCGCGGATTGTCTGCTAAAACTGTGGGTCGCAGTTTGTCATCACTACGCAGTTTTTTTAAATTTTTGACCAAGAAATATAATGTGCAAAACGAAGCGATTGGATTGATTACTTCGCCCAAAACCCCACGTAAAATTTCCAAGGCAATTGATACGATTGATGTTGAAAATATGCGTGGTGCGATACGTGAAATTGATGCGTCCGAACCATGGATTTCTGCACGCGATTGGGCTTTGGTTGTGTTGTTGTTTTGCTGTGGTCTGCGTATATCAGAAGCATTGTCTTTACGTAATTGTGATGTTGCGTCCCACCCTGATGTTTTGCGTATAATGGGCAAAGGGTCCAAAGAACGTCTGGTTCCGGTATTGCCGATTGTATGGAATGCGATTGATAAATATATATCGTTACGTCCGTTTGGGAATGATAAAAATGATGAATTATTTCGCAGTGTACGTGGATTGCCTATGTCGCCCCGCATGGCACAAAAGGTTATTGAACATTTGCGGCATTATTTACAGTTACCAGATTATGTAACGCCGCACGCATTGCGTCATACATTTGCAACTGCGTTATTGGCGGACGGGGCCGATATACGCAGTCTGCAAGAATTACTGGGTCATTCTTCATTGTCCACGACCCAGTTATATACCAAGGTAAATATGGCTGAAATCACCGACGCCTATGAAAACGCCCATCCACGTGCGCAAGATTGATTTTTATTTGTTCTTTAAAATATGTCTGCGCAGTTCGCAAAATTGATGAATATTATGCTGTGCGATATATTCTTGTGCTTTATCAAAATACCGTCCTATTTGATTTACACTGTGTGCATCATCAGACAAAATGACCGGCACGTTTGCATTATAAATCATATTCATAACACGTGGGCTGGGGTGCGGGTGTGTTCTGGGACCCTTGTTATACAGTGCTGTATTTATTTCCACAGGTGTTTTTGTGTCTGATAACGCATGAAGAGCCATTTGTTCATATTTTTCCCACATTGATTCTGTTCCCAGATTTAATCGCAAAGGCAAATCCAGATGAGCCATAAAAGTAAACATTCCAGATTTAATTGCACGATAAACTTTATCCCAGTAAATTTTTAACATTTCATGTTGTTCGGACGGGCTGGCCAAATGTATATCATGAATATTACATAATCGACCATTGTATTCAATAAAATGACAAGACCCAATTGTGTAATCTGGTTTTAATGCATTGATTATATAGGACGTGTTTATATGCCAACGAATACTGTCAAAAAAGTCAATTTCCATCCCTTTTAAGACACGAATTTGTTTGTTTTGTTCGGCAACATGTTCCAGTGTGCCAAAGTGTTCTTTGAACTTGTTTGTGGCGATATCAAAATTATCATTGTACATGCTATCGTATCCACCGATAACGGCGTGCGGATAAAAATTTGTCTGTTTAATATTGGGGTGAACGATAAAGTGATTTGATATTCCGATTGTTCGCATATTTTTTTCTGCGGCCGCATTTACCATTTCTGCGACTGTATTTTTTCCATCAAATTCATTTGTATGTGTATGCAGTGTAAAATTCTGTAACATTAAAAATCACCATTTGTAATTATTGCTTGGGGTATAAAGTGAAACCATTGTGCAATCAAATTTGTTGGAAATATTTCCAATTGTGAATTTAATCCCCTGCATAATTTATTATAAAATTCTATATCTGATTTAATTTTATCTTTTATTGTATCTAATTCGGCGTTGTTTGGATTATTTACCAGTATTTTTTTAAATTCATCAATTGATTCAATCAAATCATTTTCCGTATATGGGGCGTGCAATAAAATATACGCATTTTGAATATTTTTCAGTATTGATTTTTTTACCATTTTTATTTGTGCCCGTCGTGCACCCAACGCATTATATACAGATACGATATACAGAACAATAATTGCGATAATTCCAATAAAAGTCCACATATCTTAAAATCCTTTGTTTGATATTATAACGGAAACATACAAATTTCAATCACGATTTTATTCTTGTTTAAAAACGGTATTTCAGGTATAATACATGCGTTGGGTGTAGCAACCCTTAAAAACGGCGTTTGCGATTGCATGCGAAAAATCCCTGACCTGTGATGGGTTGGGGGGTGACTGAATATATTGAATAAGTCACACTATACCGTTTTATAGTTGCTAACCTCCAACCACCAAATAAAAACAGGTGGTTTTGTTTTTGCAAAACCACAACCAGAAAGAAGGGACGGAGATATGAAAAAATATTTTTTAACGACTGCATTAATGGGAACGTTTATTGCACCTGCATTCGGTGCCGATAAAATAATAACCAGTGCGAATACATGTACGGTTGATGTATTGGGCGTGTCGGACAATAATGCAGTTGCCAACACCATCGCGACATGGGATTTGATAGATTATACATTGAACCCAGGGCAATACTTAAACGTAACAGAAACATCTGTGGACAAAACCACATGCCCCGCGGGTTCATATTGCGTTGGTGGTGGATTCACGGTTGAAACGGCGAACAACAGTATCGCCCAATGCCCAACAGAATACCCAAACAGTGCCGAAGGTGCAGGTGCGGACACACAATGCTATACGGCATGTACGGTTGATATGGTGGCCAAGGCAACGGCGGTTACCGGTAACGATTATTACGGCAGTGGTACCGACACATGTGAACCAACGGCGTGCATTGCCGGTTGGCACGTAAAACCAGGATTGGATATAGGCGCAACAATTGGTGAAGAAGCGGGTACTAACAGTGCCCGAATAGATAATACTGGTTCATTCAGTGAAATGAATTACGACGGCAAAGGCAGTAAAGGCCAAGAATACTATGGTATAAGTGGTCCAATGTCCTTTGCGGTAGATTACGCCGGCAAAGGGAAACTCACGGGTCAGGGCCGTTGTAGCACACAGGAAGGCTATGGAATATGGACAGATTACAATGGTATCCCAAACACCCCCGAAGATGTAACAGTTGTAAACACCTTGGCCGATGAAACGGGTGCTGAAGGTGCAGGGTATTGTTATTGTCAGGTTGATGGTTTTACACCAACGGGTGGTGACAAAGTAATGGTTACATCTGCCCCGTGGGTGTTCAGCTTCGACTACGGATCGGCGGACGACTGTGCTTCTCTTTGCGCGGGCTATTGTACGACCAACCTGCGGAGCGATGGCGATAGCTCTCTCGCGTTCCGTGCTGCGGTAATGAACAGCCTGCCTGTGTCATCTGCCACATGTGCGGCGAACACAATCAATATTGACTGGAACCCAGATAATGGTGGTGAACATATCAAAAATATGTGTACGTATGAAGGTGCGATTGAAGTACCAGCAGATCCAGTAAAGCCAGGGTATACGTTTATGGGGTGGAAGTTGGTTGAGTAAAATAAATTATAATCCATCCACTCTGTCATCCTGGACCCTTTGTCACCCCTGCGAAGGCAGGGGTTGGGTCTAAGACGTGTGAGCGAAGCGAACCAAATAGGAAAAAATTGTAAAATTTTTGTCATTCTGGGGCTTGACCCCAGAACCTAGGTTTAGCCTTATTATCACTTGCACCCAACGTGGTATTTTGTTCGGTTCGTAATATGAAAACTTAAAAACTTGTCATTGCGAGGGAGTGTAACGACCGCGGCAATCCAGTAAATTTGGCCTTAGTATAATAAGGCATCAACTGGATTGCCACGCGTCCGCTCGCAATGACAAGGAAGTAGAATGACAAAGGTGGTAAAACAGTTGGATTTGTTTCTAAAACACCACAACCGAATACAAAACAGTTTCATCTTCCCGACTGAAAAAAATCCCCCAAGTGGGGGATTTTTTATTCATCCAATGCCAATATAAATATTCCACGTTTGTTGGCCTGTTTAATAACCGCATCACGATTTACAACAAAACAAGTCTTGGTATTTACAACAATTCCATTTAAATGTGCGTCTGCCACGGCATTAACTGTATCAACCCCAATTGCAGGTATATCAATGCGTAAATCCTGACCTGGTTTGGTCATTTTGGCGAACACGCCACTGGATTTCTTTTTATTTGCACGCATTGCGACAACACGGTCCAACATTCGTGCGGTACCTTCGGCGGCCTCAACCGCAATGACCTGTTTATCAACAACCACAGATGCACCAATGTCGGCGGCACCAATTGTGTGTGAAACCTCAATCGCACGTTCCAGATTTTTTTTGTCGGCGGCACTTGGTTTTTTCTTGGTTTGTACACCGGCAACTTCAAAGGTTAATTCAGGTGCAACTTCTTGGGCTGCGATAATTTCAAATCCCTGTTTTTCCATTACTTTATTAAATGCAACTGCCATAGAATCATACCCCCGTTGATGTTTTAATATTTTTAATAACACACGTAAACTCCAAAAATCAGGACGCAAATCAGATAAATTCGGATGGCCCAAAGAACCTACAAATGTAACCTTGCGTATGCCCATTTTTCGTGCAGTCCGCACCGCACGCCCGGCACCGCCCAGACGTATCACCATGTCCGGATTCAGATTTTCATCATAAAAATTTTTAAGACCAATTACAAACACGTCCCAACCCGCACGTTTCAGTGCATCACGCGTCAGTTTCGGCAGGTCATACGCCCCCGCCACAATTGCAATTTTATTATCTGATTTTTTCTTTTTCATGCATTATATGGTACGCATAAAACGTTATGGAATCAAGCCCGATTTTATGATACTATTCAAATTATGAAACAATGTCCGCTTTTTGGTGTTTGTGGTGGGTGCAAATATGACTTTGCATCGGGTGCATATCGTGAACAAAAAATGTCTGCATTGCCACGCATAAATATAACAGATGACCCAATATGGTTGCCACATGGCGTACGCAGACGTGCTGACTTTTGTTTTTCTGGGAATAAATTTGGTTTTTTTGAAGCAAAAACTAAAAACATAGTGCCTGTAAAACATTGCCCAAATTTAACAGATGAAATCAATAATATTTTGCCAGAAATTGCATCTTTGCCATGGTCTGGGTCTGGTTCGTGTTTGGTAACGGCGTGCGATAATGGAATTGATATTGCAATTACTGCGAACGTTCCGTATGTAACGCCCGAATTCAGACGGGCTGTTGTGGGGTGTCATGCAATTCGTGTAACATGGAATGGTACGGTTATTAAACAATCAGAAATACCAACGGTATGCTTTGGTAATCGTTGTGTTTCATATCCATCGGGTGCATTTTTACAGCCCAGTGTTATTGGTGCCGACACAATGCGTAATCTGGTGGTGGAATATTCCCAAGATTTTTCGCATATTGCAGATTTGTTTTGCGGATTGGGTAATTTTACATTTGTAACCAATGCAGACGGCTTTGACGTTGTTGGGACGGGTGTAAAACGTGATTTGTTCAAAAATCCATTAACGGTTGGCATGTTGAATAAATACGATTGTGTAATAATGGACCCGCCAAGGGCAGGGGCAGATGCCCAATGTCGTGAATTGGTACACAGTGGTGTTGCCCGTATAATATATATATCATGCAATCCGAACACATTTGTACGTGATATGAAAACACTGACAGATGGCGGATATAAATTGCAAACACTGATACCATTGGATCAATTCACAGGTGCATCACATTGGGAATTATTTTCCGTATTTGATAAATAAAAACCGCCCATTGGGCGGTTGTTTTTTTAATGGGGCGGATGACCGGACTTGAACCGGCGACATTTGGTACCACAAACCAACGCTCTAACCAACTGAGCTACATCCGCCATACTGTGGGTCGTTGCGACCAGAGTTAATCGGCAAAGCCGATAAGTAAAACTGGTGGAGCTGATCGGACTTGAACCGACGAGTGCGTGTTGCATGTCATCAAGTGTCCAACCCGTCCACATACTTATTTGCTTGGTGGAGCTGATCGGACTTGAACCGACGACCCCTTGCATGCCATGCAAGTGCTCTACCAACTGAGCTACAACCCCATGCGGGATAGTATTCTACATGTAATAAACACAAAAGTCAAATTAAATTGGACAAAGTGTTAAATTTTTTGTTTTCGTGGTTTTTGTTGTGATATTTCTACTTGCAAAACATGAAATCAATTTGCTAACCTGAACTAACATAAGGAGATATTATATGGATTATCAAATATTAAAAAGCGAAGTAGAACAAAAAACAGCCCAATCTATCGAGGTTTTAAAAAGTGAATACGCAGGTCTACGTACAGGTCGTGCATCTGTGCATTTATTGGATGCCGTACGTGTTCCTGTATATGGTTCTGAAATGCCAATTAATCAGGTTGCAACTGTTTCAACACCAGATAATCAGACATTAAGTGTAACTGTGTGGGATATCACAAATGCACCTGCGGTTGAAAAAGCAATTCGTGATTCTGGATTGGGATTAAATCCAATGACTGCGGGCGGTGTAATCAGATTAAATATGCCACCACTGACCGAAGAAAGACGTCGTGAATTAACCAAAGTGGCCGGTAAATACGCAGAAGAAGCAAAAATTTCTATGCGTAATATTCGCCAAGATGCAATGGGTAAAATTAAACGCGCTGTTACAGACAAAGAAATTTCCGAAGACGATCAACGTAAATTCGAAGATGATTTACAAAAAGTCTTTGATAAACGTGGCACAGAGGTTGATGCGTTGGCCAAAGAAAAAGAAGCGGATATCATGTCTGTTTAACCCAACAACGGTGATAAAAATATGTTTAAATTATTAAAAAAGAAACAAACAAATATCATTGCATCAAATGCACCTGTGCCAAAGCATATTGCATTTATTTGTGATGGTAATCGTCGTTGGGCTGAAAAACGTGGTTTGCCACCTTTGATGGGGCATCAGGCGGGTATTGCAAACTTTGAAAATTTGGTTGATTGGTACATTTCGCGTGGTGTAACAACAATCACATTTTTTGTGTTTTCAACTGAAAACTGGGATCGTTCTGATGAAGAAGTGAATTTTCTGATGGATTTGTTTTATTCAGAAATGAAAAAGAATCTGAAAAATGCGCTGGAAAAAAATCTGCGTTATCGGATTATCGGTTCTCGTGCCAGATTGCCTAAGAAGTTGGCAGAAATGTGTGATAAATTGGAACAAGAATCCGCAGAAAATACCGCAGGAACGGTTGTTTTTGCACTGAATTATGGCGGTAAAGACGAAATTATAAACGCTGTCAATGCGGCGATTGATTCTGGGCAACATGTAACGGTTGACACATTTGAAACATATTTGGATACAGGTGATTTGTTACCGATTGATTTAATGGTGCGGACCAGCAATGAACAACGTATATCTAATTTCTTGTTGTGGAAATTAGCGTATGCAGAATTGCTGTTTGTGCCACAACATTGGCCTGAATTGGTCAAAAGTGAAAAGTTGTGGCAATACACACTGGACGAATTCGCAAAACGCAATCGTCGTTTTGGGGGTGGAAAAAAAGCAAACTATTCAGGGAGAAACAAAAAATGAAAAAGAAAAAGGAAGTAGGGATGTCTAATACAAAAAAGCGTATAATCGCAGGTGTTGTTATGGCACTGGTTGCAATTGTTGCGGGAATCGCAGAATTGCGTGGGTTGCCTGCAATACAATATTTGGGTGTATTTATTGTATTCGGTATGATTGTTGAATACATAATCTGTCTGCGCAAGGCGGATTCAAAAACATTGCGTTCAAACTGGATTGCGTTTTTCGCATTTCTGGTTTTGTTGTGCATTATGTTGGTCGCGATTAATTCTGTTGGTACACGTCCATGGATTATATTATTGATGCTGTTGATTGTATGCAGTGCAGATATTGGTGCATGGTTCTTTGGACGCTGGATTGGTGGCGACAAAATGTGGGAAAGATTGTCTGCAAATAAAACATGGGCTGGTCAGATTGCGGGTATTATCTGTGGTACAGTTGCTAGTATTATGTACGGTCTGTTGGGTGCAGATATGTTCATGCCTCAATTATTGTGGATTGGTATGAGTATTTCATTAATGTCCCAATACGGTGATTTAACAGCCAGTTGGATAAAACGTAAATTGGGTATCAAAGACTTTGGAAATATATTGCCTGGCCATGGTGGTATGTTAGACAGATTTGATGGTTGGATTTATGCTTTGCCAATTGTATGGTTGGTAATGTTGTAATAGTTTTGTTTGAAGTTAAGGAAAGGGTACAGTTATGCAAATCGTATTAACCATAATCGCACTGTTAATTGTTCTGGGTGTTGTCGTATTTGTTCATGAATTGGGGCATTTTTTGGCGGCACGTTGGGCAGGTGTTCGTGTTGATACGTTTTCTATTGGTTTTGGTCCTGCGATTTTAAAGTGGCACGATAAACGTGGCACTGTATGGAAATTGGCATGTTTGCCATTGGGCGGGTATGTTTCTATATACGGTCAAGAAGACATGTTCAATCGCAAGAAATATGCAGAACTGTCCAAAGAAAAAAAACAAGGTCATTATTTGTCTGCCCCCGCATGGAAGCAATTTATAATCATTGCTGCGGGGGTTACAATGAACTTTTTACTGGCGTGGCTGATATATACATCATTGTTTATGTTTCAGCCACGTCTGGTTGGAAATTCCCAGTTGCCTGTAATTGGTCAGGTTATCCAAGAAAGTGTTGCATTTAATGCGGGCGTTCGTGCCGGCGATACAATCGTTCAAATTGATGATGAAAAAATATCAAATTGGGGCGAAGTTATTTTGGCCAAAGAATTGGCATCGGGCCGTGATGCGGTTGTAACGGTTAAACGCAAAGATAAAATGGTTGATATTACTTTGGCACCTGCGGAAACATGGGGAATGATTGCCGATGGCAGTAAACAGGCCGATCCACAACGTCAGGGGTTATTCCGTGCAATGTATTCTGGTGCACGTAAAACGTATTATGAATCTAAAACATTGATTGTGGTATTAAAGCAAATTATAACAGGTGAACGTTCGTCAAAACAATTGGGGTCTTTTATTACAATCGCTCAGTATTCTGGGGTTGCAATGGCGGCGGGTTTCTTTACACTGCTTAGTTTGATTGCATTATTATCTGTGAATCTGGGTGTGTTGAATTTATTGCCTTTGCCTGTATTAGATGGTGGTTATTTATTAATTTTGGCAATAGAAGCCATCACCAGAAAAAAATTACAGGGTCGTGGCATGGAAATCGCCATAATGATTGGTTGGCTGTTGATATTGGGTTTATTTATATTAACAATGTGGAATGATTTAGTACGTGTATTTGGGTAAGTTATGAAAAAAATTCTTGGTATAATATTTGCATGTTTGTTTATCAGTTCACCCACAGTGGCAGAGCAGGTTACG
Organism: Candidatus Enterousia sp.; assembly: GCA_045587125.1. Taxonomy (GTDB): domain Bacteria; phylum Pseudomonadota; class Alphaproteobacteria; order Rs-D84; family Rs-D84; genus Enterousia. Next base: position 28,918 of record JAZNBN010000010.1, read on the forward strand.
CGTATAGATGTCGTTGGAAATCAACGTATGGATTCAGAATCTGTTCGTATTTTATCTGATGTCAAAATTGGTGAAAATATTGGTCTGACCAAGACAAATAATATTGCAAAAAAATTACAGGCCAGTGGTTATTTTTCTAAAATCAAAGTTGATATGAACGATGGTGTGTTAAAGATAAATGTGACTGAGGCACCATTGGTGAATATCGTTACAGTAGAAGGTAATGACGAAATATCCACTGATGATTTAAAAAAAGAAATCAAAACCAAAGAACGTTCTTCGTATGATGAATCTGTTATTGGTGCAGACGTGCAAAGAATGTTGACCCTGTACCAACGCAAGGGTTATTTTGGCACAAAAATAGAACCCCAGAAAATAGAATTGGATGGAAACCGTGTAAATGTTGTGTATGAAATATCCGAAGGTCATCCAACATGGATAACGGATATAGATTTTAATGGCAATAAACAGTTCAGTAATCGCACTTTGCGTGGTGAAATTTTGTCTCGCCAACATGCGTGGTGGCGTTTTATGACGCAATTTGATACATTCGATGAAGACAGAATACAATATGATGCACAAATGTTACGCCAGTTTTATTTGCGTAATGGCTATGTTGATTTTGCAGTCAAAGATATCCAGGGTACATTTACGCCGGATCGTCAGTATTATTCTGTTGTGTTTACCGTTGACGAAGGAAACAAATATAAAATAGGAAAACTTAGCATAGATAATCCTTTTGATGATGTTCCAACAGAAGAATTGATGGACGTTATCGTGATGGATTCAGGCGATGTTTATAATATTGACGAAGTTGATGAAACTATGTCTTTATTGCGAAGTAAAGTTGCAGATTTTGGTTATGCATTTATTAACGTAGAACCAGTGCCGACAAAAAATGATGATATTCGCACAATTGATTTAGAATTTAAAATTCAAAAAACAAATCGTATTTATTTAAATACTATAAACATTTTGGGTAACGTTCGCACGTTTGACACAGTTATAGAACATTTGGTACCTATGCGTTCGGGCGATCCTTTTTCTTTGCAAACGATTGAAGAAGGTCGTCAAAAATTGATGCGTACGCGTTATTTTAAAGACGTTCAAATGGTCCCGACCCGTGTTGCAGATTCTAATATGATGAATCTTGATATCAAGGTAGAAGAACAACCGACGGGTGAATTATCTGGTGGATTTGGTTGGTCAAATATAAACGGTTTTATGGTTGATGCAGGAATTACAGAAAATAATTTCATGGGCCGCGGCCAGGTTGTGCAATTACGGGGATCTATTGCCGAATATCAAAAGCAGGTTTTGTTTAGTTTTACAGAACCGTATTTGTTTGGGCGCAGTTTGTCTGCCGGTTTTGATGTTTCATATACAATGTATGATTATTCATCTTTGGGCAGTTTTGGTTATGATCGTGATTCTTTGACTATTGCAGGTCGTATGGGATGGCGTTTGACTGATAATTGGACACAAAATATCAGATTGTCTGCGGCATTTGATCAAAATTATGATATCCAGGCCACGGGTGGCTGGCAAAAGGCGGATTTATATACATTGGGAACTAATTTCAGATATTATAATCTGGATACAAATTTTGAACAAAATACTCACACAGGTGTAGTTGCTAATTTCGGGCTGTCGTACACAGGTTTTGGCGGATCTGAATCTTATATGCGTTATAGTGGTGACATAATTGGTATGGTAAAGTTTTTGGATGATCGTTGGCAATTGCGTTCATCGCTTGATTTCGGGTATATTCAACCCCTGGGGGGCGATTATGTATCCCGTGTTTATCGTTATTTCTTGGGTGGTGAATCTTTGCGTGGATTTGACGTTGCAGGTGTTGGTTCGCGAAATTGGGCATATGCAACGTATGCACTGGGTGGTATGTGGAAAATCAATGGTTCAACGCAGTTAAATTTCCCAATATTTATCCCAGATCAATATCAGATTAAGGGTTTTGTATTTATGGATTATGGGGTTTTGGGGAAACCGCCGGCTGATGAAGATTATTATCCACAATATATGCGTGGTAATCCAAAATATAAAAATCATATTGATGACATCGTCAGAACATCTGCGGGTGTTGGAATTTACTGGAATACACCGATGGGTCCAATGAACTTTTCATGGGGTTGGCCATTGCGTATGACCAGTTATGACCGCGAACAAAGATTTTTACTGTCGTTTGAAACACAGTTTTAGTCTTGACGTTGCCTATGAATATTTCTTATAATTACGTAAACAAGGAAGGAGAAATCACGTGAAAAAAATTATACTAGGATTTTTTGTTGCATTATGTTTGGCTGGCTGTGGTCAGGTATATGATCGTGAGCCTGTTGGTATTGGATATGATAATAACGAATTAAAACTTAGTCCATGTGCATGTATCATGGTATATCAGGCCTAAGGTAATCGTTTAAAGGGGGGATTAAGTGTTATATCCAGACGGATTTGATACGCCGGTATTCCCTGCGGGTAAAACCCTTGCTGTTTCTCGTGCAATGTCCATTGGGACAATGGTTGTTTTTTTTCTGATTATTTGTATGTGTGCCATATTATTATGGGCGAAAAAATCTGTCCAGGTTCATCCATTTCTTGTTTCTATAAACGATGTTACCGGCCGGTGGGAGGTTATAGGTCACCAACATGATAATCATGTTCAGATGACGGCAGACAGAACATTACAAGAATCAGTATTGGGAAATTTTGTTCGTACATGGTTTTCGGTTGCGGAAAGTTCAGAATATAATTCTGATGTATGGTCCGAATGCGACCGCAAAACACAATGTAATCCAAATAATAAACAATACGTTGGAAATGAAAAGTGTGTAATATATTGTATTTCCAGTGACAATGTTTATGACACATTTATATCTTCTGTTATGCCGGTGCATATGGAACATTTTAATCAAAATGATTTTTGGCGTCCTAATATGGCATCAACTGTATTTACACCAATTGGTGAGATAACAGAAAATGGTGGTATGTGGCAAATACGTGCAACCGTGTATTCTAACCTTTCTGTTCCGGTTGAAATTTTGGCATACGCACAAATAAACAGGGATAAAGACATATATCCTAAAACAATGGGGTATTATGTCGCAGACTTTAACGCATACAAGATAAACTAATGAGATTATTGATAAGATTTTTAATGGGTTTAATGTTATTGGTGGTGATGTTTGCATCGCTGTTTTTGTCAGGTATGATATTTGACACCAATGAAAAGAACGTGACCCAGGCATATTTTTTCCAGCCTGATAATAACCCAAATCGTAGACCTGGGGTTCCTGCAACCGCCACAGATATTGGCGAAGAAAATATGTTGATAAAATTGGTTGACAGATATATTACAGAATATTTTTATGTAACCCCTGATATGGTTGAAATGCAAAAGCGTATGGACGGAAAAACTGTTTTGGGACCGGGGCGTCTATCCAGTTTAGAAGTCTTTACCAATTGGAAAGAAAATATTGCACCCGACATTCAACAAATGGCAGAAGATAAAATGTTGCGTCTGGTTCGTGTAAATTCAGTTGACTTAGAAACGGTTGACGGTAATTATTGGCGTGTTGAATATGAAACAACCACATGGCCTGTACCGAATAATTTATCTGTTGTGCCGGCGGTAGATAATGGTATAGTATACCTAAAGATAGATTATGAACCAGGTTTGCGTAAATCTGTAACATTGGGTGGCCAGGCCATAGAAAAATATCTGGAATCTGGGGGTGATCCTGCGGGTGCGTTCAAATTCTTGGTGACAGATGTTATAATAGATGGACAATAAATGAAAAAATATATTGGCATTTTAATTGGTTTAAATATTCTGATTGCACATCCTGCATTATCAGAAGACATGTCATTTGATTTTAATGATTTTACAATTACCACAGGTGATGATGGCAGTTTGATTACCGAAACAGTTGATTTAAATTCAGGGGCGGATGTTGCCAGTGTTGGTGGTTTTGATATTGCGGGTATTATGTTGGGCATGACTTTTGACGAAGTTCACGACATGTTTTATGAATTTAATAATTTATATGCCCCCCGTAAAAAAGATGGTGTGATATATACTATTCAAAAAGATTGGAAATATAATCTGGATTATGAATGCCGTCAACAGGGTATTGTTATTCCCCAAGAATTGGAACAGTGTATAAATACTATGGCACAAAATCGCGGATTATTGTATGCGTCTGAATTGCACATGGAACGTGAAAGCACAGGCGAAACAATTGTTGTTTATTTTACCAGTAATGCCACTGATAATGTTGTTTGGCGTGTGGTTTATAACAATGACGTGAATGAACAAGATGGTGCAAATGAAAAATTTGCCAAGCAACGTGAAAATAAAATTCTGTTCTTTTGGCAAAGTGTTTTGGATAAATATGGCACACCAAATTCAGGTTCTGATAAATGGATTTCCAGTACCAGTGCATACGATCCGATGATGACGGCGTATTATGGTGCATTGGATCTGGTTGATAACGGCCGAAATGCCAGTGACCAAGTAAAAAACATACAATATGCACGTGAAAACTTTGCCGCAAAACCATACGCATTTTAACACATCTTATACCAAGGGATTGTTTGCAGAATTTATTGCACGCATGTATTTGCGTATGCATGGTTATAAGATACGGAAATCCAGATATATTACAGGTCGCAATACTAATCGTGCGGAAATAGACATCATTGCGGAACATAAAAATACTTTGGTTTTTATAGAGGTGAAAAAGCGTGCCACGTTACAATGTGCGTGGGCTGCGATTACTAAACCTCAAGAATTACGCCTGCGTCGTGCGGCGGAAACCTATATTATGCGGACCCGTTGGCACGGGAATGCCCGATTTGATGTTATAATGGTATGCGGGTGGCATATTCATTGGATAAAAAATGCGATATAATTATTGTGTTTGTGATACTTTTCCTGTAGAATATTCACTGTAACCAAAGGAGAACACATGAAAAAAATTATGTTGGCATTATTTGCTATTTTAACTTTGTCTGCATGTGGCGGATATTACAAATCAGGTAATTGTGAATATGAATTTTTGTTACACAAAGATATTTCTATTTCAAAAATTGTCGGTAATATAACCGGTGGTTGTTAAAAAAAATCCCCCGTTTGGGGGATTTTTTATTTTGCGAAACTGTAATCCATTTCCAAATGATTTGGATTGTATGTTCCATTCATGATTGCCAAAGTATCTTCAACGATAACTAATTCTTCGTTTGTTGGAATCATGAATACTTTGATACGGCTGTCTGGGGTACTGATTTCTGTTTCATCAACACCCAATCTGGCCAATGATTTTGCGTTCTTTTCAATGTCCAGTTTGATACCCATTTCTTCTAAACCTGTACAGAATTTTTCACGCAGATAATCGTCATTTTCACCAACACCTGCGGTAAATACGATTGCATCAACGTGTCCCAATTCAGCCATATATGCACCGATATATTTTTTTACATTGTGTACTTCGGTATCAATTGCCAATCTGCAAGAATCATTAGAAGATTTATTTTCTTCTACATCACGTCTGTCAACGAAACATTCTGTGATACCTTTTAACCCAGAATCTTTACTTAAATGAGTTTGCATTTGTGCAGGGCTAAGATTTAATTGTTCCATAACATATAAAACAACACCTGGGTCTAAATCGCCTGGGCGTGTACCCATGGTCAATCCCGCCAATGGTGTCATCCCCAGTGATGTATCAACAGAAACACCACCACGAATTGCGGTTGCAGATGCACCTGAACCGATATGCATAGTGATTATGTTGCATTCGCTGGCTGGTTTGCCCAACATTTTTGCGGCACGTTTTGAAACGTACAGATGACTGGTTCCATGGAAACCGTATCTGCGAACGCCCAATTCAGTGTACCATGCACGTGGCACTGCGTAACGGTATGCAAAATCTGGCATTGTTTGGTGGAACGCAGTATCAAATACGGCAACCTGTTTTGCATTTGGTAATAATTGCATTGCAGTTGTGATTCCACGCAGGGCAGGTGGGTTATGCAATGGTGCCAATGGGGATAATTTATCAATAGTTTTAATAACTTCGTCTGTAATTTCAATAGAAGATGCGAATTTATCGCCCCCCATAACAACACGATGACCGACACCACCAATTTCGTTCAGGTCAATAGACGCCTCACGCAACATGAACAGAACGACATTCAATGCTTCGTCATGGTTTTTCATAGATGTTTCTTTCTTTTGTTTTGTACCATCTGGGTACTTTTGTGTAACAAAAGAATCAGGCAACCCGATTTTTTCAACGTTTCCGCCGACCATTACTTTTTTGGAATCTGCGTCAAACACTTGATATTTCAGTGATGACGACCCACAGTTCAATGCAAGTATGTACATTTGAAATCCTTTTTTACTCTTCGTGCATCAGCATAGCAGAGCCGAAAAAGATTTTCAATAATAAACTCGGAATAAAATGTTCCAATTTTCATCAGAAATCACAGTTGCGGCCCCAGTTTGATTATGTCGCACCCAATATTTTTCATATCCGTTCATAAAATGCAGGCTGATACCATATTCTGTAAATTCACAGTTTGGTGTTGTTGCACACATATTACCGGTACCGAATGCATTAACTTCATCGTCCATTTTGTATCCGGCTTCGTCATTTACGCACACCAAAGACACGGTAATAAACTTTGGTTTTGTTTGAATATCAGTGTTGTATATAATGCCTGCGGCGTTGCTGTTAATTGGCACAGGTTCAGATTGATACATTCTGATTTCAGGCTGTTTATATTGTGCGATTATTTGTTCCCAGAATTCAGCAGGCACCGTGGAAATATCAAAAGAATTTCCCGAACGTGCGATTTCAAAACCGCCCAGTGTTTCACCGTCATGAATACGTATTGTTTTTTTATCTGTATCCATAGTGATTTCCCCCGGCATTCCAGTGAACATATCATTTTGCGTGGTTGTACCACGTCTTATTTGAAGAACACGTGTCATGTTTATATTCCTTTTTGTTGATTAAATTATTTCTATAGAAAACGCCGTCCAATTGGACGGCAAAAAAACACGCACCACTGTTCCCAATGATGCATGTGCATATTATACCACAAATCAACATAAAAATCAAGCAGCAATAGAATGCGAACTGTTGTACATCGCGATAATAGATGCTTTGTCATTATCCAAATCTTCTTGTGCTTTTTTCTTGCTTAATCTTTTGAACCAGTTATACATAGGGCCGGTTTTTGTATTTCGTCCTGTTTCCAACATGTTCCAGTGTTTAACCAGCTCTTCCATTTTATCAGTATGGTTTTCATCCCAATGCGAAATTTCATCTTCTTGTTGGGTGATTAACGCTTTCAACTGATTCAATGTTTCTGTACCATTTACTAAATCATTTAAAGTGTTTTGGTTCTTTTGTAAATCAGTCTGGTTGGTTGATAAAGTAGCCCATTCTGTGTTTATTGTATTAATATGGTGATACAGTGGATTATTTGTTCCAAAGGGGGCACCTGGAAATGCTCCTACAGGGTTTTTATTTAACGCCGTTTCAAGGTCATTTAAATAGTTTGCCAAATTATTTGCAGCAGTATTATTTGAAATCCCTGGGACAGGTGTTCCAGGTGAATATGAATTTAATGCAGCTATTAATTGGTTAACTTCCGCCTCTATAACAGCCCGACTGCGGCTAACCTGTGCTTCAGCATTAGTGATAGCAGTATTCAAAGCTGTTTCTGTGTCTGCGTATGTACTGGTACCCATAGTAGCCATGATACGTGCCATGTCACCTCGCAGTGTTGTTTGTTGTGCACGATTTGCATTTAATGCGTTTTGTGCGTTGGTTCGTTCATCTGCATTAGATTTTAAATGTAGATCATGCGCAACACGTAGTCTGCCAGTTGCATCAGAATAACTTCGGATTTTTGTTTTGGACAATTGGTATGCATTTCTGATTGCGGTTATACCGTATCCAACACCCATAAATGCGAATTTAATTGTTTTATCCAATGCGTTTGTTACGAATTGCATACCCTTGGCTTTGTTCCATGATAAATCTTTATCAGAAAACAGTTTAAATTCTTCTTTGCCCAATGTATCCATAATTTTACTGGTTGTGAAACCAAAGTGTAAAACAGATAATAATTCCAAAGTGGTTTTTGCTTCCTTGATTTTATCTTCTTTGACCGCTTTGATAATAACTTCACGAACCAATGCTTGTAATTTACCACCATGTTGCAGTGCGCCGGCCCAAATCTTTTTCAGATTTGGATCGGCCTTCATTTCGTTCAATGTTTTTTCAAACCATCCTAAATGTTTTATAGCATCAAATTCACGTGCCGCGGTCAGTTTTTCTTTTGTTGTTGCCACATTTTTCAAAACAGCATCTAAATTATCTGTTTTTTTCAAATCCTTGGACAGATGTTTACAGATAACTTTGGCTTCTGGTGAAAAGAATAATTCGTCACCTTTGAACTTTACATATTTTTCCAGAACGTCTGAATATGTGTCGCCCCACCATTCTGCGACAGTTTCACTGAAAGACATTTCATCGGAACGTTTTGGTTGAACATAATCTTCGCTTTTTGGGTCATCGTATGACAGATTACCCAATGCCTTGTTCAATGGACCTGAAATTTTTCCACCGTCGTATTGTGAAAAAACTTCACGTATTTTGGACTCTTTGCGTAATGTGTTTAATAAATTTGGTAATTCATTTCTAAATTGCAGTAATCTATACGGCGAGATACTATCATCAAACCAATTTTCATAGTCTGAAAAATCAGGTATGCTGGCGGCAGGAATACCAGAAGAAGAAACTAATTCATTTTTTGTGCCTTGGATATATTCTACTACATCCATCATCTTTTTTCTAAAAGATGGATTTGTATCATATTTACCTGTTTCTAATCCAGATAACAAATCTTCATATGTAAAATCATCCGTTAAAATACTATAATACGACTGGGCTAATTTTGCTTTCAGTGTACTTTTATTATCGGTCAAGAATTTATGCAGCGTTTTATCAGGATTGCCTGGGTTATAAATTTTATTTCTGGTCGATGGTTTGGCCTTGGCATATTGAAACAGATGTTGAATTGTTGTACCGGCCGCATTTGTATGTGAGCCAAAATATTTTTCCAAAAATGCGGTTGCTTTATCGTTATATTTAAATTCCTTTCTATTGCTATCCATTGCTTGGAAAGCATTACGAAACGCCTTGAATAATTTTTTCCATTCTTGATCATTTGGGGGCGTTATGGTCAAGTTGCCCAAACCTTCTGTTGGATCATCTGGATCTGGCATATTCTTTGGGTCATAAATATCTGTATGTGGGACAGTTATATATTCACCGGTTGCCGGGTCTGTTTTTAACAGTTCCTTGGCCCAGATTTTTTGATTGTCTGTGGCCTTGCCATCTCTGATATATCCGCAAAATTGCACGAATTGTTCGTGTGACATTTCACGAAATATCATTCTGTTATAGTAAGTCGTCAAAAAATCTTTCATAGATGCCATATCTATACCCTTTATACTTATCTGTATAATTATAGTGCAAATATGATAATTTTTCAATATTTTCTGTGTTTTTTATGGTAAAATAATGGCAATTGATAAAATCAGGATTAAATATGAAAAAATTATTATTTTCTTTGTATGGCTTTGCATTTTTTAATAAATTTTTATTGCTGACCCCGGTTTATGCGATTTTTATGTTGGAAAACGGACTTACTGACCTGCAATTATCTACGATGTTTATAATATCTTCTGTTGCGACTATATTGGGGCAAATGCCGATAACTTTTATCACTAATCGTGTGGGACAACGTTGGGCAATGATTGTGGGACAAATTTTAAAGATAATCGCAATATTGCTGTGGTTGATATATCCAACATATATGGGTTTTGTATTGGGTATGGTTTTGTGGGGTGTCCAGGCCGGATTTCGCAGTGTCGCATTTGAAGGTTTGGTATATGATTCTGTAATGGAATCTGGACACAGACGTGAATACACACGAATTTTAGGTCGCAAATCAACGTATGAATCAATTGGAACTGCAATGTCTGCATTTGGTTCTTTGTTAATGTTTTTGGGATACACATGGGTCACATGGGCATCTGTGTTTGCGATATTGTTATCAATACTGTGTATGATTTTGGTGCCGTATCGCCCAATTCAACGCAAAGTTCAAAAAATCCAGTTCAAAAAAATGTTCCGCACAGGTATCAAGATATGTTTCAAAACGCCATGTTTAATATCAATAATGATTTTAACGCTGTTGGTTGGAAACGTGCCGTTTTTGGATGATTTTTTAAGTCCAATCGCATTACAAATCGGTATTCCAACAGAATATGTGGGGGCTTTGTCGTTCTTTTTGTTGGCGTGCGCCACATTGGGCCAACGTTATGCATATAAATTTGCCCGCCTGACGGATTGGGTTTTGTATTCTTTGATTGGATTGGTTGGATTGGGGTACATAACATTTGCATCACTGTATAACATAGGTTCATTATGGATTATGGGTGTTGCATATATGTTATTCTATGGTATTTATACACTGATGTATTCAAGGTTTCAACACATGATACCGTTGGGACATCGGTCTGTGGTACTGTCTTTATACACAACGTTAATGTATATTGTTTATATGATTGTGTGTGGAATTATTGGCCTTGGTGCAACATTGGGCAGTTGGCGTTACAGTATAATTATACTTGGCATAATGATGATGGTTTTATGTGCATGGGCAATGGTGCGTGTCCGCAACCGGTGCAGATTGCCACAAAAATAGAACTTAAATTGGCAAACGTTCCTGTGCACATGTTGAACAAAATCATGTAAAATATTTGCATGACTGTGCGAAATATATTTTTAAAGTCTTTGCCGTATTTGATGTCAATTGCGGGCGGAATATTACTTTATACAGGTGCCATAGACAATGCCCCAAATGAAAATATTCGTGATTTAGTCATAAATGTATCTGCATCATTACTGTCAATTCCATTGGTGTTTTTACTGTACGATTACACAAACAGTCGTGTAAACAGCCAAATGAAAAAACACATGGCAAACAGTGTTGGCGACCGATTAAATGATTTGATGATAAATTTGATATTGTTACTGCGTGAAATGTTATCTGTACGCAGTAAAATCAGCACAGAAAATATAAATCGTATGTTGTCATGGGACACGCCTGAAATATCACGGCGATTAAAAATATCCAATGCGATAATAGACAAAATGCACCAATATCATGATGAATTGGATACATTGTTGTATCGCAACAGTCAAACAGATGTTTTGACCACGGAACAGGTCCAAATTTTATCATCATTGGCACGTGCGATGACGCATTTTATCAATGAAAATAAATATCATAAAAACCGCCATACATCTGCGAAATATATGGAAATTATAATGACAAAAATACTTGATTGGTTGGACGTTGATGCGGTTTCTGCATTAAGTATCAACAGGCATTTATTAGGCACCCCAGACGAGATGCAAAATGAAAAAACAAAAAAAATGAAAAAAAGTAGTATTTTTTCTTGATTTTTGTTTTTAAATATGTCAAAATTTGCCCCGAACCACGGAAAAAGAACCCTGTGTTCTTACTTTCCGGTTCAGTTTTGGGGACATAGCTCAGTTGGTAGAGCAAATGACTTTTAATCATTGGGTCCAGGGTTCGAGTCCCTGTGTCCCCACCAAAAATTCAACGACCGCTTGCCGGTCGTTTAATTTTTGCATGGGACGCGGACGAGAATCCAAAAAGGGTTCGACAATGAGTAAAAGAGCCAAGCCCTGCGCAGGCGATTTGTCAGGAATGCCCCACAGCCGGTGCAAAGCACCGTGCGAGGGAATTTCTGTGTCCTCACCACGATAACCTGATGATTTCAGCAGGTTTTTTGTTTGTCTGTCCCACCACCCCATGGTGTTATTTTGCGTGTTTGAAATAATAAAATAACTTAACTTTGTATCATGCTTTTGGTATAATTTTTGTGATATAAAATAAAAGGTTAATCAAATGAATAAAGAAGAAATACGTAAATATCACCAAGGTCTTATTAACGATGGGACACTGATCAAAACACCGGGCAGTGTATGGGCCGCGCATCGTGGTAATACCAGCAATCCTCGTTATCAATGGAAATTACATTTGTTTGCGGACGGGTATCAAGATTGGTATACTTTATCCAAGGTTGTTATTCCGTATTTAATTCGTCAAAATGCGTCTTTTAAGACAGTAAACATAGATTCTTATTCCATAGATTCAATATTGCATGATCGCTTTGATGATCAGTTTGGCAAGGCCTTTACAATATACCCAAACAGTGATGAAGAATTAAAGAAATTGGCACAGGGGCTAGATCGTATATTACAACAGGCGAATTTACACACTGTTCCAAATTTAGATAACGACAGACATAATATCGCATTTGAAAAGAATTTTGGTCACAGTGGCAGAATATTTTATCGTGCAGATCGTAATACACAGACCGAATATATTGGTGCTGATGAAGTTTCATCAATAAACAAATCAAATGCGTATAATCCTTATGGACTTGCCGATCCGTTGGCAAACTTGATAAAGATTGATCAGTTGGAAACTCAAGCCAAAAAAATATCTGTTATAAATATTGTGAATCAGATAAAAAGTATGTCAACGTTTCGGACCACAAAACATAGTGCAGATAATAACGAAGGTTCTTTTTATTTTTGCCCAAAACCACAGTACAGTTATTTTAATCTTGAAAGATTGTTTCGGGCTGCGGGAATACGATATGATATGCATTTCAGTAACCTGATGAGTCGCCATGTTATTCGTGTTCTAAAACGTGATATGCCATATCAAGAATTGTTACAGCAGAATCCACAAACAAGAACATATAACCCAAATGACAATGATAGGTAACATAAAAATACTATAAACGAAATATATATTCTGGAATGAAAAAATTCCCTTGCTGTGGTTGTGCAGATTGTGCTAGAGTTCGCTTAACAAGGAAGAAAAAACGAAGGGAAAAATGGCAAAATTCCGCAAAAATCTAGAGAGAGAGAGAGAGAGTTAAAAACAAATTTTAACGCAAACGTACGTTTGCGTGTGTGAACAAACACCCAATGGTGCGTTGCGCCATTGGGTGTTTGTTTTGAAACAAAAGAAACAGATATAGAACAAAGTACTTAAAAAACATTGTCATTGCGAGCGTAGCGTGGCAATCCAGTGAATCGTGCTTTGTTATATTAAGGCCAAATTAACTGGATTGCCACGGGGTTAACACCCCTCGCAATGACAAAAAGGGAAACAAAAAACGAAAGGAAGGAACATGAAAAAGTATTTTTTATCGTCAATGTTGGTAATGGGGTTAATGGCACCTGCGTTCGGTGCGGATGGGATAATTACCGGCGGTGCGGGAACATGTATAGTTGATGTGTTGGGTGTGTACGATAATAATGCTACCGCAAATACAATTGCGACATGGGCGTTAAATGATTATAAATGCGGTGCGGGACAATATCTGGATGAGGATACATTGGCATGTATAACATGTCCAACGGGTTCATATTGTCCAGGCGGAACATATACTGTTGAAAATGCAGATGAAGGTACAAACGCATGCCCAACGGGATATAAAAATTCAGATGCCGGTGCGTCCGCCGATACCCAATGTTATACAAATTGTAAAGTATCCGACATAGCGCACGCCACGGCGGTAATTGGTAATGATTACTATGGTTCCGGTACCGACACATGTACCGCCACAGATTGCGATTTGGGGTATCATGTGGATGGTGATTTGGAATTTTATGAAAAAACACCACTGGTTCCTGTGGATTATAGGGAATATAGTCATGATGCCGTTATAACCGGAAAAGGAAGAAGAGAAGAATCTGGTATGTTATCTGTTGCAGAGGCCGGTTTGACAGAAAATAATACATGGGCAAGCAAATATAATAATGGAATTGTATATGGACGTGCCAGTTGTCAACCTGAACCTGGTATAAATAATGTGTCGGTTGCTGCTATGGGTTTAATAATGGTCTTTGCTGCAGCTGGTTCGGTGCCGCTAGATGAATTAGTTAATACTATAGAACCTGTTTATGGGCCTTTGATAACCAGGGAAGTTTTAGAGCTTGTAGATAAGTTAAAGAATAATTTAATAGAAGATGCTGATTTGTTTAATAGATTGTACGCATTATTTGGTATAGAAAAGAATGCTGATTATCGTACGGACAGTACAGGTAAATATTGTTTTTGTCAGGTGACTGGTTTTAAACCAACAGATGGTGAAAAATACGAAGTTTTGAATGCTCCTTGGGTTAGTAATGCGGCAGGTGAGCTTACTAGCTGTGCGGATAGCTGTGTTTTGTCATGTATTAATTATTTTGCATTAGAAGAAAATGAGACTGATATGGATCATTCTATGTCTGGTGCAATGTACGGTTCATTTGAATATGTGTATTCTGGTTCCGGCATGTGTAAAATCACCGAAAACAATTGTTCGGCGGGGCAATATTTGGCAATTGTTGGCGATGCAATGATGTGCGTGCCATGTAAATCTGGTTCATATTGTCCGGGTGGCGTGTACACAATTGAATCAGAGAATAAGGGTACAAACGTATGCCCGGCGGGGTATGCAAATTCAGACGAAGGCGCATCGGCTGACACCCAGTGTTACAAGGCATGTACATTGGATACGGCAAATATCGCGCACGCGACCGCGGTTGGCGGTAATGATTACTTTGGTACGGAAACGGATACATGTTACGCCACGGCCTGCACCCAGGGATACCATGTAAATGGTGAAATAACACTGGTCGAAAAAACACCATTGATACCTGTAAACTATGAAACCGCCGGTAATGATTATACTTATATTAACCAGAAAGGTGATGCGGACGGTGGTGCGACAGCAGCCGGTTTAACCGCGAACAATACGTGGGCATCATACTTTGATTATGGTACGATATATGGTCGTGCCAGTTGTCAGCCGGAATTTGGCGATGAACAGCTTCGTTTGTTGTTTTATGGTTTATCATCTATAATGAGTGGTGCTATGTCTATTGATGACTTTAAATCCTTAATGGAGTCAAATTTAGGTATGGCAAAAGCCAAGTTAGCTACTGATTTGGTTATGTCTGTTGCACAAAATGGTCCATCGGGTTTAACAGATGATGAATATAAAGCGTTGTTTAGTGTGTTTATGACGATGCGTGGCGCACAATATGACACAAGCAGTACGGGGGCGTATTGTTTTTGCAAGGCAGATTATTTAAAGGATAAAAGTGGCAATAGGCAATATATTGAATCTGCACCATGGGTTGCTGTATATCAAAGTGCATTTGATGGTTGGAATGCAGATAGATGTGCTGTTGATTGTGCAGAATTGTGTAGTGATATTGTTTATGCTGATAATGAAGGAAACGATGCTTTCCGTGGTGCGTTGTTTGGAATATTGGATTATGCAGAAATTTCCACATGTGCAGCCAACACAATCAATATTGATTGGAATCCGGACAATGGTGGTGCGCATACACAAAATATGTGTACGTATGATGGTGCAATCACATTACCAGACGATCCAGTAAAACCAGGGTTTACATTTGCCGGTTGGAAATTGGTTGAATAGAAAATCCCCGTATGGGGATTTTTAATTATTGAATCCAAAGTGTTTTTTTATTAAATTTATGTATATATGAAAACAGAACTGATTGATTTTTTAAATACAGATTTGCAATTTATCAAGGGTGTTGGTCCTGTGTTGGCATCGCGTTTGGACGAAATCCTGGGGGGGCGACGTGTTTTGGATTTTTTGCTGCACAGACCGTCTTATATCCGTGCCAGAACAATTAATGAAAATGTTATGGATGTAACGCCTGGGGATACGATAACAATACCGTTGCTGATAAAATCGCATAAATCTGCCCCGCGTTTCAGACGGGGACGGCGTGCACCTACGCAAATTATTTGCACGGATAAAATGAATAACACCGTCGTGATTCAGTTTTTTAATGTGAATTATTTGGATTATTGGCTGAAAAAAATGCCGGTTGGACAGTGGCGAATGATTTCTGGAAAACTGGAACGTGTCACCACGCGACCAACAATAAATCATCCTGATTTTATAGAAGAATTACAGAATGCAAATAAAATACCATCTGTTCAGGTTATTTATCCATCAGGCGAAGGTTTGACTCAAAAAGTATTCACAAATATTCGGGATAAAATTTTTGATGTTTTACCAGATAAATTGCGGGGCGAATCCGATGAACGCGTGGTGGAATTTTTTGATGCGTTGCAACATGTGCATTTCCCAACAAATGATGAAGATTTATCTCCGAATGCAACGTATATGGCAAAGTTGGCGTATTGTGAATTATTGGCCCATCAATCCGCAATTGTTATCAGTCGTCGCAACCGCAGCGACGTGAAAAATCATCGCATTGTGCGTCCACAAAAATATAATTTAATGGAACATTTTTGGCACATGTTGCCTTTTGAGATGACCGGTGCACAAAAACGGACATGTGATGAAATCTTTGCAGATATGGCACGAAATATACCTATGATGCGTTTGGTCCAAGGTGACGTGGGCAGTGGTAAAACAATTGTGGCCATGGCTGCGTCTGTTAAAATGGCGGAAACTGGTGCACAAACTGCACTGTTGGCACCGACCGATACATTGGCCCAGCAACACTATGCGAAATTAAAACCTATGTGCGATAAAATCGGTATTGTGTGCGACATATTAACTGGACGGGACAAGGGCACATTACGACGTGAAAAATTAATATCTTTGCGTTCAGGGCGTACAAAATTAATTGTTGGAACACATGCACTGTTTTCAGAAGATGTTGAATATAAAGATTTAGGTTTGGTTATAATTGATGAACAACACAGGTTTGGTGTCACACAACGTGAAAGTTTGCGTAGAAAAGGTAATAATCCAGATTTATTGGCTTTGTCTGCAACACCGATTCCGCGAACATTGTCTATGACGGTTTACGGTGATATGGATATATCTATTATCAACGAAAAGCCCGCCGGACGAAAGCCTATTAAAACGACCAAGTTAAGAACAAACAGAATATCAGAATTGATTGCACGCATTCAAAATCAAATCGCATCTGGGGCCAAGGTGTTTTGGGTATGCCCATTGGTTGAAGAAACAGAATTAAACACAGGTTTAATATCTGCCCAGGAACGTTACGAAATGCTGCGTCAATATTTTCCAAATGCAGGATTGGTACACGGACAAATGGATAAAAAAGAACGTGATACGGTTATGGCAAAATTTGCAGATGATAATTCTGATATGAATATATTGGTCGCCACAACAGTGATAGAGGTTGGTATTGATGTTCCGCGTGCATCTATTATCGTCATAGAAAATGCCGAGCGATTTGGTTTGGCGGCTTTGCATCAATTACGTGGTCGTGTTGGACGCGGCAATACACAATCGTATTGCGTTTTGGTGTTTGGGTTTGGTGTGTCCGAAGATGGTTTGAAAAGATTAGACGTTTTATGTGAAACAGATGATGGATTTGTAATTGCAGAACAAGATTTAATGATGCGTGGTGTTGGTGAATTGTTGGGTACAAAACAAAGTGGTTGGTTGCATTATCACTTTGTTGATTATCGTATGCATCGTGATTTGTTCAAATTGGCATCCACCGCCGCACGTGATAACGACATGGATAATTGGACGTATGATTTAATGTTTATATTCGGACGTGGGGTGAATCTGGGTGCGTAAAATTATAATTGCATTTTTATCGTTAATGATGGTTATGCCGGTTTATGGTGCGTCTTTGATAAATGATACAGAAACAGAAAAATTACTGTACAAATTGGTTGAACCTTTGGCAACGGCCGCCAATATCCCTGATGGTCGTTTAAAGATTTACATTATAAATGAAGAAGATTTTAATGCGTTTGTACGTGGTGGCGAAGATGTATATGTTTACACAGGATTATTAAAACAAATAAAAAGCCCCAGTGCTTTTCAGGCGGTTGTTGCACATGAATTAGGTCACATGTTGGGTGGTCATACCGCACAAATGGCAGACAGAATCAGTGCTGAAATTAAACGTACTATGTTGATTCAGGCATTGGGGGTGGGGTTGATGGTTGCAGGCGGAAATCCGTCCCTTGGTGCCGGTGTTATGGCGGGGGCCAGTGGTGTTGCAACGCAATCTATGGCGGCATTCACGCGTGATGAAGAAAGAATTGCAGATGATATGGGGGTTGATTTAATTGTGCGTGCAAAACAAAATCCAAATGGTTTTATAACTGTGTTGGAACAGATGAACGAAATGACAGGTGCGTTTGAAGCCAAAATAAACCCAAATCGTATAAATCACCCGTTGACCACAGAAAGATTAAAAAACGTCAAAGCAAAGATAAAAGATTTAGATATAAATTATAAAACACATGATACGTACTCAGACGAATATGAAATGGTGCGTGCTAAATTGGTTGGGTATCTGGATACCCCGAAAAGAGTATTAGAATTATATCCGTATTCTGATAAATCTGATTCTGGGTTGTATGCACGTGCAATTGCAAATATGCGTAGTGGAAATTTAGATGGTGCACGCATGGGTGCACAAACATTGATATCCAGAAATCCTGATAACCCATATTATTATGAATTACTGGGTGATATTGAATACCAATTCGGGCATTATGATGACAGTGTGCAAAGTTATGAAAAATCGTTGGAATTAACAGATAATGCACCGCAAATTCAAACTGCATTGGCATTGGTTTTAACAGAACGAAATAAACCAAATGACAGACCCCGTGCCATAGAATTGACCAAGCGGGCAACTTTGTCGGAACCGGCACCGCTGACATATTGGGTGATGTCACGTGCGTATGGTGATGATGATATTGGACGCAGCAATTGGGCAATGGCAGAATATTATCACATGAATGGTAAATCAGATAATGCAAAAAAATACGCCAAATTGGCACAAAAAAAATTGAAAAAAACCGACCCAGAATATATCAAGGCCGGTGACATTATCAATCAAAAATAAACTTTATTTTAAATAGAAAGTTATTGTTGCAACCACGCGAACTTTTTTGTTAATAGATTGGCGTTCGTTTGAAGACCAACTGTCGGTTGGGTCGCGTGATTCAATACTGAATACCCCTTGGTTTGCACTTTTAATTTTACCCAAACGTGCATCGGCATCTTTCGCAAATTGTTGACCTGCGGCGGTTGCATTTTTTGTTGCCTGTTCAATCATAGAAATTTTAATGTCGTTTAATCCATTAAATATATATATCGGACCTGCATAGTCTTCGGTAATTGTGATTCCACGTTTAACCAATTCGCCCATGCGACGTGATACACTGTCAATCAACATTACGTCATTTGAACGAACCATAACACCTGTTTCAATAACATATCTGCCGTCATTTTGTTGATTTTTTAGTTCTGCATCAGAATATCCTGCATATTTATCGCGTACCTGAACACGTAAATTTTTTATATCAGATTCTGAAAATCCAGAATCAATCAAGAAAGTATGAATTTCGGCAATGTCCGCATCTATTTTTGATTGTAGTGTTGCGACATCGCCGCCGACACCATTTATTTTAATATTCCATACGGCCGTATCTGCGACAACATCACGTTCTGCCAATCCTTTGACGGTAACAGTGCGACCAGACATAGCACGATATATACCATCGCCTATAAAAAATCCCCCCAATGCGATTCCAATTGCCAACACAGTCAACCATAATCCAGGTATCGTTTTAATTTTTTTTATAATTTTCATTGTCTATCCTTTTTTATTATAATAACATCCAAACTGCAAACGGTGCGATAATTGCAGTAAATACACCGGACAAAACGATGGCTAAACTGCTGAATGCACCTTCGATTTGCCCCATTTGCATTGCTTTGGTTGTTCCTGCAACATGTGACGCATTGCCGATTGCGATTCCACGTGAAATAGGGTGGCGCAGTCCCAACATGCGACATACAACATCACTGACCGATGCCCCCAGTATCCCAGTTATAATCACAGACGATACAGTCAGTGCTACAACCCCGCCTAATTTTTCCGTAATGCCAATTGCAATTGCGGTTGTAACGGATATAGAAACCAAAGATTTCGCAATAATATCCCCCAGACCAAAAAATATGCAAATAAATATAACTGTTAAAACAGAACATACAACCCCAATCAATACCGCCAACAATATCGGCATTAAATGTTTTTTAAGTAATGGTAATTGTTTATACATAGGCACCGCAAAACACACGGTCAACGGAACCAGAAAATATGTTAAATATTGTGCACTGGCATTATATTGGGTATAAGGTATATCTAAAAACACCAATACAACAATTACAAATACGGTTGCCAGAAACAAAGGTGTTGTAATAGGGCATGGTAATTTTTTATTTATTGCGTATGCGACACAAAATAATACCAGTGTTAAAACAATTCCAAAATATGATGACGCAGATAAAAATTCAATCATTTTTCATCTCCCTTGTCATCATATTTTTCACGTTTTTCAATTAATGTGTCTGCGGTAACACCGGTTGTAATCATGGTGACCAAATACGCCGCAACCATCAATAACACCAATATCCACCATATATCAGAAATGTCGGCCCAAATATCAATAACCGCAACCGCGGGTGCCACAAAAAATAACGCCATTATACTGTGAAACCAATTCGCGATATCTTCCACCCAAGACAATTTTACAATTCGCAACACCAACGCAAAAAACATCAGTATTAAACCATAAATACTGCCTGCGATGGGCAACGGGATAAAGTGTTCCATCACTTCGCCCATCAGAACGAATATCATAACTATGCAAAATTGAAAAACGTACTTCATGCCCCCTTCCTATACATACAAATTTACACTAAATAGGGTATGTATGTCAAAGTGATTTTTATGAAATAATTTTTTGAATTACCCAATTTGCCAACATTAAACCAAAAGTCCCCGTAACGGTTACATTTGACCCCATGTTTTTTGCGTGTCCATGCACTTTGGCTGGTTTTTCTGTTGAATAAACGACCGGGAAATCAGACAGATTTATTTCACGAATCAAATGACGGATTCGGGATGCTAATGGGCAAACACTTGTACGCGATATGGTTGATATTTTGATTTGTGAAATATCGGTTTTCAGTGCCGCACCCATACTGGAAATCCAGGGTATTTGTTTTTTATATGCCCATTGATATAACGCAATCTTGGAATCAACGGTATCTATTGCATCAATTATAATATCTGGGTTGCAATCAGGCGTGTTATTTGCGTCCAAGAACATATTAAAAACATCAACCTGAATATCTGGGTTTATATCTTGTATACGTTGTGCTGCAACATTCACCTTTTGTTTTCCGATTGTAGAATTTAATGCGAAAATTTGTCTGTTTATATTGGATTCTTCGACATTATCAAAATCAACCAAGATTAAATGTCCAACGCCTGTGCGTGCCAATGCCTCGGCTGCAAAAGACCCAACTGCGCCACAGCCGACAACCATAACAGTTGCGTTTTTCAGTTTGTTTACGCCATTGTCGCCAAATAATAATCTTGTTCTGTAAAGTCTATCCATTATTTAAAATCCGTATTGTATTGTTGTATATTATATCGGCTAAATTTTCATGTTCAATATTCAAAATCTTGGCCATACCATCTACAACATTGACAACCAAATCAGGTTTATCTGCATCTGATTCAGCCAGTATTCTGGTAACAGGTAACTTTGTCAAATATTGTGCGAATTTTTTGCTTTTTAAATTTCGCGGTGAAAAAGAAAAATAAAGGTTATATTTTTCTGATATTTTATTCATGTTTTGTATGGGACCATTATAAGAATGTAAAATAATGTACTTTGGCAATTTGTTTTCGTATGTTTTTAAAAATTCAAATAATTCATTCCACATTCCAACACAGTGCACAAATATTCCACGTTGCAGATTATGTGCAATTTGTAATTGTTGAACCAAGAAATTAATTTGTGTGTCTGTGTTTGGGTGTTTTTTATCCAAACCGATTTCACCAATTTGGATTTGTGGGTTTTGTAATAACAAATCCTGCATAACATCAAACCAATTATCAGGTACATCGGATATATACCATGGGTGAATGCCAATTGCACCATAAACCCCATGAAACCGTTTAGAAATTTCTATTATATCGGGCCAATCTGAAATTTTTGCGGCATTATTAATAGCCCCTATAACGTTGATTTTGGTGGCACGTGTCAATATATCGCCCAATGTGGCATTGTTTGTTAAATGGCAATGTGCATCAATATATTTTGGCATGCCATCATATTAAATCATAAATTTTAGCATGTCAAAGACGATAAAAAACCTGCTTTACGCAGGCTTTTTATTTTTTATTGATTTTCCAGACCTTTTAATAATACGTCTTTTATTTCATTTGGTATCATACCTGTTGAAGAATAACCACAATCAACATGATGTATTTCACCGGTTACACCACTGGACAGGTCACTGAACAAATACAGTGCGGCCCCACTAACATCATCTAATGTCATGTTACGGCGCAAAGGTGTTGTTTCTGCGTTTAATTTTAACATTGCTTTGATTCCGCCGACCCCGCTGGATGCCAATGTTAATATAGGACCGGCACTGATTGCGTTTACACGGATTCCATCACGTCCCAAATCAGATGCCAAATATCGAACACTGCTGTCCAGTGCGGATTTTGCGACCCCCATTACGTTATAACTGGGCACAGATTTTTCGCCCCCGTAATACGTCAGGGTTACAACACTGCCACCGTTTGACATTAATTTTGATACACGTCTGGTAATGTCAACCAATGAATACACAGAAATGTCCATTGTATTTTTGAAATTTTCACGTGATGTATCTGCATAACGTCCGGTTAATTCATTTTTATCAGAAAATGCGATAGCATGCAAAACACCGTCTAAATGTCCCCATTCTTGTTCAATTGCACCGAACAGTGCGTCCATTTGTTCATCATTTTGTACATTGCATTCTTGGACGAATTTTGCCCCGATTGATTCCGCCAATGGTTTAACGCGTTTTTCCAATGCAGGCATTGCGTATGGCATTGCGATTTCTGCACCATTTTCTGCGGCCCGTTTTGCGATTGTCCATGCCATAGACCAATCATTTGCAACACCTGTGATTAAAATCTTTTTCCCTTTTAATAACATGATAAATCCTTTGTTGTGATCTGTCCAAATATAACATGTCAAAATAAATATATCAATATTTAAAACAATGTATTGACAAATAATGTAAATGTGTTATTAATTTAAGCGGATTAACAGAGGTAATTTTATGGAAAAAATACAATATATAGATTTAGAAGCGGCTGATTTGTTCCGGTTTTATGACGCCAAGGGTAATGAACTTTTTTATCCAGATGGTAAAATAAAATTTCAAAGAAAATACAAATCAAATAATCTAGTTCTTACAGATATTTATTATCCAAATGGGAAACCTGCAATTAAATGCAAATATTATAAAAAACATCCTGTGTTTGGAAAGCATTATGTTATACAGACATGGTATATGTCTGGTAAAAAACAACTGGAAGCGACCACATCCAACCGTGATGAATTAGAATGGTATATTTTACATGATGAAAATGGTTGTGGAAAGCAATTTAATGCGTATGACACGTTTGTCAGACGTTGGGACGACAAAGGATATACAATAGAGTGTAAATATCGTCTAAACAAGGAATGGGTTGATATTGTAAAAATTTGCCAGAAACAATCCGTGTCTTTTGAACGAATAGATTTATTCATAGATAGTATAATACGTGATTTACAGAGCAGGGGTATGATATCACAAAATGATTATGATTTTTCGTTCAGACGTCGTCAAAAATTCTTAGAAGACCGTATGCATAACAGATTAAGGTAACAAAAATCCCCCAATCGGGGGATTTTTTAAAGATTATTTTTTCCAGAATGCGAATCCGCGTCGACTGGATTTTTCTTCACGGTTTTTTCGTTCTTCTATTGCCCGTCTGCGTTCTGCACGTCTTTCTTGAAATCTGCGTGCAGATTCTTCGTCACGTTGTACAACCGCGATGGTTGTGGCGGACAATTTTCCATTACGAACTTCTTCTTCGAATTCAACAATATCATTTTCGTTCAAAAAGCGGATACCGGCTGCTTTTAAAGAACTTGAATGAACAAATACATCATCTGTGTTGCCATCTTCGTTTGGTGTATCAGGACTAATAAATCCGAAACACTTTTTACCATTATACCATTTTACTTTTCCTTGACGCATAATCGTATTCCTTTGCTATGCTTGTTATGGTTCTATAAGACAGGTAAGAACCTGATATAATTTTTACATTTTTATCAAATTAAAGCAAGGGGAATAAAAAGCCTTTTAAAAAAGATTATAAAAAAGCAAAAAAATAGATTGCGCCACAGAATAGATTTTTTTGCACTGTAAACATAGATATTGGAAAGGAAGCAGGGACATAATTTATTTTCACGAATTATTCGTTTTTTTTTTTTTTTTTTTTGCGACATTGGTCGCATTGCAGGTGTTGTATTTTTGGGGATACACGGAATATATCTTTTACAATTAATATAAATCACAACAAAAGAATTTTTATAAAGATTCTTATATAAATAGAATTTATGTAATGGTAAATAAGTCTTATGACGATTTACCTAATGTTTGTAATTGCATTAAATGCGGAAATAAAGCATAATGTAATCACATATTGTAAACCTAAGGAAAATTTATAATGATTACACATAACACTATATGGATGGCGATTGACAGGGTTGCCCAAGAACAAAATGTCAGTGCATCCAGACTGGCAATAAACAGTGGATTAAATGCGACCACGTTTAACAAGAGCAAGCGTTGTGATGCGTACGGCAAATCCAGATATCCTTCATTTTCTACAATTGCCAAGGTGTTGAATACATCTCATATGTCAATGACTGAATTTGGTCAGATATGTGATAAATGCCGCGAACGCGAATAAGGTTTTCAATCTTTATTAACATTTACAATTCCCGCACGGGCAAGGGGGCTGGACCTGTCCCCTTGTCATTGTGTTGGTGTGGTAAAAGTAATAGAACAAAGAACTTAAAAAACTTTGTCATTGCGAGCGGACGCGTGGCAATCCAGTTGATGCATTATTATTACAAAGCCAAATTTACTGGATTGCCGCGGTCGTTACACTCCCTCGCAATGACAAAGGTGCTTAATTTTTTTATCAAAATAAATCCCCCACTTGGGGGATTTGGACGGGAACTGATTGTATTCAAATTCACAAAATGAATTAGAATGATTTAGATGCACGTGGTGCCGGCAACGTAGTGTACAAATGTTACATGAGTTGCCGGTACCGCGGGCAGATGAATTATTATAATTTATTTTCTTCCAGTAACTTCCAACCGGTAAATGTATACCCCGGTTTAACTGGGTCGGCTGGAACGGTAATACTGCCATCATACGTACATTGATTGATTGTATGTGCACCATTATTATCTGGGTTCCAGTCAATATTGATTGTATTCGCCGCACATGTGGCAGGCATTGCAGGCAGGCTGTTCATTACCGCCGCACGGTACGCGAGAGAATTCACGAAATCGAGGCGCAAGTTGTACGCACAGTCGTGCGCGCAGTAGTTCGCGCAAATGTCAGCCGAGCCGTTGACGCCGTAGAACACCCACGGAGCCGATGTAACTATTGTCTTCGTCCCACCAGTTGGCGTAAAGCCATCAACCTGACAATAACAATACGTCGCACCTTCCATACCCGTTTCATCCGTCAGGGTGTTTACAATAGTTATTTCTTTTAGAGTTTCTGTATCCCTATCAAAATCACGAACACCAGACTGTGTGCTGCAACGGCCGTGGCCGGTTAATAATCCCTTGCCGGCATAATCAACCGCAAAGGACATTGGACCGCTTATGCCATAGTATTCTTGACCATGTGATGCATCACTTTCCTGAAATGTACCGTTATTATTTATTCTGGCATATGAACTGTTGACTTTGTCGGTACCAATTGTTTCACCTATATCTAGACCCGCCTTTACGTGCCATCCGGCAACACATGCCGTTGGTTCACATGTATCGGTACCGGTGCCATAGTAATCATTACCCGTTACCGCCGTTGCCTTCGCAACCATATCAACTGTACAGGCCGTATAGCATTGTGTGTCCGCACCCGCACCTTCGGCACTGTTCGGGTATTCTGTTGGACATTGGGCGATACTGTTGTTCGCAGTTTCAACTGTATACCCACCACCAACGCAATATGATCCCGCAGGGCATGTGGTTTTGTCCACAGATGTTTCTGTTACGTTCAGATACTGACCAGGGTTCAATGTATAATCTATCAAATCCCAGGTCGCGATGGTGTTGGCAATCGCGTCATTTTCATGCACACCCAATACTTCAACGGTACATGTATTCGCATTGGTTATTATTTTGTCGGCCGCGTTCGCACCCGCCATGGTCATTAAAAATGCACTGGATAAAAATAAAAATTTTTTCATATCTCCCGTCCCTTCTTTCCGGTTGTGGTTTTGCAAAAAAACAAAACCACCGATTAATAAACAGTGGTCAGGAGGTTAACGACAATCAGAAGAATTGTGTGCTTATTCGACATATTTAGCAACCCTCCTGACCATTCGGGTCAGGAGTCTTTATCCAACACACACTGAAACACCCCAGTATATAAACTGCATTGGACACTTCTGAACGGGTCGTTACACCCCATCATCAATAACCACTGATGACATAATTATTTTATCAAATATGAACATTTACCGCAAGGGGTTTTATCCACAAAAAAATCCCACAAGGGGATTTTTAAACCTTAATTCTGAAACATAAAAACTTTATAAAATTCTTGCCTGTCTTGATATGCGGGACATAGGTGGACTTTACCCGACGTCTGTCAATTTTTTTGTCGTATTCCATAAACATTTTTGGATCCATGCCTATTTTCTTGGCATGCTTTGAAAACATATCAAACAATTGATCCGGCGCACGGTTATAATCGTACGGCTTTACAGAATAGCAATGAATGATAACATGACCGCCATATAATGCCTCACGCGCTTCATCTGGTGAGAATATCTTGGGTACCAAAACACCCGGTGCCAAATTATACTTTAATGGCAACGTTTTTGTTTTACCAACAAATGCAGCGTTTAACAAATCTTGGTCTGGGTAAAATAACCGCACCTTGGTTTCGAACAATAAATATTCATATTCCGCCATTTTACGCAGGTTTAACAACAAAACCCCACTATTATAATATGGCCCATTATTTAAATATTCTGCGGCAAATTTTTTTACATATATTCCCTGGGGATGATATTTATCATTCACAGGCGCCAAATCACGCACCGCCCCAAATGCACAATCTGAAATATCAGTATTAAATAATTCCAGCACATCACGACATACCAATATATCACTGTCCAGATATAATAACTTATCAATATCTCTGAAATAACGATGCGCAAAACAGCGATAGAATATCACAGGACTCCATCTGGAATATTCATAATTTTGGAATGGATTTTCACATGGACTGATTTCACGCCATACCAATCCCGCCCCAGATTTATGTGATTTTATAATTTTTTCTATTTTTCTGCGCCCCTGGGTACGTGGTGCAACCATGCAATATATTGTTATTTGCGTCGTATCACGTGCCGCATTCAGCAAAGATTCAATAGAAACCGCCGCCATGCGCCAAAACTTAGAATCAAAACAATATAAAACATTTACTTTATCCATGACAAATACCTGCATAATAAACGCTGTTTAAATGGTAAATATTTCTTAATAATCAACCGACACGCGGACGATAAAACACGTCGCAAATCCACCTTGTTCTGTTCGGTCAATGTCACACTGTGCTTTATAAAGCATTCTGACAACATATACGTAAATAAACTTTTATATAACACACAGAAAAATTCATCCTTGTACTTATCCAATAAATTTTCGCGAATATACTTAAACAATATCGGGAACATTTCCACACGTGCCAAATTAAAATCCCGGTGTTCAGACGTAATAGAAGTCGGATGCACACGATGATATACACCTTCTATTTCTGATTCAACCACATGTGGTATGCGCCATACTAAATCCAACATAAACGTAATATCATCACCATTAACCTTCATCACATCATGAAAGCGAATATCTTTTAAAACATCTCTTTTATATATTCTGCGCCAAATCCATATCCATTTGCGCCACTGGGGTGCACGTTCCATATCAATTGGATTATCCAAAACAACATAATCATCTGTATTCCACTTAGCATCAGATGTTCTAAATTCAAAATGTCCATCGACATATTTCGTTTTAGCACCAACCACAGACGCATTTGTTTTACGCGACAATTCGACCATCATTTCCAAGAAATATTCCATATAACAATCATCAGAATCCAAAAACGCGATATATTCACCCGTTGCCATATCCAGACCAATATTACGCGTTGCAGAAATTCCGATTGATTCTGGATTCACGACCAAGCGAAAACGTTTATCAGATTTGGTTAATTCTTTTATAACCTTGACCGAATTATCCGTACTGGCATCATCAATGATGATACATTCCCAATCCGACAAGGTTTGTGCCTTGACAGAATTAATCGCATCAGCGATAAAATCTGAATAATTACGATTTGGTAAAATAATAGATACAATTGGACTTTTCATGACGTAAAATATTATAAATGTTTTAAATGTACAAATGCAATAAAAAATCGCCCGATTGGACGATTTTTTTATAACTAGAATCCGAAAACCATACGTTGTTTTGATTGACGTTTTTTTTCATTACGTACGGCTTCTTCTTTCAAACGTTTGCGTCGTGTTGTTGGTTTTTCATAACGCTGACGTTCTTTCATTTCACGATACAGGCCTTCTTTTTGTGATTTACGTTTTGCAACGCGTAATGCCTGTTCAACGTTGTTATCGCGAACCAGAACTTTCACCATCGGTCATTCACCCCCTTTTAACACTTCTTACGTTTGTTTTACAATTTTGGTGGAGCTGATCAGGCTCGAACTGACGACCCCCTGCTTGCAAAGCAGGTGCTCTACCAACTGAGCTACAACCCCAAAACTTTGCACTTTCTTTTTTAAGGAAAGCGAACGAATTTTATACATTATAATATAAAATGTCAACAAAAAATTTAATCATGTAAAAAAATTCTAAAAATCGCCCTTGTTTCATACAACAAAATACACTAGACATAATTTATTTGGTTTCCTATAATAATATTGCTATGAGTAAAAAAATATTTAAATCTATCAAATCCTTTATCAAGGGTGATGAGTCAAACAAAGGTATAAAATGGTCCCTGTATGGGCGTGTTTGGCGAACTGTTGGTCAACCATATTGGAAATGGTTGTTGTTTGGAATAATATTTACGGTCTTGGCCGCAACTGCCGAAGGTTATACAATAACCCTGGTGCAACAGGTTGTAGATAACGCCTTTATAAATAAAAGTATGGCGGCCATATATTGGTTGGGGGCCCAGGTTATAATCGCATTTGGTGCCAAAGGTGCATTTACATATGCCAAGGCACTGATTATGTCCAAAGGCGGTTTAATGGCCAGTGCCGATTTACAAAACAAAATATATCGTCATATGACTAAAATGAACCTGTCACGTTTCCAGGGTGATGGCATTGGTAAAAACCTGAACTATTTTCAGGTTCAATCGGGGGCGGTATTAAATCTGGTTACGTCAACTATTATCCGTATTGTACAAAATGTTGCAACATTGGTAATAACATTGGGATTGATGGTATATTATGCCCCACAAATGTGTGCTGTATTGATATTCTTGGCACCTGCGATAATGATTCCAATGATTGCGATTATGCGCAAACGTCGTAAATTATCACGTCAATCTTTTGGTATTGCAAATAATGTCGCACAACAATTAAACCAAACATTACACGGCATTAAAACAATCCAAGCATTCGCAGCCGAAGAACGTGAATCAAAAAAATTCGCAGAAGTTGTCAACAGTTCTATTATAAATTCTTATAAAAGCACCCAGGCAAACGCACTGCGTTCACCATTAATGGAATTTATGATTTCAATTGGTCTGTGTATTGCGATGATTATGGGCGGACATTTTATTGCCAGTGGTGCAATTACCACCGGTGATTTTACTGCGTTTTTGCTGGCTTTGACCGCTGCGTATAAACCTGCGAAAAGCATTACATCCACAGGTGATACTTTACAACACGGATTATTGGCTGCGGAAATATTGTTTGAATTCTTGGACAGCAAACCAGACATCAAAGATGCCCCAGACGCAAAAAAATTAGATGCAAAAAATATGTCTATTGAATTTAAAAATGTTTCATTTGAATATGATGCCGGCGAACCTGTGTTACGGGACGTCAACCTGTGTGTACCTGCCGATACGATTTGTGCATTGGTTGGGCCATCTGGGGGTGGCAAAACAACACTGTTTAATTTACTGGAACGTTTTTACGACCCACAAAGTGGTAAAATAACAATCAACAGAACAGACATAAAAAAATACACACTGAAATCACTGCGTGAAAACATAGCCGAGGTTTCACAGTCTGTATTTCTGTTCAATGGCACAATAGAAGACAATATAAAATACGGTCGTCCAGGCGCATCACACGCAGATGTTGTGGCGGCGGCACGTGCGGCAAACGCCGAAGAATTTATATTAAATATGCCTGATGGTTATAAATCCTCTGTGGGCGAAGGCGGTTCATTGCTGTCTGGGGGTCAAAAACAACGCATTGCAATTGCACGCGCAATATTAAAGGATGCACCAATATTGCTGTTAGACGAAGCGACATCTGCACTGGATACACAAAGTGAAAAATTAATTCAGGCCGCATTAAAAGATTTAATGCGTGGTCGCACAACATTTGTTATTGCACACAGATTATCAACAATCTTGGACGCAGATATGATTTGCGTTATCAAAAACGGTCAAATTGTTGAATCTGGCACAGATGCAGAACTGTGTGCATTGGATGGTGAATATAAAAAATTGCGTGATATACAATTTGCATCCAAAGACAAACCAACAAAATCTAAAAAAGCAAAGAAATAAAAATCCCCCACTTGGGGGATTTTTTAAGGTCGGGGAACTGTTTTTCTCTTTGTCATTGCGCGCGAACGCACGGCAATCCAGTCTTTCTTTTTTTGTCATTCTGGACCCTGAGTCCAGAACCCAGGTCATCGTTCTTCCTTGTCATTGCGAGCGGACGCGTGGCAATCCAGTTGATGCATTATTATTACAAAGCCAAATTTACTCTGGATTGCCGCGGTCGTTACACTCCCTCGCAATGACAAAGGTGCTTAATTTTTTATCAAAAAAAATCCCCCACACGGGGGATTTTTTTCAGTCAGGAAGATGAAACTGTTTTTTATTCCGTTGTGGTACTTTCCAGTAACTTCCATCCCATAAACGTATAACCCGGTTTAACTGGGTCGGCTGGAACGGTAATACTGCCATCATACGTACACATATTCTTGATATGTGCACCATTATTATCTGGGTTCCAGTCAATATTGATTGTATTGGCGGCACAAATTCCACCCGTTTCCACCAAGTCCAATGCACCGACCACCGCCCCACGGAACGCGAGACCGAACACGCCAACGTCCCACAGGAGGTTCGCACAGATGATCGTGCAATTAGACGCACAGAAGTCCGCCGAGACGCCGATGTTGTCGTAGTAGAACACCCACGGGGCAGATGTAACTATTTCCTTGGTCCCACCAGTCGGTGTAAATCCATCCATTTGGCAATAACAGTATTGGCCACTGTCCGTTGTTTGATAATTTGCTTCTTTATCACTAAGTACAGTAAAGAACTTTCTTAGGAATGATTCATAATCATCACCAGAATACCCATCGCCCCAACCGTCTTCATAATAACCCATTAATATATCTGCCTTGGCCACCCCACCCGCAGAAACCAGACCGGCGTAAAATTCTTCACGGGTTATATCACCCCCAACAGAATCCGCATTATTAAAAAAGTATTCTAATGCGGGGTCTGTCACCGCTGGTTGGCATGATGCCTTGCCGTATACTGTGCCATTGCTATATGCCGTGGCCCATGTGTTTGGTGCCGTTACACTGTCGGACGGTATGGCATCAACTGTGCCATCACTACCGCTTGAACCATCTGCATCAACATATCTGATACCTGCACCACGATCCGTCAAACTAATTGGCACCAATGGTGTTTTTTCAACCAATTCCAATCCACCACCGTCAACGTGATAGCCCGTTTCGCACTTTGTGGCGCCACAGGTGTCAACCCCCGTGCCGTAATAATCATTACCAGATACCGCCGTCGCGTGGGCAATGTTTGCCGTTGCGACCGTACAGGCCGTATAACACTGGGTATCGGCGGACGCACCGTTTGCAGAATTTGGATATCCCGTTGGACATTGGGCGATACTGTTGTTCGCAGTTTCAACCGTGAATCCACCACCAACGCAATATGAGCCAGCCGGACATGTTGCTTTGTCCACAGATGTTTCTGTTACGTTCAGATACTGACCAGGGTTCAATGTATAATCTATCAAATCCCATGTCGCGATGGTGTTTGCCGTCGCGTTATTGTCCGATACGCCCAATACGTCAACCGTACATGTATTCGCACTGGTTATTATTTTATCGGCACCAAATGCAGGTGCAATAAACGTTCCCATTAATGCGGTGGTTAAAAAATATTTTTTCATACTTCCTTCCTTTCTTTTGTTTTTTGTGTGCTACGCACTACTTATTCACCTGGTTCCTGGGGTCAAGCCCCAGGATGACAAAACTGATAAAAAATAATCACCTTAATGGCATGGTATGCCATTAAGGTGATTATTCATTACCGCAAACACGGTTTGCGTTAAATGTTTTTAACTCTCTCTCTCTCTCTAGATTTCTGCGGAATTTTATCATTTTTTCCTTCGCTTTTGCCTGTTACGTGAATTATATCATAAATTAAAAATCCCCACAAGGGGGATTTTTATTCATTAAAACAATCCAAACGATGTAATATAGTTAAAAGAAATACCCATGACAAAATTACTGCCGTATACATCAACACCACGGGCCCGGGCACGACGATATTGAACATATGGCCCCATTGTCAAATCACCCCACAAATTTGTATCCAAACGTATAATCGCACTTAAATCACGTTCTAAATCCGTTGGAACATATTCCGAATACCCCAAATATTCACGATAATATCCATTAGAAGACAATTTTACACCTTCACGAACCTGATATTCCAAACGCCACCCTATTTCAGCCGCTGTTTTTGTCGTCTGTTCACCCGCGTATGTAAAATCATATTCATACACGCCTGTTAAATATAAACTTTTAACAATTGTATTATCAAATAATGAAATACCTGCATTGGTACGAATAATATTTTGACGTGGTGTCCCATCAGCGGTCTTAAATTCTGTATCATACGCACCACGTACCGTTGGACCAAATTTAAATCCCGAAAAATCCCAACACGCATAAGATAAATTACTGGACAACAATATATCATCTGCATTTTCACTGACAGTCGGTGACGCATTATATGGTTTCAACTTAGTTTCGCCATATTCCATAAACAAAGAATTATCCCATTGAAATCTGTTGTTATTATATTCCAATGCGGTATCAAACACACCCTTGATAAAATCTTGACTGTCTGCCTTTAACACCGCCACAGGCGAATCTTGATAATCCGCCGCATGACGCACCGTCGTCTGCGACCATTCCATACCAATACGACGCACCGATAAATTCAAATTGCCACCTGTTTCAGTATCTGTATCAGATGCCGCCACCACACATGGCGTAAATACGCACAACAAAAACAACAACAATTTTTTCATCACAAAACCCAATTAAAAAATTATTTCCAAATACGCAAAATGCCGTCTTTATCAGAAAAACGCCAACCATTTTCATTTAATGCAATTGTAAAATTGGCACGCACAGAAGTCGGTATTTCAAAATGCACCTTGCTGCCGTACATAAATTTAGTATTTATGTCTATTTTTTCATTTCTGGCAATTGCGTTTAATTCTGCCCAATTATTTAATTTATCAGACATACTGACGATTACAGAAAACACATCTTGTTTTGTTTCATCAGGCAACCAATTTGGAACATTATTCTGCACCAACCATTCACGAGTTGCCGGCACATTTAACGTCATTGTTATATTTGCAGAATACGATGTATCTGATGTTTGTTCACCATCAATACTGGTTTCTGCAACCAAATTATTTAAATCATTTGCTGATGTATTATTTACCAATTCTATCAGTATTGGATAATCTACATATTGCCGCAAAGAATCTGTTACAATTTGTCGTGTTGCCTCTGTAAAAGCCATCTTTTTTGCAGTTGCAGCGGTATCACTGGTAATATTAACGGGTGCTATACCACGTAATTCAAATGCCCCCGCCAAGACAGGTACAAAACAACCAATCAACAAACAAAAAGCATATTTAAACGACATTATTCTTTTCACCATCAGAACTTTGCATTCAACCCAACACGTACACCCAATGATTTATAGAAAGATTCTATTTCACCTGCGGCTGTACAAACCCAACCTGGGCATTCTTCTTCCAATTGCTTAATTGCAATTGCGGTTGCATTACCTGTTGTTGGATCCAACATAGATGCCTCATCGCCACCAGACGCGACCCAATCAGACAACAAAGAATTATATATCCCCATATAATAAGATTCATTTAAATACGTATTGGCATCTGCATCAGATACAGAATAATAATCGTATGTCATACCAATCGTCAGACCAACATTATCCGAAATCATTGTTGACCAATTTGCCCCCAACCCCAGGTGCATTGCACCACCCATATCGGCTTTGTCTTCTACGGACTTTGGATGCGCCCAGTCAAAACGATATGGTTGATCCCCGGTTGCGGTATATGACGGGAAACCCAATTCAACATACGCATTTACATAATTATCTTGATTGATATCATACAACATATCCAACGCAACATATGGACCAGACCATTCTACTTCGTATTTATGACTGATTCCTGATTGCTGATAGTAATATGTACTGCCTGCGGTAACAAATTCATAACCATTTGGCACCTCTATTTCATCATTTTCATCTATTTTTCCAGACCCATCTGTATCTGTACGATGTGCCAAATACGCATTACCTGCACTGTCATAGAAAATCAAAACCGTATCACACTGGGATTCACCATCAACAGACACACAACCACCTTCGCCATTAAATGTATCCAATGACATACCATAGTTATCCTGGGTTTGCAGTTCATATTTCAAATAACGCCAACCCACAGATGGTGTAATCTTTAATTTACCAATTGTCATTAAATTCTTTAACCCAATACCGGCATTAAATTCCATCATACTGCCATCACGACTGGTTCCAATTGACAAAGCATGTCCGATTTGATCACCCAAAACCGAATCAATCACACCATCACTATTAGAATCTGTTCCCCATTGTGTTATAAAGAACCCGCCATTAGAAATATCATCGTCCACCATGGTTGAATCACCAGATTGTGCACCATATTTAAATCCACCTGTGATATCAACAACTGTACTGCCTGCATTAAAACCAAAACCTGCATTTACATCAAAAATATTCCATGCAATATTATCATAATGCAACTGGGACCCCGCTTCTTTCATATTAAATTTCCAGTTTGCAAACTGATGAGAAAACCCAGCACCCAATCTGAATCCAGAATTTGGATTTTGTGCAACCTGGGAATTCTTCATATTTTGTGTATTTGGCTGCATTGGTTGTTGCATATTCATATTTGCATTATTTTGTGTATATCCTGCATTGGCATACTGATTCCGATTATAAGAAGACACACCCTGTTGAGAATAATTTTGATTTCCCATACGTGGCTGTTGATACCCCTGTTGTTGATACCCCTGTCTGGATGCCGCATATGGTTGCTGGGCATACCTGTTTTGTGGGGATTGATACATACCATTATAGTATGTTCCCGCAGCATTCGCCAACACAGGCAACATTGCCAAAATTGAACAACTTAATATTTTTGACATAATTTTCATATCAGGATCCTTTCCTTAATAGACATACCAATGTATTATACATTTTATCATAAAAAATGTTGAAAAACAAATGCCAAGTTGTAACAATATAAAAAAAATGCGACCATGGCGGAATTGGTAGACGCGCAGCACTAAGGATGCTGTGGATAACACCGTGGGGGTTCGATTCCCCCTGGTCG
Organism: Candidatus Enterousia sp.; assembly: GCA_045587125.1. Lineage (GTDB taxonomy): Bacteria > Pseudomonadota > Alphaproteobacteria > Rs-D84 > Rs-D84 > Enterousia. The sequence continues at coordinate 65,261 of JAZNBN010000010.1, forward strand.
CACCAATTTTAATTATCTAGATTCTTTTTTTCGTTACAGATTAACCTTTTATAAACATATTATACTAATTTTATACCTCTTATCATCTGACAAAAGATATTTTTGTTGACAAAACAACAAATTGTGTACTATAAATAATATCATGAATAAGACAGATTTATCTATTATCATTCCTGCATATAACTGTGGACATTGTATCAGCACTTGTCTGGACAGTGTACTTCGTCAAGAAAATGCTGACAAATACGATATTATCGTTGTGAACGATGGTTCAAAAGATGCAACCGCACAAATCGTACAACAATATCAAACCCAACACAAAAATATAAGAATAATCAATCAACCAAACTCTGGTGTATCTTTTGCACGTAATGCCGGCATAAATATTGCAACAGGTGAATACATAACTTTTATTGATGCAGATGACATCATTGGATTATCTTATTCATGTGTAGAACAATATCTGAACAACAAAAACAATAACGTTTACCGTTCTCAATATAATGATTTACACTTTGAACGTGCAAAATTTCAAGAAATGCCAAAATTTGAACCAATATACGACTATTCTTATTTTACACGCATGGTGGATAGTGCCAAAAAAATTAACGCAGATTTGGCATTTGGAAACAAAATAACTATAAACAACGACGATAAATATATCAGTTGGATGGGTTATAAAGACTTTAAATACATAGTCTCTGATAACAAACAGGCTTTATTAATTGATGCAGACAAACGTGAAAATGCAAATTTCGCACTATATCGTCGTGAATTTTTAAACGACAAACAACTACGTTTTGAAACATCAATGCCACTGGACGAAGATATATTATTCTGTATGTTGGCAACACTGCACGCCCAAAAAGTTGCTTTAATTCCACATTCAAATTATCTGTATCACAGATATGCCGGCACAGCATCTAATTTCACAAACAAACAGACATCTATATATAAATACACAATATCAAATATACAAAGATTTTCTGTTTTATTACATGAATTAAGTAAAAATCCCAAATGGCAAGAATTGTATAATATTCAATTAAAAGAATTCGCTTTACAAGGCCGCAAAGCACCATTTGAATACAGCGAATGTTTCGCCAAAGAAACATGCCTGTTATGTCCATGTACAACATGCGGTGATTGTATCCACAACCAAATCCTGATTAAACAATTGGAAAGAAACAAACAAATATTTATGCAAAAACAAAAATAAAAAACGCCCCAAATGGGGCATTTTTATTTCTGGATTTCTTTGTTTTTTGAATTAATTTCATCTTTTAATTTCGAAGTCTTTTCGTATGCTTCTTTTGCTTTTATCTCTGCGGTTTCTAACACAGGTTTAGCCGGCTTGCCTGGCGCAACTTTTACAGGCATACCAGGTTGTGCATAAAACTGTTCCAATTGTGCAAACAATTTCACTGCTTGTGCATATTCACCTTTTTGTTCAGATGTAATTTTTTTGATACCGACCCCATCTGAAATTTCAAAAGTATTATTAACTTTTGCCAACACAAACTTTTGCTGTTGTTTAACCACTGGATTAGCCACCGGTACAGGCACCGCCTGTGTCATAGGCTTATCTGGTACATACAATTCACCACCTATTTTTGTCTGAACCAAATTCACCAAATCCCCCAATGTCATTTGTTCTGACCACTTCACATCACTATCTGGGATAATTATGCCAAACACTTTTTCAAATTCCAAAATCAATTCCACAAAATCAAGAGAATCCACATTTAACACTTCATGCAATTGGGCACCCATATCCAAATTATTCGTAGTAATATCTACACCCAGTTTATCTTCTATAATTGCACAAAATGTACTATAAAAACTATCACCTGACATTTTTACCCTTTTATATTAAAAACCTTAAATTTTCCATATTAACTTGCAACAATACTGTAATTAGTTTTTCATCATTGTCAAGCAAAGTACTTCGGGGATTTCATCCCCTCGCCTCGCAACTCGCCCCTTTGCTCAACAAAATCAAAAAACCGCCCAAATGGACGGTTTTTAAAATATTCGCTCGACACAAATGTGTCTGTGCGCAAATTTGTTGTTGCTTGAACTGCGCTGTGCTTGTTCTCGCATACAAATTTTGGTGCTCGCAAAGTACTTCGGGGATTTCATCCCCTCGCCTCGCAACTCGCCCCTTTGCACGACAAAATCAAAAAACCGCCCAAATGGACGGTTTTTAAAATTTTGGTGCGAGCAAAGGGGGTCGATACCTATATTCTCTTTTCCCCGATTCTCGCGACTTATGATTCCATCGCCTTGCCATTTTTTGCTACAATTTTACCGCAAATTGGCATCACATTGTGTAGGTATTATAACTGCATCATTTTCTAAATGCAAGGATTTTTATTCTGTATATTTGGTTCGAGCCAATTATAAAAAATATTCAAAAAATAAAATCTACACATCGCACAAAATCTTTCTTCACGCAGTTCTATTTACTATACTTAAGGAAAACTCTCATGAAAGTAACCAATATCGAATTCAATAATACAAACTATAACAATATATATGACATTTTTAGCACAATTATATCTATGACAGTGGACAATAAGTACATAATAGACGGTATTAAAGTAGCATATTCAGATGATAATCCAGAAAACAATGAAGTAAAATATCCAGATGGCTTTCACTTTAAAGACGATAACGAACAGAATTTAGTAAAAGAACAAGTGTTATCTGCCGTCGCACACTATGCAAAAGGAAACGATAGAAAAAAACTACATGACGCAATAAAAAATTTCATGACACACAAATAAGAAAAAATAAACAGTTCTATTATATACACAGTGACAATACTTGCTAAAAAACCACATTGTCATTGTGCCATCTAGACTTATGATTTTTGAGAGTTTTAGCAAGTAGCCCATCATGTTTCATAAGTCGCTTGATGGGTTTTATGTTTTTTTGGGCATTTTGGTTGCAAACAAAATTTTGGGGTAAAAGTCTCGTTTATCCTGGGTGGCTTTTATTCTCAATTGCTCAAAAAAACAGCGCCAAAGGTGCTTGCTCCAGCCAGTGTTTCGACGGGAACATAGCAGACATGGGCAATTTGGCGTCCGGCATTCACAGTTAAACTCGCGTGCGCGTTTCTGCCCCGTTTATTGTCTAAAAAAAGGATAAAACATGATAAAAAACATAAAGAAAGCAAGAATAAAGTTCTTACTCAATTCAATATGTCCAAACTACATGCTAACTTTACAGTTACCATACAGCCATAAAGCTTATAAGTTTGAACGCTTTAGAAGTCATGTAAAAAATATCATGAAAAAAATTGAAAAGAATCTTATAGGAAAAAAATGGAACAAACATCACTATCCGTTTGTAATATTCTATGAAAACAAAGGCGGTCTTGAGCCTTGGCATGCCCATATACTTTGTAACTTTACAGATAAAATTACAGGAAAGACAGAAAGCTATGACAATATAGAAACTGCTATTTCTCAAGCAGACCTTATGTTTCGTACTTGTAATGGGCTCAAAGAAGGTAACGAAAGTATAGATATGGACGTAAGCCAGCTAGGAACATTCGAATCTGTGTGTGATGCCATGAATTATTGTCAAAAAGAAGTCTGGCATGAAGATAAAGACGTTTATTATCAAGTAAGATTTGAATTTTCAGCAGATATGTTTGGATTATAAAAAGCCCTTTAACGAAGATTCACACTCTGTTCATACCTGCCTTGCACTAATAAATTGCGATAGCCACTGAGAAGTTTGTAGTCGGTGCCGAACGGGAACCCTAAAGTGGGAGTTCGAGCACCGCTCACGAAGAACTTGTCAGTGGTGCAATAACAAAATAAGACAAAACTTGCTACTTATTTGAAACTACGTATCCCATTAGCAGAAAATACTACCCGCTGACCGGTATTGCTGATTACAACGATATTAGAGCCTTCATGATACACGTTTTTCGCATACATGACTCTACTGATGTAATTACCGTAGATATTTTCGATAATCACGTGTTCTCCATCCCATCTGAATCGAATTGCCATGATTACTCCTTTGTAGCTGGAGCATAATGATATGTCGAGCGTACTGTAATACCAAAATGTTTTGCAATTTGGGTTCTGTTGTATTTACCTATCATCCCACGTAGTTCGTCTGCTTGAATCTCTGTCAATGTGTTCTGACGACCTTTATACTTTCCAGCTTTCTTGGCTTCTGATACACCCTCACGAACCCGTTCAAGTATTAAATTTCTTTCCAGTTCAGCAATGGCACCAATAATTGTCATGAATGCTTTGTTGAACGGGTCTTCTTTGTTTGGACCAAAAGTAAGGTTTTCCTTGTGGAATTTGATTGTAGCTCCCTTACCCTGTATATGTTCAACAGTATTCAGCAGGTCTTTTACGTTTCTGCACAATCTATCCAAACTGTGTACATTTACAATATCGCCTTCACGAACAAAATCCAACATCTCTTTTAGTGCAGGTCTTTTTACGTCTTTGCCACTAGCCTTATCAATAAATTCTTTGTCGCATGGTACATCTACTAACTGACGCGATGTATTTTGGTCAATTGTACTCACGCGAATATAATTTACTATCATTTTGTATCCTTTGTATGAATTATAACTAATAGGATTATAATTCATAGTATGAAAGATGTCAAGAACTAATGTAATTTTCATACTTTTTGGATTTTGTACTTAGGCTATACCCTTATTTCATATCCTTAGAAGCTGAAAAAAATAAAAACGGGCTGAAATAGCCCGTTCTATAATTATTCGCACCACTTTTTTATAAATGTTAGCATTGTGCCACATTTGCTTCCAACAGTTGCACAAAACTCCTTATGAAACGCGCCCCCTTTTTCTTCCCGTTCCTTTGATGCTTTCATTTGTAAAATTTCCCTAGCATTAGGCATAAGATAATCTGTATAGCACTTACAAACATCTTCAACATTTAAATCACTGGATTTTAATTCTTCTGTACTTTTAGACACGCATTCTGCAAGAACATCTTCATAATGTATCTTATAACCAAGGTCATGTGTTATATCATACACGTATTCAAGGTTTATAACAGGAACTCTACGTAATTTCCCATCAACGCTGATATATTCCCAACCCTTATCATAAGTCTTTTTTTCAAATATGAAGCATTTGCCTGCGGGCGGTGTGATTTTTTGGTCTTCTTCCAAAGAATCAAATAAACCATACGGAATACGTACAGGCATTCCCAAACAATTGCCATTATCTGGTTGTGTCATAGAACACGCAAAAGCTAAACCCGATACCTTGTTATCCTTTTTTACAACCTGAAACACCTGTATTTCATTTATTTCAGTTATACATCTTGGGTTCTTTTCTTTGTTTTTATCGCCACACGCACCTAATAACAACAACGGCAAAACAAGATATGTGATTTTCATGTTATTCTCCTTGGATTATTTTGATAGTAAAAAACTCTGTTTCGAATGTATGTGTAGCGCCTACAATTACGCTATCAGAAAACCAATCCATGTTATATTTATGAGAATATTTTATTTTACCTTCTGGATTTACCCACAATATACACCCATCAAATATTGTGTTTCTTATTTCAGATTCAGATAGTTTTGCAAAAACTATTTTTCTAAATTCTTCTGAGAATATATATTCGCGTCGTTTAGTGTTAAATTCTGCTAATTCTTTACGCCTAATTTCATCGGATTTGAACAAGTACTTTTTACTCCAATAATTAGATGCAGATTCAATATTATTATCCAGTTCCGCAAGATTATCACCAATCCGTTTCAGAATCATTTCTTGTATAAATCTTACAAATATCGTGATATTTAGTACGTCTTTATTTGCATTTTCAAATCCTGGGTAGTCTGTAACGCCACACCAGTCCGCTCCACGCAAAACAACAGATTTACTATCTGCAAGCAAAAACATTTCTGCTATTTCGTCCTTTTTGTTTGTTGTAGGGAAAGAAAAAACGACTTCCTGACCATGATTATCTAACATAAAACTATTTTTAACATGTTCTATCAGCACTTCTGGTGCTTTCATCGAACTCTTTTGAATACGTAATAGTTTAGGTGCAGAATACAACCAACCGTTATCCATGCGCTCCAAATGAATATAACTATAAGGTGCACCGCCTGCGCGTTTCTTGTCCAGTTTTTTATATAAATTCCCCCAATTTTCTAATTTGGGGCGTATAATAATTTTTAGGTTCGTGGCTTTATAAGTATCAAATTGTTCATATCTCATTTTTTGTCCCTTTTAAACAGGTTTTGCAACGCCAAATCTTTTTCTTGTTCGATTTCTTCTTCGTCTTTTAAGTCTTTTCGCCATTGTAAAGCTTCTACTATTGCAATCAGATTCTCTTTTGTTAGGCCGTAAGAATGCAAGACAGCAATGTTTTTAGCGTAGAAATCCTGTAATTTACTTGGAGATGTAAAATGCCCTTTTTCAAGTCGTTCTTTTTGCTCATCAGATAAAAATATAATAACTGGCCTAAAAGACAAAGAAGATTTGTCGGCATTTATTTCTGAATAAACTCTGGATAATTTATCGTCGACAACGATTGACCATTTGTGCCCCAAAGCAGCATCGTTAATCGCATAGACTAAACATGGATACAAACCAGAAAGTACATAACCCCTAAATTCTCTTTCTATTTTTTTATATCTTTTCTGTCCTGTTTTCTTGTACACATATTCGACACAGAATGCTATTATCAATGACAATAAACCACTTTTCCATCCCGCGACCACAAACGAAAATGCTATCAAAAGAAAAACGTTAACAAAATTTGCTCTATTCCCGTACAGGTTTTCCCATTCTATTGGTACTTCAATACCGGTTAGTTTACTCATGCCCACCCCCTTTTTTGACATTCTATTTTACATTCTGCAATCTGATTCATTTTTGCATTATGACGTGCTATTGAAGCTGTTCCTAAAACGCCTAAAATCAACAAACAATATAATACCTTTCTTTTCCATGGTTTTAGTTGACCATCTTCTCTGTTCTCATATAAATGCACTAGAACAAAAAGCATTATTATCCAAGCCATTTGCATCCAAAATTCAGATTCAAATATCCAGACCACAAGCCAAAAAGCAATCTCAAAAACATCTTCCATCATCAATCTCCAAAAAAATAGACCGCCATGGGATGTTAGGCGGTCGGGGAGTTCACAAATCATTCTGTTATTGATTCTGTCGCTTTCGGGTTGCCCCTGTTGTATAGCAAACAGCTCCCCGACTTATACAAGTCAGGGATAAATAACGATACAAAGCCACAGGAAGCATATCGGATTTACGATACGCTGTGATTCTGTACCGAACAGAATAGGCTTGTGACAGCCCCGAACCCATATCCCTATGGATTCAATTCATAGTATAGAAACTTGATTAAACAAATGCAATAAAATTATATAATTATAAATTACTGTATGGTGTCTGGAGATATAGATTCTGGCAATGGTTTACCATATATATATTGGTGTTTGTTCAAAACTCCTACACGATGTGCACAAAAATATAACCCAAAACGAGAATATTCTTTTTCTATTTGATTAACCAGAGCTTGACCACCTATTTCCATAGCTAATTCATGATAATTTTTTGCATTTCCAGACAACGTACCGCCGAGCTCCATATATTTCTGACCGGCTGCCTTTAAAATATTACCAATTACCTCATTGTCTCTATCGATTGCTTGATTTATAGCTGTATACAAATCATCGCTCATGATAATCAAATATGTAAACTTGTCATAGCCTTCGTTCTCTTTATCTGCCAAAATCATATCAGGAATTTTGGATGTGGCCAATATGCTAAATATTTCTGACCCCAAACTTGTATCGGTCGCTATTGTTGGGCCAGCGCTATATGTTCGGATTGTTTCATCTCTGTAATATACATTTAATAGATATAAGGCCGCTAAAGCCGAGACAACATTTGCAATAGTAGCCTGATTTAAATTATTGATTCTATCATGCTTAACCGCCTGATATGCTTTTTTCCAGTTACATTTACCTCTTTTATTAGCGTTAAGCAGAGGGGTTAATTGACAGGAATCATCCGATACAAAATAAAAGTTTACACCAATAATATTAACAACTTTTTTACCTATATGCCACTTGTCTTCTAATAAGTTTATACAATCTGTATCAAAATACAAATCTCTATTCGTTCCCGTTTTATTATCTATGGGGGTCATATCACCGCCAAGTTCCTTGTAAAGTGCTTTTGACAAGGTTTCTATCTCTGTGGCACATCGTATTAATAGTTCTGCCAACTTAACTGAATACACATTAGCTTGCTTATCGTCAAAATGTATATAGTTTGCTAATTCTAATAATTCGGCTTCTAAGTTTTTATATACAGGCCAGTACAAGTTGTTCTTCATGATATATTTCCTCGGTATCCTACAATATAGTAATTGATATCGTTCGTTTCAAGATATCTATAACAAGCCAAAACGCAAAAAAATAAAATCTTTTGATTATCCGTAATTTTTTAGTTGAGAAAATTACTTTTAGTAACTATGATTTCGGCATGAAAACTGGTAAGAATTCACTTGTTCGCAAATCAATCGTTATAGCCAATCAGAACATTTTGGCAGATGACCTGAAACGTATTCAAGCTATTGGTCGGTCACGCATATCTGCGACAGTTATTATGCAAGCATTTGGTAACAAACCCCAGATGAGCATAACAGAGATTGTAACCGCCACCGGTTATGCACGTAAAAATGTTATCAACTCTGTAAATAAGCTGGTTGAACTTGGAATTCTGCGCCCGACACTTGATAAAAAATGGGGGCAAATCTACTGTTACGATAAACTAATCGGGCAAGCAGGCGAACTGTCCATGAACAACACCGGCACACAAAACAAAAACGGTTGTTATCTTCACTTTACTGGACGAGACTTTGCAATTAGACATGCAGACATACCAACAAAAATCAAATTCAAGCCGGATAATCGCCACAATAACAAACCAGCTAATAAAAATAGTAAGAACAGGCTTTATATCGGGGATAACCTAGACACAATGAAACGTATAATGTCAGAACACAAGGATGCTTTTGACTTAATTTACGTTGATTCGCCATACAATCAGCCAACTGCAAGAATCCCCAGAATGTATAATGACAACTTTGACGGCGATTGCGACTTTCTGGCTTTTATGTATCCAAGGCTTATGTTATGTAAAAGGCTACTGAATCCACGCGGCCTAATTGCTGTATCGATTGGTGAGGATGAAATGGCGCAGCTCAAACTGATTTTGAATGAGATATTTGGGACTGAAAACTTTATCAACAACATAACAATAGAAGATAAAGTTGCAGCAGGCCCAATGTCAGGCTATACGCAGTACAAATTGCCTAATGTTAAATCTTATTTGTTAGTATACGCACGTGATAAACAGAACATAAACTTCTTAAACCGATTGTACGACCCTGTTGCCAGCAAATTCGCAACAGACTATAACACCATAATTCATCCCGATTTGAAGAAAGAGTCGCTGATTGACTTTCTAAAATCAAATCCGGTTGCTACACAAGAATTTAAAATATACAATCTGCCAATCACAATCAAGAACATAGACAAACTGATGCAAAATTCGGCTGTTTTCGAAGCATTTATATATGAAAAAGTTGTTCCGATACTGTATAAAGCAACGACACCACAGTCAAAAGCCTTAAAAACACCATCAAATTGCCCACCTGACGCGGTTTTTATCCTGGATGACAAACTGGTCGAATTAAAAGAAAACGGTGTTCTGTGTCATTATAAGCCATTTATAAATAGGTTGCAGAAAAACGATGATGGCGAGCCGATAAACAGCTTGATAAGAGGCGATGTTTGGAAAGGGTATTATGTATATAAAAATAGTGTTCAAAACGAAGGCGGAGTAATGTTTACGGGCAAAAAGCCAATAGCGCTAATCCGAGACCTGCTGAAATGGATTGGAACAAAAGATGCAAAAGTGTTAGATATATTTGCAGGCTCTGGCACTACTGGTCACACTGTAATGTTGCAAAATAAGTTAGACGGTGGCCAAAGAACGTTCATATTATGCCAGACTGCTGAAACAATAAACCCCGAAAGCAAAGAATACAATCAGGGCTTTAAAACTATTGACCAAGTCACCACCCAAAGATTAAAGAATGCGGTTATTGAATTGGCGAATGGGGACGGCTTTCAAATCTGGAAGGGTTGATTGTGTCACACGCCCGTTCATACAAATCGTAAATGTGCGGATTCCTCTTATAACGCTCATTGTACGCAATATATAACTTACCCCATTCTATTGAAGCCAGACGTGCAGTTGCCATAGGTGTATGCCATATCGTCTTGTTTTTACTGGTACAGCTTGTAACTATTTCGTCACATCTGAATAATCGAGAAATCAGTTCGGAATCCGATAAATTTTTATATTTCTGTGCTATTGTTGCCCTGACCACATCCGTATCATCTGAAATAGAATCAGCGTAATCCAGAACGCTTTCTGTTTCTGGCTCATAATCATCTGGCAATCTAAAACCAAGCATGTCAAATATCTGCTGATTGTCCGCATCCGTCTTTTTAGTAGGAATAGCAGTAGATTTTGTTTCTTTTTCAGAATTTATATCTCCCCCCATAGACATCAGGCCATCCGGTAATTCTCCGCCAAACAACTCTTCAACATGAGGAAAAGTTATTATTTTGGCAGCATTGATAAAAAGGGGCTTGTGGCGTTGGTATGTGGGTTTGTTGTAGTTTTGAGAAGAAATGCTAGGGCTGCTAGGAGCATTTCCAGCAAAAGCCTCGAGTAAATCCCTAGACAGCCCTTTATTTGCATTGCCATTAACAGTATAAAAAGTTTCCTTGAAAGAATGCATGTCTAGCATTTCACTTGCAGATATTGCTGACTTAAAGCCCAACAGTTTCAGTAACTCATTCACCGCTTCATTGACGTTTTGCGTTCTGTACCCTTGGCCATTTTGGTTGGCGATAGCATCTTCAAATACGAATGCCGCTGAACCATACTTTGCACGCTGTTCGGACACATACTCCCAAAATCCACATTCTCTGATAATATCTGAAACAGGCAACATTCGCTCTGCATCATTATTTTTTAGAGCCTTTTGCATTTCTCTAATATCCTGTTTGCCCACTAGCTTCTTATCTATTCTGAAAAAAATTGTATTTTCTTTCACGTCGACATCACGTATACGCAGAGTAATTGCTGCATTCGCACGAGCTCCCGTAAATAAAGCTAGCAGTATGACAAAAGTTATTGTTTCTGGAAAATCTTTGATATATTGCAACAGCGATTTGTCATACTGCGGCATATTCATAGCTTTGTCGATAAAATTAAATTCTTTATTTTTCATCTTATATAAAGTTCTAAACAATGTTGCAAGCTCACTATCAGATAGAGGAACTCGCGTTTTGCTTTCCCCAAAAGTCCAGTTTTTGAATATATATTTTTCAGGGCTTAATCTAAGGGTTACAGACGAATCCGGCATCACCCATTTATTCACAAGAGCAACGTTAATGACTTGGTTCAAATACGACACATAGTCACAAACAGTATTTTTAGTCAGCCCTTTGCCTCTATACGTATAACTTTCTAATCCTGCAAACATATTGTCTAACAACCCTGGAGTTTCATAAACTTCTTCGACTGTTTCAACACCCAAAAAATCAACCATTCGTTGCAGCCTGCCTGTTGCCGTTCTGAAGTCTCTTTTGTTCACATATCTACGACTTGTGTTTTGATTCCATATATCCATTATTTTATGCCCATTGATTGTTACCGGTGCATTGGTTGTGTTTGTGTTCGGATTCATGTTTTCTTCCTTTAGCTTATGTGTTTTTTTAGATGACTTTAAAACCACATTTTTTTCATCAAAAGGCAAGGTATTAATCTTACAACAATCAACATTAAACATTGCAGACTGGGTTTTATTAAGTGATACTTTATGTGATGATGGGAAAGGCTCAGCCAATAAAATACGATTTAGCAGGTGTCGCGCAAGGTATGGGTCATCCGTTTTCAACGATTTATAAATACGCTTTCCACCAACCATTTGCCTAAAATAAAATATCCCGTTTCGCCGGCACAGGTTTCGGTGTTTTGGCATCAATTTGGCATCAGTTGCAAAAGAAAAAACCGCTGACTTCATCCTAAAACCTCCTGAGAGGCAATGAAATCAACGGTTTCTTTGAATCCTGGTGCGAGCAAAGGGGCTCGAACCCTCGACCTCAACCTTGGCAAGGTTGCGCTCTAGCCAACTGAGCTACGCTCGCTTTGCATGACCTATATTGACACATATTTTTTGCAAATGCAAGTACTTTTTTTATACTATTTACCATACGACCTTTTCAACACCTTTAAATACTCTGTATTCCTTTCATGCTCTGTTTGATATATCTGTTCCAGAGCCTTTGCACTTCTCTGTGAACTGACCGACGCCAAAGAATCTATTTTTAATTCACGTTCTTTTAATAATTTATATTCTTCCATGAACCGTGCGGTCTGTTCATACTGCAAAGAATCCAATGTATATTGTTTTTTTGCCTGTTCCAATTGTTTGTCTGCAACATCCTTTTCCATTGCCTGGTACCACATCTGAACACCTGTGTTTATCAACATGAACGCACAACATATCAGTACTAACTTAAAACTATCTTCTGCCAATCTTTTATTCATCGCCAGCATCTGATTTTGCTGTTTTTTCATTTTTTTCTTTTGTTTGCTCATAATTTACCCCTTTTACCTTACCTTAAAACCAATTCCATGGCTGAAATACTTTCAGCAATCCCATTGCAGTACGTTTGTCCGCATACGTATGACCACAACGTGGACAAACATTAAATGGTTTTAATATTGATTTTACACGTTTATATACCAAGAACCATATATACAAACCAATCGCCCAAACTGCGATAACCAATCCCCATGCAACATATCCAAAATAAGAATCCACTGTATTTGTGATAATTGTTATCGTTGAAACATCAGATTTCGCCAAATCATCATATATCTTGGTCGCAGTTGCCCACGAAGACGGCCACCATGGATACACATGTTCAATTCCATAGTTTGTTAACAAAGTCGTCCCCAAACCACCCGACTGTTTATCCAGCGCATTTTTTATTGCATCATCCAACATTTTATCAAATTCTGTTTGGGCAACACGTGACAGGTCTGATTTTACCTTGTCCAACTTTTCATTTACCATACGTGCAGTATTATCAACCTTGGCAACGGCTTTATTTGCCTTGTCTGTTGCATCGTCTATGGAATCTACGGCATTATCAATTGCATCTGTTTTGATTCCAAACGCATTAGCCAATCCTGTTATCTTTTTTGTCTTGGACGTTTTTTCATTTACCTTGGCGGTTGCTTTTTTTGCTTTATCGGTTGTGTCCGTAACTTTATCAACCGCATCTTCTGCCATTTTTACTTTATCAATTGCAACCGCTATTGGTTTATCCAGATTGATTGCACCCGCAACACCATTTAACAAAGCCTGATATTGTTCGACAATACCCTTTTGCAAATCAAAGAACATTGACACAACAATTGATTTTTTAATAGGTGCAGAATAAGTATTTTTTACATGTAATGGGAACCAAACCAACAAAACCATCCATATAACTGTTACAATCGTAAAAGTACGTTTTGTAGCCTTTACCACAGATGCTTTTTTTGCAACAGTTTTTGCGCCCCCCATATCAATAACTTCAACTTGCTTTTTTGTTTTGGCCATAATGGTCCTCCTTTCCTTTATAAATTTATCTTGTATATTCTTGTGGATTAAAGTAATTATTAAAATCTTCTATTGTTGCTTTGTTTAAATCAAAATGAAGTTTGTGTTCTTTGGTATTTTCACACAAGGCAACCAACCCTAACAATGCATTCGAGTAAATTTCGGCTGCATTTCTGTTTTTAAAAACGTATGTTTCATGAACTGCCACATTATTATAATTCTGCATACGTTGATTTTTCAAACACACCAACGCATACACATAACTTAATTTCTCCCCCAGTTCACTGGCCACCGCCAAATATATTTTATCTTTAGTATTTAATGTTAAAACTGGTTTATTTTTATTCATTATTTTCCCCTGTATAATTCTTTATAAATTCTGCCTTGAACTGTGCAAAGTTACCCTGCTCTATTGCAGTCCTTATATCACGCATTAAATCTTGATAGAACCATAAATTATGTTGCGTTAATAATGTCGCCCCCAAGATTTCATTACACTTTATCAGATGATGAATATATGCACGTGACAATTTACATGCCGGACAACCACATTTATCATCCAATGGTGCAGAATCATCACGAAAACGTGCATTACGCATATTCATTGTCCCATGTCTGGTAAATGCCTGGGCTGTACGACCTGCACGTGTCGGCATAACACAGTCAAACATATCCACACCACGTTCAACCGCCCCCAATATATCCAGTGGTGTACCAACACCCATTAAATATCTGGGTTTATCTGATGGCAACAGTGGTGTTGTTGTCGCAATCATATCAAACATTACATTTTGTGGTTCTCCAACCGCCAAACCACCAATCGCATATCCATCGAAACCAATTGCGGTTAATTCGCGTGCAGACTTTTCACGCAAATCTGGGAAATCTGCCCCCTGAACAATACCAAAAATACCGTATCCCGGTCTGTCTATAAACGCATCTTTACTACGCCGGGCCCAACGAGTCACCATATCGACATTTTTTTCAACACGTTTTCTGTCCGCAGGCAATTTTAAACACTCGTCCAAAACCATTGTGATATTAGAATCCAATTGATGTTGAATATGCACAGAATCTTCTGGGCGTAAAAAATGCTTTTTCCCGCCATCAAAATGTGAAGTAAATTGCACACCATCTTCACTCATTTTTGTCAGTGTTGACAAAGACATAACCTGAAATCCACCACTGTCGGTCAGTATTGGACCATGCCACCCACCGAACCGGTGCAATCCACCCATTTGTTCAACCAAGTCACCACCTGGGCGCATCATCAAATGATATGTGTTCCCCAAAATAACTTCGGTTCCAGTATCACGCACTTGGTCCATAGTTAATGCTTTGACCGTAGCCGCTGTTCCAACCGCCATAAACGCAGGTGTTTGAAATGTACCATGCGCAGTTTCAACCGACCCACGTCTTGCATTACCATCTGTTTTTATTAAATTAAATTTCAAAGCCATTTTATTTTTTATCCCTTAACGAGTATGTTGCGCATTTAACATTTGTTTAACATATTCATTTTGTTGCTGTTGCATATCTTTTAACAATTGTTGCATTTGAACAACCTGACGCCCCAATGTAAATGTCAAAGTTTCCATTTGACTTTGATTATCACGTGCCGCATCCAATTGCTTTTCTAATTCAGCAACACGCTTTTGCAATTGTTCGTATTTTTTCTTGTATTCTTCGTATTCTTTGTTGCCAGTCATTTGTTTATCATTTTTAGACACAAATTTTGAAAGTGTATTTTGTACACTTTTTGACCTTAGCAACATTGTACCAGATTTCAACATTGCACGTTTTCCGGCCTTGGTTCCCAAAAATCTTTTAAAAACCTTTGGTTTTGCAATCGCACGAACAACCGTAGGCAACATCGCGACAACATGTGCAGCCATTTTACTCTCCTTTTTCTTGTTTAAACAATAAACAACAATCACCATAACTGAAAAATCTATATTTTTCAGCAACTGCATGACTGTATGCATGTTTCATTTGATCCATTCCAGAAAACGCCGATACCAACATAAACAAAGTCGATTGTGGTAAATGAAAATTGGTCAACAACACATCAACCGCACGGAATTTAAATCCCGGTGTAATAAATATGCGTGTTGTCCCCACAAATGGTGCCACACGTTTATACCTACGTCTGCATGGATTATTTCTGGCCGCAGTTTCCAACAAACGCAAAGACGTTGTTCCAACTGCGATAACACGTTTTGCCTTGTTAATTATATCCACATGTTTTTGTGTAATACGTCCCCATTCACTGTGCATTTTATGGTCTGCGACCTTTTCAGATGTAACGGCTTTCCATGTACCAGCCCCGACATGCAATGTAATTTTTACGACTTTGGCACCACGTTTTTTAATTTCTTCTATTAATTCTGGGGTAAAATGTAATCCCGCAGTTGGTGCTGCCATAGACCCCAACGCATGTGCATAAACAGTCTGATAACGTTCTCTGTCTTCTGTTTCTTCTTCACGTTTCATATATGGTGGCAAAGGCATTTTTCCAACACGTTCCAAACATGCCATAACATCGTCTGTTATAAACTTTAATTTAACACCGACATCTTCACGAACACTGACAACACCCACCAATGTATCATCCGCCAATTTGAACAAATGCCCTGGTTTTAATTTATTGTATTTTCTGCAAAACCCCCACCAACAACCATCACGAGTTGCCGTATGCAAAGTCATTTCACGATTTGCATCCACCTTGAATCTGGCCGGAATAACACGCGAATTATTAAAAACAACAACGTCCCCTGGTTGCAAATAATCCAAGAAATCACGTATATGTTTATCATAAACCTTATCACCTTGGACAACCAACATCCGTGACGCATCACGTTGGGGCAAAGGATGTGATGCAATCAATTCACGTGGCAAATCGTACGCAAAATCAGACGTTTTCAGTGTCGGGTCTATCATTATTTCTGTCTCTTTTAATAATTATCTTGTTTTTTGAAATTCTTGGATACGTGGAATATATGCAGTAGTATTCAGTGTATCTGCAGTCATTACTGAATTTGTTTTACTATTAACAACCTTTTCAATATTTTTTAAATACACATTTTTAAGTGTTCTGGATGCCAAATACATTGAACAAATATATCCTGATGCCACTGCCACCACAGTTATTATAAGTGCACGCGCCATACGTTCAGATTTTATAAATTCTTTCTGTAAATCAGACATAGTATCTTTTTGGTTGTTACCTTTAATAAACATCATATTCCCTCTTTACCACCTCTATCGAATTCTGGCACGATTACTGTCAGATATTTGTTGTTCACGTTTTAATTTAACAAATTTTGCAACGGCATTGGAATTTATATCTTTAATATCTCTGATTATAGTTCCATCACATGGTTGCACATAGAAATTTAACGTATCGCCCGATAAGATATAATCAAAAGCCTGTAATGCCCCAGGTTTCAAATTATCTTGACGGGTCAAGATATGATATTTTGTTGTATCTTTTAAATTTCGCACAAACAAAGTATCTTTGTTTTTTTCAACAACTGTACCCTGTATTTTTTTAGGTACCAGATCCGCAATTCCGACCCCCATAATCGCAACAAAAACGCATAAAAACACAACCGAACGTTTAGTTGATTCATCCGCCTCTTCACGATTATTTTGTGGATTTTCCTTAATATCAGTCATTTTTTTCCTTTCATTATCGTGCTTTCTCTTGATCTATGCCCTTACGCATTAAATTAACTTCATAAATTTTCTTCAAATCCTTGGCAGAACGATTATTCACAGAATCCAATCTGGTATCTCTTAAAATAATATCCGCAGTCATTTCTACTGGTTTTTTAGTTATAGTTGAATACTTAATCGTATCCCCTTCTTGCAAATAATCCGCAAAATAACGTTGATTATTCGTTGTTGACCAAGAACTGATATAAATACAATTATCAGCCAACCCATCATTATCTGTATCAATGTAATAATATAAGTCTTGTTTCACAACAGTTCCTTGACCACGTGTTGTCAATTTGTGTAATGGCATACAAGACATCATTGCAATACCAGACACAGTTAAAAGTACTTTATTATAAAATTGCATATTTTATCCTTTTGTTTTAGTTATGCTGAGATAAATTGTATTGCAAAAATACAAAATTGTCAACTAATACTATCTTATAACCAGCATAACTATCTTTGTCTGGATCGTCCCATTTTGTTACAGACTTGATTATAATGATACAAAATTTCCAAATCATCAGCAGAACGGTTATTAACAGAATCCAATACAACGTTTCGCATAACATTATCGGCGCTTAAATTTATCAATCTTTTATTTGCCGCACGAAACTTTAATGTATCACCAACCTGAATATAGTCACGGAAATAACATTGATTATTGTTTGATTTATTACCAATAAACAAGCAATTATCAACCGCCCCATCGCCGTTTTGATCCAAATAATAATATTTGGTAATTTTCACAACATTGGCAGAAACAGGTTTGGTTATATTAGACAATGGTGCACAAGATGTCATTGTTCCAACAAATGTCAAAAATATTTTTTTATATAACTTCATGTGCTATCCTTTACCTTTATCTTGAATTTGTATTTTGATTTAATGCATTAAGTTGCATTTTTTTACGTTCTTTAACAAAATCCGCAAATTTCTTGGAATTTATACGTTTTACTTGGTTAAAGTTGACAGCAGACGTAGCATGGGCTCCATAATCCAACGTATCACCCACATTCACATATGGAAATGCCTTGATACCATACGGTCTTATGATTAAATCGTTTGAAATAGAGACATATTTTGATGTATCTTGCAAATTTTTAACATACAACAAATTCTTATCACGTTTTACAACAACGCCTTGTGTTTTTTCTGGCACACAAGTTATAATTCCATATACCATGACTGCAACCAACAGACATAAACACGCCAGTGACCCTCTAAGAGATTCATCTGACATTTCATGATCCTTTTTTGGCCCTTTAATAACAGAACTCATTATTTACCCCTTTATTTTGTTTTCTGATTTATCGTATTTCTAATTCTGGCAGATTCCGCAATTTGATGGCGCGCCTTTGTAAATTCATTCAATCTTTCACCATTAACCTTGCGTACCAATTCAAAAGAGCCCGTATTATCATTTGGCATAACATATTTCAATGTATCACCAGTCGCCACATATGGAAACGCATTCCTTTTATCAACAGTCATTCCTTTGCGATATTCAAAGATATTGTATCGTGTTGTATCTTTTAAGTCTTGAACATACAATTCTTTATCACCAACCATCCTTACAACCCCTGTTGATTTTCTGGTTTCCGGTTCTATCACCGTAAACCCAAGCACCTCTAAAACAAAGAACACCATGACAGCAAACATAACATCTTCCCATCCTAGAGAAAACGATTTGCCCTGTTGTTGATTATTTGTATTTTTTTCTTTATCACTCATCATAATACCTCTTGTGGGTTATTGTTTTTACTTTCCGAAATCCAAACCTTGATCGGTATAGTTTTCGGCCTTTTCTTCCCAATCCGGCTCAACACGTACAAACAGATGCAAACGTGCATTCACCCCCCACTGATCTTGAATATCATGACGGGCGGCTGTACCAATTTGTTTCAGTTGTGCACCACCACGACCAACCACAATTTTTTTATGTCCGTCATTACGAACAGCAATCTTTTGATATATATCCAACACACCTTCGTCATCAACATCAACACGTTCTGTTACAACGTTTATGTGATATGGTAATTCTTGGTGGATATATTTATAAATTTTTTCACGTGTTAATTCAGACAAATACAATTCATCTGGCACATCCGGACTGTCCACTGTATCAAATAAATACGGGGATTCCGGCATAACGTCCGCCAAAGATTGCAACATTTGCCCAACACCATCATTTTTCAGTGCAGAAATCATAAATATTTCACGCCATGGTGCCATATTTGATATTTCAGCCACCATTGGTAATAAATTATTTTTTGCAATTGCATCAACCTTGTTCAATGCCACAAACAAATTCGGTCTGTCTTTAATCTTTTCAACCAATGCACGTATCGTTTCTGTTATTCCCTTGGTTACATCAATCAACAACAACACCGCATCGGCATCCCCCACCGCATCCATAGCGGCGGCAACCATTGCCCGATCCAATCTGCGTGAAGGCTTAAAAACACCGGGCGTATCAACAAAAATCAACTGTTTATCACCCACCATTTTAACGGCACGCAGACGTGTTCGTGTTGTTTGCACTTTGTGCGAAACGATTGACACCTTGCGTCCCATAATTTGATTTAACAGTGTACTTTTGCCGGCATTTGTCGGACCAATAATTGCAATAAATCCTGAATATGTTTTGTCTGTCATACAACAAACATAGCACACTAAATCCAAAAGTGAACAAAAATCTTGCATAATTAAATATATGTGCTACTCTGACAAAAACTATACAAAAAGGATTTTCGTATGCAATTAACAGGACCAGAAATTTACGAACGTATGAACGATATTCAACCAAACATAGTCATCAGACCATTTGATATAAAATGTCTGGGCAGTAACAGTTATGACCTGCATCTGGGGGACACTTTGTTGGTTTATAAACACACAATTCCAAACGGTATGAAACCTGCAATTGAATACAAAGGCGACGCTAAGTTACACTCATTAAGTGATTGGTTTGAAACATCAGTTGCTTATGATAATTTCAAACGTGAACACTATGATTTTGATGCAATGAATCCTAAATTTTTAATTGACCCGACAAACCCGGCACATCACGAAACAATTTCCATAAAAATTCCTGAAACAGGTCTGATTTTATCACCACACATCGGGTATCTGGGCACTACACTTGAATACACAGAAACCCGCAATTTATTTCCATATATTGACGGAAAATCCAGTATTGGTCGTAATTTTATATTAAATCATCACACCGCAGGTCGTGGCGATGACGGTTTTTGTGGTCAATGGACATTGGAAATAAAAACACTGTATCCAACCGTTGTTTACCCATATATGCGTATAGGTCAGATTTATTATGAAAAAATGTCCGGCAATCGTATGCCTTACGATAAAAACACAAACAGTCACTATAACAATCAACATGGTCCAACAGCCGCTGCAATTGTACCAATAGATACATTTTTAAAAGAAGAAAAACACAGATAAACAATGCCCCGCATGGGGCGTTTTTATTCATGAAAAAATGGATTATTTTTTCGCAGGAAACCAATATTAGTCGGTTCACCATGCCCATGTATAACATGTGTATCATCAGGCAAATTCAACCGACAAACCTTAACAACCGATTGCTGTAAATCGTTAAAATTTCCCCTGGGTAAATCATACCGACCAATTGAATTTTGAAAAACAGTATCTCCCGCCACCAAAACATGCGCATCTGGAAAATAATACATAACACCCCCAGGTGTATGCCCTGGTGTTTCAATTATTTGCACATCTAAATCGTTCAAAATTTTTACGGTGTTAATATCAAGTGCAATTGGGTTACAATCATTCAAATTTATCTTTGGCAAACCAAAATATTCCAACAAATCATTACCCCATCCCAACAAATAAAAATCATCAGAATGTAAATACCATGGCACCCCAAATTCTTTTACCAAATCTGGTGCCGCAGATATATGATCTGGGTGTCCATGTGTTGAATATATCGCACGTAAATTCAGTCCTTTTTGTGTCAAATAATTCACCCAATCTGTCACCCGTCCCCATGGATCAAATATCACACAATCAGAACCATTCGACACCACCACAGAATTTGTATTCTGGGGTGGCATGGTTACAATTTCAAATTTATTTTTTTGCATTTTTGACATTTTTACGATTTGCAGTTTTCTTTGCAGGTACTTTTGTCTTACCAAAAACAATTTCACGAATTTCTTCACCCGTTAATGTTTCACGGTTCAGCAATTCTTCTGCCAATTTTGCAACCTTGGCTTTATTCTTTGTTAAATGCTTTGTCGCATCAGCATGCGCAGCATCCAACCAGGTGCGAATTTCTGCATCAACAATTTCGGCTGTTTTTTCGGACGCATTTTCCAGTGCACCACGTACACCAAATGTACCAACCTGATTAATTGCAGCCAATCCAACCTTTTTGGACAACCCAGCCGTCGTAATAGAATAACGTGCCAAACGTGTTGCAGTTGCAATATCACTTTCTGCACCAGTTGTGATTTTATTATCACCAAAGAATATTTCTTCGGCACAACGCCCCGCCAAATAAATAGCCAAATTTGCACGCACTTCTTCCAAAGTCATAGATACTTTGTCATCAATTGGCAAATGTTGCACCATACCCAACGCACGACCACGTGGAATAATTGTCGCCTTGTGTATTGGATCTGTGATATCCGCATACATCAGACTTACAAACGCATGACCCGCTTCGTGATATGCAGTCAATTTAATATCTTCTGGGCGCATTTTACGCAATTTACGTGGTCCCATTATGATTTTATCACGTGCTTCTTCTATATCGTCTGGTGTGATTTCACTGCGTTTATTACGAACTGCATGCAATGCCGCTTCGTTCAACAGATTTTCCAAATCCGCACCTGAAAATCCAGTTGTGCCACGTGCAATATCTTGCAAATTTACATCACTATTAATTTTCACTTTTTGTGCATATAAATCCAAGATTGCACGACGACCCGCCATATCAGGCAATTCAATATAAACCTGTCTGTCAAAGCGGCCTGGACGCAGTAATGCCTGATCCAGCATATCTGGACGATTTGTTGCACCGATAACAATAATACCTGTATCATTTGCAAACCCGTCCATTTCAATCAACAATTGATTCAAAGTCTGTTCACGGTCTTGGTCATTATACGAATGTGTAGAACGTTTCTGACCAATTGCATCAATTTCATCTATGAATAAAATACATGGTGCGTTACGCTTTGCCATTTCAAAGATTTCTTTGATTTTGGCAACACCCAACCCAACAATAATGCCTGAAAAATCAGACCCAGATGCCGCAAAGAAAGGCACATCTGCTTCACCTGCGATGGCACGCGCCAACAACGTTTTACCGGTACCCGGTTGACCTGATAACAACACACCACGTGGCACACGTGCACCCAACGCCAAATACTTATCTTTGTTTTTCAAGAAATCAACTATTTCGGATAATTCTTGTTTTTCCGAATCGATACCTGCAACATCTTTGAATGTTGTTTTTGGTTTACCTGTTGTAATTTTTGTTGGATTTTGACTGACCAAACTGCGTCCCAACCCACCTGGGCCCGCACGTTTAAATCCACGAACAATCCAGAAAATAAACAACAACGTCAACAACAACGGCGCAATACTTGCAATTGTTTCAAACCAAGTTTTTGACGTATCAATTGTAACAGTTGTTCCACCTTCGGACAATTTAGCCAACATTTCTGGGTCGTATGTAATTGTTGCGGTGTATTTAGTACCATCACCCATCACCCCAGATGCAAAATTTCCATTTACATTCATGGTTTTAATATCATTGGCACGGCGCAACACATCAGAAAAAGACAATTCAATCGGTGTTTTTGACTGAACCACAGGCACGCCAGCCATCCCAGTTTGGGACACATTTTCCATTGTGAATATACGCAACATCATCGCCACGAACAATATTCCAAAGAATATCAAATAACGGGTTGCACCATCACGTTTTTTATTTAATTTATTGTTTTGCTTGTTTTTTTTGAATTCGTTTAATTTTTTCATTTTTCTTCCTGATACTTGTTTTTGCACCTTCGGGAACAATCAGAATCTGGCCCTTGAATCGCCGCACTGTACAATGTCCCAAAGTAAATTTACAATCTGACTTTAATTTACTTAGTGCACGCATCAGCGAATTCAAGCGTGGTTGATAATTATCCCCCCCTATTTTTTGAATCAACGTTCCCAAGAACTTTAAACTAATATCATCCGCCACGTCAAATAGAAAAGAATCAGAAAATAATGCATACCCGTCATACATAACAGATTTTATTCGCACATCAATATCTGTATCCAGTGCATCACGTGCACGCCCCAGATTTTCAATTGCTAATAAAATACGACCATCAGATATACCTAATTTTTCAGACAACAAATGACGATTTTTACGAATTTTTACGCGTGTATAATTTTCATCATCATTCATTTCATCACTAAAATATTTAATATTATTCTGATTACAATAACTTATTAACTCACTGCGAAAAACATTTAACAGGGGACGCACAATTTTAATTCCATTACGATATGAAATTGGACGCATAGCGGACAAACCTGCCACCCCACTGCCCCGTGCCAGATTCATTAAAAAAGTTTCAATTTGATCATCTGCCTGATGTGCGACCACCAACATAGAAATATTATTTTCATGACAAAAATCAGTCATAAATTTATATCGTACTTCACGTGCGGCGGCCTCTAACCCAGAATCTGGTTTTTCCGCAATCCAATCAAAAACATGTGATTCTATATTTAATTTCTTACAAATTTCTTGGACATATTCTGCCTCAATTCCGGCACAATCACGCAGATGATGATTGACATGCAACGCCACCACATCAACCCCGCCCCCCACCAACCAATGTAACAAGCACACAGAATCCACACCACCACTGACCGCCACGGCGACCCGTTGACCAGTTAAGTGCGTACGAACAAAATCTAAAAACTTTTCATTCATAATTATGATATAATATGCTATAATTCGGAAAAATAAAGGAAAAAGAAAATGGCAAAAAAATTAAAGTCCATTGCTGTATATTGTGGACATCAATTTGGCACAGATTCTCAATTCAAACGTGATGCACGTGCAGTCGGTGCAATGTTGGCAAAAAACGGAATCCGCATGGTATTTGGCGGTGGCGATGTTGGTTTAATGGGAACTGTTGCGACATCTGCATTAACAAATGGTGGCGAAGTTATTGGTGTATCCACGCATGACGTGATTGCCATGCAGGAACCTGTACACAACGAAATCAAGGTCAAGGTTGTTGACGGTGTTAACGAACGCAAACAAATAATGTTTGAAAATTCAGATGCGTTTATAATTTTACCGGGTGGCATTGGCACATTGAATGAATTGACAGACATTATGACTATGCAGCAAATTGGCGAAACAGAAAAGCCATTGTTCTTTTTGAACACGAATAATTTTTGGCGTCCATTTGCGACATTGACGCGTCACATGCAAAAGAACGGATTTGTTGTTCACCCTGAATGTTATAACATATTCGTTGCGGACACTGTTGCAGAATTAAAAAAGTTAATCTTGAAATATTAAATTTCAAAGACTTTGTCACGGGACGTTTGCCCACGGATTATTTTAATACTTGATTTTGGCACATTGTAATGTTGTGCCAACATTTTTATTACGTCCATTGTAGCCTTGCCATCGGTTGGTGCAGTTGTTGTATGCACACGCACCAACCCATCAGGTTGGACTTCTAGCCGATTAAATTTTGCACGTGGAATGACCCGAACATTAATTATCATTTTGCGATATCCGAAAATTCCTGTTTTTTATCACCTGCAATCAGGTGCAAATGAAAATGCGGCACGCTTTGATAAAAGAAAGTTCCATTTCCAACATTTGCCCACACATTACAACCTTCAACACAATTTTCCATTTGGGCGGTTTTTGTTAAACATTCCCAAAAATCAGCATGTTCTTTGGCGGACGCATTATTTACAAAATCAAACATATTTATATATTCACCCTTTGGGATAACCAAAACATGGGTCTGTGCAATTGGGTTCAAATCACGAAAAGACATTGCGTTTTCATTTTCATACACAGGTGTACAAGGTATTTCACCACGTGCTATTTTTGCAAAAACGTTATTTTTATCATACATATGTTTATTCCTATTGTTTATTTAGTATCCAGAATATTAAAATACGGACTTGAAATCAATAATTTTTAGACTATAACAATCGTACAGGTTTATTTTTAATACATTAACAGGAGTAATTATTATGTTAAAACCATTACACAATTATGTTCTGCTGGAAAGAATGGAAGAAGAAACAAAAACTGCCGGTGGAATTATTATCCCAGACAACGCCAAAGAAAAACCATCACGTGGTCGTGTTATTGCGACTGGGCCCGGTGCATATGACGGGGACGAATTGATACCTATGACGGTAAAATCTGGCGACATTGTATTATTTGCGAAATGGGCATCATCTGTGAACGAAGTTAAAATTGAAGGTCATGATTATGTCTTGATCAAAGAAACAGATATATTGGGAATTTTGGAATAAACACAAAAGGAATTTAACATGGCAAAAGAAATTGTTTTTGACACAGATAAATTGGCGGCGGGTGTTGATAAATTGGCAAACGCTGTAAAAATCACCATGGGACCCAAGGGTCGCACAGTTGTAATTGAAAAATCATACGGTGCACCTGTGGCAACCAAAGACGGCGTTACCGTGGCCAAGGCCGTATCATTAAAAGACCCAGGTGAAAACATTGGTGCCCGCATGGTCCAAGAGGTTGCAAAAAAAGCAGGCGATGATGCCGGTGACGGCACAACCACTGCAACGGTATTGGCACAAAAAATCATTCGTGAAGGTCGTCGTGTAATTGCCGCCGGCATGAATCCTATGGACGTAAAGCGTGGAATTGACATTGCGACATCTGCGGTATTGGCAGACATTGAAAAACACGCACGCCCTGTGGCAGACAGTGCTGAAATCGCCCAGGTTGCGACAATTTCTGCGAACAACGATGCGGACATTGGGCAAAAAATTGCCAGTGCCATGGAACGTGTCGGCAAAGAAGGCGTTATCACTGTTGAAGAAGCCAAAGGTTTGGACACAGAAATTGACGTTGTCGAAGGCATGCAATTTGACCAAGGCTTTATGTCCCCTTATTTCGTCACAAACAGTGAAAAAATGTTGGCGGAATTGGACGGTGCCCAAATTTTGGTATCTGAAAAGAAAATCACAGGATTGCAGGCATTGTTGCCGATTTTGGAACCGATTGCACAATCTGGCAAACCATTATTGATTATCGCCGAAGACGTAGAATCCGAAGCATTGGCTACATTGGTATTAAACCGTCTGCGTGGCGGTCTAAAAGTATGCGCGGTCAAGGCCCCTGGCTTTGGCGACAGACGCAAAGAAATGTTAAAAGACATTGCGATTGTAACCGGTGCGACCGTTATATCTGATGACATGGGCATGACATTTGAAAATATAACACCGGCCGTTTTGGGCAGTGCGAAAAAAGTCATTGTATCCAAAGATTCCACATTATTGGCACATGGTGCAGGCGACAAATCTGCTATTTCTGCACGTGCAGACGAAATCCGTCAGGCCATATCAACCACAACCAGTGATTACGACCGTGAAAAATTGACAGAACGTCTGGCAAAAATAGTTGGCGGTGTTGCGGTTATCAAAGTTGGTGGCATGACAGAAATAGAAGTAAAAGAAAAGAAAGACCGTGTTGATGACGCATTGGCGGCAACCCGTGCAGCGGTATCAGACGGCATTGTTGCCGGCGGTGGCATTGCATTGGTCCGTGCTGTATCTGCATTGGCTGACATTCATGGTGCAAACGCAGACCAAGACGTTGGGATTGACATTATCAGACGTGCAATTATTGCCCCATGTTCACAAATTGCGGAAAACGCAGGTAAATCTGGCGAAATTGTTGTTGGCAAAGTTATGGAATCAAACGAATATAACTTTGGTTATAATGCACAAACAGATGAATACGTTGACATGATGGCATCTGGGATTATTGACCCAGCCAAAGTTGTAAAAACCGCATTGCAATCTGCGGCATCAACTGCGGGTGTAATGTTGACAACGGGCGCCGTTATGACAGAAATTCCCGAAGAAAAACCATCAACCCCAACAATGGGTGGTGGCATGCCGGGCATGATGTAAGTAACGAAATAATAAACCAAAAAATCCCCCAAACGGGGGATTTTTTCAAGGACGGAAACTGTTTTTCTCTTTGTCATTGCGAGCGGACGCGTGGCAATCCAGTTTATCTTTCCACCTTGTCATTGCGAGCGAACGCGTGGCAATCCAGTTGATGCATTATTATTACAAAGCCAAATTTACTGGATTGCCGCGGTCGTTACACTCCCTCGCAATGACAAGAGTTTTTTAGTTCTTTTATTCCCTTGTTTTTCCTTTGTCACGCCTAGCACAGGCAGGAACAGGGACAACATTTGGCTTTATTATTTGGTTCGCTTTGCTCACACGTCTTAGACCCAACCCCTGCATTCGCAGAGGTGACAAAGGTGCTTAATTTTTTTATCAAAAAAAATCCCCCACTTGGGGGATTTCAGGTTCAGGAAGATGAAACTGTTTTTTATTCGGTTGTGGTATTTTCCAAAAGTTTCCAACCGGTAAATGTATACCCTGGCTTTACTGGGTCTGGGGTTGGTAATTCAATGCTACCTTCATATGTACACATATTTTTGATATGTTCACCACCATTATCCGGATTCCAGTCAATATTGATTGTATTCGCCGCACATGTGGCAGGTAATGCAGGCAGACTGTTCATTACCGCCACACGGAACGCGAAAGTGTCCATGGCAACGAGCCGTAGGCCGCCCGCACAGAGGTTCGCGCAACCAGACGCACAGTAATCCGCCGAGCCGTAGACGTCGTCGAATACCCACGGGGCAGATGCAACCATTACTTTATCACCACCAGTTGGTGTAAAGCCATCAACCTGACAATAACAATACCTTGCACCTTCAGCACCCGTTTCATCGGTCAGGGTGTTTACAATCGTTGGGTCGGTCCAGGTATAATTGTTATGTGTTCCTGCCTGTGTGCTGCAACGGCCATGACCGGTCAACATACCTTTACCGGCGTAATCTACTGCAAAACTATTTTTGTCACTGATACCGTAATATTCTTGACCTTTGGTGCCACCACCAAAGTCCCCTTCCGCAAATGAACCATCGTTTCTTATATATGCACTGTTGGAACCTGCGTCTTTACCAATTTTTTCGCCTATATTCAATCCTGGTTTTACGTGCCATCCGGCAATGCACGCCGTCGCACCACATGTGTCAACCCCCGTGCCGTAATAATCGTTACCAGATACCGCCGTTG
Source organism: Candidatus Enterousia sp. (assembly GCA_045587125.1). GTDB lineage: Bacteria > Pseudomonadota > Alphaproteobacteria > Rs-D84 > Rs-D84 > Enterousia. Next base: position 94,128 of record JAZNBN010000010.1, read on the forward strand.
CATGGGCGATATTTGCCGTCGCAACCGTACATGCCGTATAGCATTGTGTGTCCGAACCCGCACCCGTCGCACTGTTCGGGTGCGTTGTTGGACATTGGGCGATACTGTTGTTCGCCGTTTCAACCGTATACCCACCACCAACGCAGTATGATCCGGACGGGCATGTGGTTTCTGTAACCGACGTGTCCGTTACGTTTAAATATTCCCCCGGGTCCAATGTATAATCTATCAAATCCCATGTCGCGATTGTGTTCGCCGTCGCGTTATTGTCCGATACGCCAAGGACGTCCACCGTACATGTGTTCGCACTGGTTATTATTTTATCGGCACCGAATGCAGGTGCAATAAACGTTCCCATTAATGCGGTGGTTAAAAAATATTTTTTCATATCTCCCGTCCTTTCTGGTTGTGGTTTTGCAAAAACAAAACCACCGATTAATAAACAGTGGTCAGGAGGTTCAGAACAATCAAACGAATTGTGTGCTTATTCGACATATTAGGCATCCCTCCTGACCATTTGGGCCAGGAGTCTTCATCTAAAAAAACAAAACAAACACAATACGATTGCAATTTGTATTGTTCTCAGATGCGTTTGAACGGGTTCTGACACCCCATCATCAAAAACCACTGATGACACATTTATTCTATCAAACAAGATTATTTCCTGCAAGACGTTTTTTCCCAATAAAACATGTTATTTTATGCTTGCTACGAATTTCATAAAAGTGCTAACATTTGCATATCAAAGGATGAAGGGATTTAGACTGATTTTCACCGCAATGCTTGCTACGCTTGTGTCTCAGGCGGTTTTTGCCAACGATTTATCGGATACTGCACGTGCCGCCACACGTCGTGATGCAACCGCAACTGCATCGGGGACATCCCGTCAAAAACAATCTGCCGATAATAAAAACACTAATGTTGGTTCACGTACCACATCATCTGGTCGTGATTCTTCTGTGGTTCGCAATCGCGGTGCGGTACAGCAAACAACCGGCCGTACAGGTGCCACAAATAAAAACATTGTTTCACGTACGGCGACCACAAATACTGTGACAAATCGCAAAAATGCAAATACTGGACGTGCCATTTCTGCACGTACAGCAACAATGACACCTGCGGTACTGACACCTGTTCGTATTGCAACCCCTGGTCGCGGTGCGATTACCCCAGGTCGCAGTGCAACAAACATTATTCCAACCGCCACAACACGTCGTGCACGTGCGTCATCTGTTTCAACCGCACGCAATGCCACCGCCACCACAGATATTGCGGCAATAACATCACGTGATTTCAAATCATGTCGCGACGTATTTCACAGTTGCATGGATGAATTCTGTGCAAACAAAGACGCAACATTAAAACGCTGTGCGTGTTCTGCACGTGCCGGTGATTTTGACGGCATGAAAAAACAGTTGGCCAAGGTTGAAGATAAACTGTTGGATTTCAGCCAACGCCTGTTGACGGTGAATATGGACAAAGAAGATGCCTTGGTTTTAAATCAGGCAACCGAAGGCGAATTGGCATACGAACAAAAAGACAAATCAGAATCTAAAAAAATGCTGGACGATATCGCCAAAAAATTAAATGCCAGTTTTAATGACAGTAATTTTGACCAAAACTTGAACGCAATATCTTTGTCTTTGAATACAGATGCGGCATTTGACAATCTGGATTCATTGATGGGTGCATCTACGACGACTAAATCTGGGACTTCGCTGTATAATGCTGCGTTACCTGTATGTCGCGAAATGGCGATGGAGGTTTGTTCAGACGAAGATTTGGCAATCGCAGAAAGCGGTTATCAAATGACCATTGAACAGGATTGCAACACTGTGGCCAAGGCATACGAATCCCAAAACGATCAGGCACGCACAAAAATTCTGGAAAGTGGCGCATTGCTGGACATGTCCAGATTGGACATTCACCAAAAACGTAATTCTGATGACATTTTGACATGTAAAAAGAAAATGTTGGATATGTTAACTGATTCAACCGTATGCGGGACCGACATGTCCAAATGCCTGGACATCAGTGGTCGTTACATTAACCCTGCAACAGGCGAAGCGATTTTAACAGAAAACTTGGTTGATTTAAGCACATTGATTGCACGTCCCGGGCCGGATCAAACATGGACATCGGCACCTGGAAATGATAAATTTGTATTGTTTCTGGAAAACAAAAAGAAATTTATTGAACCTGCCACTGAAAATTGTCAAAACATTGCCGATTCTGTATGGGACGAATTCATAGAAGATGCATTGGCACAAATCAAACTGGCCCAGGATTCAAAATTGGAACAGGTTCGCCAATCATGTACGACACTGACCGCCCAATGTTTGGACACAACATTTAAATCTATATCTGAATTTGACGCACGTGCACTGTCTATATTTGGTGTATCTGCAGACAAAACTGTCAATGCCATGTGCAGTGATGTTCGTAACGCATGTACTGCATTGTTAAACAGTTCATATGGCGACCAATCATGGGATACCGGTATGACAGAAATTATCACGGACAAAACATATGCGACAATACTGTCCACCTGTCGTGAGGTTGGACGCCAATGCATAATTCAATCATGTAAATCAATTACTGGTAATTTTGGATTATGCGAAAACATTGACACGTCGGTTAACCGTAAATCTATTATCAGCCGTCATTCATGTTGGGCTGAGGTTCAAAAGTGTGTTGCCGATGCAGGCGAAGACACAATTAATACAATTATGAAAAATCATGGCCGTGTAATTACCACAGGTAATCCTGCGGACTATGCGGGTATTGGTGATATATATGGCGAATTGTATGGTATAGATCGTTACGGATTAACCACATTATCATCAACACCATCCGCAACATACACTGGGATTTATGATTGGTGCGGTCAGGCAGACTTTGCAAAATTAACATCTGAATTTGATTGGCAGGTATGTCGTTTAACCGAACAAATATGGGGAAATTGTGAACAGGATCCCTCCACAGACTTAGATGAAGGTCTGCATAACAAAATTTTGGTTAATTACATTGGTGATGCGTCAACCGGTGATGATAACGAAACATTATTGTCATGGTTTGCCAGAAACACCGGCACAGAAAACAGTCCAGAAAGTTGCCGTGACACAACATGCGGATTTGGTAAAACGAACGTAAATGGCATCTGTGTAAGCGAAGGTGACTTTACATCAGACGGTATGTATTGTCCAATCGCCACTGCAAGATTTAATACAACAAACGGTATCACAAACTGTTGCGAAAAGACATTAACAGCAGACACCAGTGGTCATAGATTCTGCTGTCAAGACGGCGAACAAATTACCACAATCACAAAATCTCAATACTATGCAAAGGCTAAAACAGGCGCCATTGATGATTCAAAAATAACATATTTATGCACAGTTGCCCCATATTCATATGCGTACGCTGTCGCAACAGATTCTACGGGATTATTGATATGCGTATCCGATAAAAGCAACGAAACAGATGCCATATCATATTCTGCAGGCGAAATAACCTGTGACGGATACTTTGTAAAATTATATCAAAATGGCGAACATTATATGCCAACAAAAACAGATGGAATTTTAAATTATTATAACGAAAGTGCATGTTCCAGCGAAGGCGAAAATTGTTCTATATGCGAATATGATCCATCAAACGGGAAATGGTACAACAGCGAAAGAACAGAATGCACAATCACCACACTAGACGGATGGCATGTAAAATATAACCTAGGCGAATAATAATGAAAAAATATATATTTTTAACTTTATCTCTTGGATTGTTCTTACTGCCACTCGGCACATTTGCCCGTGTTGAATCTGGAACATGCAGTGCAAAAACCGACCAATCAGGTTGCGACACCACCGCAGGATGCGGTTGGAAAACCGATACAAACACATGCGATCTATGTCCATATGGAACATATAACGGAGGCAGCGGTGGTTGTAAAGACTGTCAAATACCCATAGGTGCAACATTTCGTAATGGCGATTATCATTTTCAAGGCATGACAAAAGCAACTGAATGTCCATGGTCTATCACATGTCCAGTAAACCAAGAAATATACCACACTTGGGGAAATGCTACAACATGCGGAAACTGTTCCAAGGGATATTACAAGGATGCCAACACATCACAATACTGGGACGGCACAACCATGACAGGTGATTGCCAACCAAAAACTTTTACAATAAACGCACGTATTTTATTGCCTGAAAACTGTGGTGCTTTTACAGGCACCGCAATCCATACGTTTACTTACACAGTCACTGATAGTATGTACTACAGTTTTACAACCATAAAAGAAGCAACTAAATCAAAAATAGATTCTACTAAATACAATTATCCTACTGATGGCACAAATTTTACATTGACACCAGTCAAGCCAGAAACCAATGGCCCAACTGTTAAACTACGTTTAGGGGGGGGGAATATATTGTTTTATGACGACACAACAGATTTTAACAACATATCCTTTTATCCAAACGGACAAGAATTTAATATGGATATAACATTAATAGAAAAAAATCCTATCCGTATATACTATTGTCCTTCACAATTTACAAACAGTGGCGCACAATCTGGAACATGCAAGGCCACAACATACAATAAATGCAATAAGCCCACGGCCCCCGATTTATCAGATAACAGCATATTCAACGTTGGTTTTCCAGATTGCAAAAACGGTAAATACGCGAATTCTTGGAAATTATTACACCCAAGCAACCTTACTTCATATAATTGGGCTGCATCTAATAACCCAGTAATCAATTTCGGCGATACAATAATATTACCATCAGATACTAATTCCACATATTTTTACATGGCACCAAACCTCACCAGTTGCCCATCAGGTACATATAATGGCGAAACCACATGCCCAACTGAATGTGAACCATGCCCCGATGGTTTTACATCCAGCACTGGTGCATCATCCACAACAGATTGTTATATCAATACAACTATGAAATTTAAAGATATAAATGGTAATCCTGTTACAATATTATCATCACCTGTCTATTACGAGGAATAAACGTTCAGATTTTCAATAACACTGTTGATTTTATTTAATTGTTCGGGGGTAAATTTACCCAAAACCCAATCAGATGGATCCATTGGCAAACCAAAATCACGTGGATGTCCGACCCCTATTCTGATACGTCTGTAATCACGTCCGATATGCGCATCAATTGATTTTATGCCGTTGTGACCCGCACTGCCCCCGCCGATTTTTTCACGAAATGTGCCAACATCAATATCCATATCGTCATGAATTACAATTATATTTTCCAATGGTACTTTGTAAAACGTCATCAATGCACCAACCGCCATGCCACTGTTGTTCATATACGTTTGTGGTTTTACAAAAATCACCTTGTGCCCATTTATATCCGTACGAAATACCAGCGCATTTTTTTCATTTTTCCAATTGGCATCATTGCCTGCTAAATAATCCACCGCCATAAAGCCAACATTATGACGTGTATTTTTATATTCGCCCCCAGGATTTCCCAATCCAACGATTAAAACAGGTTTATTTTCTTGCATATTTAACCACCTTTTCTTATTATAATATCACAGAAAGGAGAAAACATGAAAACAAAATCACTGGGAATTTTAACTGCGACTGCAATTATGATGTCGGCCGGCACTGCGAACGCAGGTTTATTGGTTGATTTCTATGCAGGTGGCACATTTGGCGTTGGTGGACAAACACTGTTTATGGACGACGACCATGAATCTATGTCTGCACAATCTTATGGTGCGGTATTTGGTATGGATTTACCATTGGTACGTATCGAAGGTGAATATAACTATACAAATTCCGATGACATGCATTTGAACTTGGCAATGGTTAATGCGTACTTAAAATTACCAACACCTGTGATTATGCCATACATTGGTGCGGGTGTCGGAACCACATTTTCCAGCCAATATCATTTGAACGGGCATACAAACATTGATATCGAAGATGCAATCGCATACCAAGGTATGTTGGGTGTAACATTTGACCTGCCATTGATGCCAATTACCATTGACGTAGAAGGTCGCGTATTATACGCAAACGACATCTTTGAATACAATGTCAAAGACAACGATTTGTTACACTATGAAGGTCGTCTAAAAATTCGGTATGAATTTTAATAAACAAATGTGGGGGGCGCACAGCCCCCTGTATTAAATATAGCAAAGGGAAAAAATCACATGCTGACACTGATTGATGGTAATTCGTTATTATTTCGTGCATATTATGGTGTACATGGTCATCTGACAAAATCAGACGGCACACCAACCGGTGCGGTATATGGATTTTTTAATATGGTATTGCCTTTGTTTGCAGCGGCACAATCTGATGATTCATTTGTATGCGTATTTGATGCGTCACGCATTACATTCCGTCAAGACATATACCCTGAATACAAAATGAACCGTTCTGAAACCCCAGAAGATTTAACCGCCCAAGGTTTAATTATTCGCAGTGGACTGGCCGCAATGGGTATACCTGTTCTGTGTGTCCCGGGGGTTGAGGCTGATGACGTCATCGCAACATTGGCGAAACAGAATTGTAATGCCCCCCGTGCAACCCGCATTATTACCAGTGACAAAGACTTAATGCAATTGGTATCTGAATGTGTATTTTTATATGACGGCATGAAACAGCGGGAAATTCACGAACCAGACGTTCTGGAAAAATTCGGTGTAAAACCGTCCCAGGTCATAGACGTTCAATCTTTGATGGGTGATTCATCGGACAATGTTCCCGGTGTCCCGGGGATTGGTCCGAAAACCGCATCAAATTTAATTCAAGAATTTGGCACATTGGATAATTTATATGTAAATCTGGACATGGTAAAAAACCAGCGCATTCGGAATTTATTACACGACAATCGTGAAATGGCATATATATCCAAACAATTGGTAACATTAAAAACAGACGTAGATTTATCGGCACTGAAATTTGGTCCATTGGTTTTTAACAAGGCATCTGCCGTGGAATTTATTCGCACAGACGTGGAAAGTAATTCATTGATTACAAAAATAGAAAAATTATTTCCAGACACCGCCACCACCGCTCAGCCGAAAACAGAATTTACATTTCCCGGCAACGCATGCGAAATGGATTTACCACCTGAACCAACCTCAACAAAAAACATTGAATTTGAATACAGTGTTATCACCACACCCGACCAATTGAATAAATTTTTATCGGGCATAAAATCCGTATTGGCGATTGACACAGAAACAACGGGTTTAAATCCAATATCAGACAAAATTGTTGGCATATCTTTGGCAACATCTGCGACACGTGGTGCATATATTCCAATTCGCCATAAATCGGGTACATCTGATTTATTTGGCGGTGCCACCATTGCCCCAAATCAAATGGACATAGATACGGTTTACAAACACCTGAAACCGGTATTGACCGACAAAAAAATTACCAAAATTGCCCACAATATGAAATATGACATGCACATTATGGAAAACGAAGGTTGGGACACAGACCAAATTCGCCCGATAAATGACACAATGTTAATGTCATACATATTGCATGGCACGTCATTTGGGCATGGACTGGACGAAACAGCATTACGATATCTGGGACATAACACGATAAAGTTTGCATCTTTATTTCCGCCCAAAACCCGTGATTGCGACATGCACTTTGACGAATTAAACATTGACGGTGCCGCCCGATATGCTGCCGAAGATGCGTGTATATGTTTTGCATTATATGACAAAATGCGCCCTGAATTATATGGCAATGAAAAATTAAGCCATTTATATGAAACATGTGATTTACCATTAATGCCGATATTAATGCACATGGAACGCAATGGTGTTTTAACAGACAAACAAAAATTAAATCAATTATCGGGTATATTTCACGAACAACTGCAAAATTTGGAACGTGAAATTTGGGATATTGCGGGCCACGAATTCAATATCGCCAGTCCAAAGCAATTGGCAATTGTATTATTTGATGAATTGGGATTGCCTGCGAATAAAAAGCGTTCTACGGATGCCGACACATTGAATGATTTGGTTGACACACACCCAATAATTGAAAAAATATTAAATTGGCGTTCTATTGCAAAATTGGCTGGGACGTATGCAGATGCCCTGCCCCATCAGATTGCACATGACGGACGCATTCACACAACATACCTGCAAACCAGTACGAACACAGGCCGTCTGTCCAGTCGTGATCCGAACCTGCAAAATATTCCGATTAAAACTGCACTGGGCGAAGAAATCAGAAAATGCTTTGTTGCACCTGATGGGTATAAATTGATATCTGTGGATTATTCCCAGATTCAATTGCGATTATTGGCGGACATTGCGAACATAAAAACATTCCGTGAAACATTTAACAGTGGTGCCGACATTCACGAACAAACTGCACGTAAAATATTTAATATCCCAGAATCCACAATTGTTCCACGTGACCTGCGTCGTGCGGCAAAAACTGTAAACTTTTCAATAATTTACGGCATATCATCATTTGGATTATCGGCCCAATTGGGTGTATCCCGGTCCCAGGCAAAAACAATCATAGACACGTATTTATCGGGCCTGCCAGAGATACAAGAATACATAACCAAAACCAAAGAATTCGCATTAAAACATTCATGCGTTTACACCCCATGGGGCCGCAAGATTGAATTACCAGAAATAAACAATCCCCGCATGCGTGCATACGCAATGCGTGCGGCAATAAACGCCCCGATTCAAGGGTATGAAGCCGACCTGATGCGGCGTGCGATGGTTGAAATTAATGACACGATAATGCGTGATAATTCGGACAAAATCCGCATGATTATGCAGGTTCACGATGAAATGGTATTTGAATGCAAATCTGAATTTGCAGACGAATTTGCGAATCGCATAAAGCATGCCATGGAAAACGTAACTAAATTATCCGTTCCATTGGTCGCAGAATACAACATAGCCACCACATGGGGAAAATAAATTATTCTTCTTCCCACGGTGGCTGTATGCCGATAAAGTTAAATACAGAAGTTGGCACAAAATCATATATAATATAATTTGATAAACAATTGTGTACGGCACACTCTCTACCTGCATATGCCTGAACCCAATTAGAAGACACTGACGGAAAGTATTCGTATCTACATCAATTCTGTGGGTTGCATACGTGGTATCGCCAATTGTAATTGTTGGGCATTCAGGCGATTGATAATCCGCAGAAATACAATCTAAGGAAACAAATAACAAGATTATTTATTCAGATTTCCCGTTACAATTTACCTTTATCATATCGGCAATCTGCATCTGTTTTGCGTATTCACGTGCAGACGGTACCGCACATGGGTCGCAATCACGCCTGATTTGACCGGGGTGACATACAAACGCAACATCTTGGCAAATTCCATAAAAATGTGCAGTTATTGCTTGATTCATATAATCCATCGCGACATTCCAATACCTGTCTGGAACAGATTTCGGGTCATATTCCCACATTTTTTCGACTGTTTCTATGGTACGCACAACACATGGGTCTTTGCCATGAACATGCACAATATTCGCAGTCACATTATTATGCGGATTATTGCCATTACGGATAATCATTATCCACGCAATAACAACTATGCATAGCCCTACAACTAAAAACAGTAAAATATAATGTGCAATCGTAAACGAATTTATATTCGTTTTAAATTTAGTTTTATTACGTGCCATAAAATCTACCTTTGGTTATAGTTATACGAATTGTAGCACACGCATTGCACGCAAAATATCGTTTTGTATTCCTATGAAAATATTGATTTTCATATTTTTTTCTGTATTATTATTCCGACAAAAACCAAGGGGGTGAATATGTTTGTATCAGAAAAATTAAAAACATTTTCATGGATAAACGTTGGGAATCCCGATCATGACGATTTTGAAAAACTGCAAACAGAATACAAAATTGACCAAGATACAATCGGCGATATTTTAGACCCAGATGAACAACCCCGATTCGAAGTCGAAGATGATTACAAAGTTATCATCGTTCGTTTTCCTATTATAAACCGTGAATCTGACACAATGTGGCACACAGAACCACTGTCAATAATTTACACAACAAATCGTGTTATCACAGTATGTCGTAAAAGATGCGATTTATTGGATAAAATCAAGCGTTCTGAAAAAACATCCCGTGAAGAATTTATATTAAACATTATGTACTATATCGCAGAATCTTATCTGCGTATGTTAAAGGAATTAAATAAACGTGTTATATCTTCTAAACGCGTATTGCAGGAACGCATTCGCAAACAAGAATTACTGGATTTATTAGAAGTTGAAAACAGTTACACCCTGTTCATGGCGGGCATCAAAGGCAACGTTGCAGTGTTGGATAAACTGGAAAAAATCCGTGGTTTTGTCAAAACAGACGAATCCAAAGAATTGGCCGAAGATGCACGCATCGAATTGGCCCAGGCGACCGAGGTGGTAACATCATACAGTAAAATGTTGAAATCTATCAAGGAAACTTTTGAAAGTATCATTAACATGAATTCCAACACAAACATTAATCGTTTGACAATGTGGAATATTATATTGGTGGTACCAACTGTAATTGTTGGATACTATGGCATGAACGTAACATTGCCATTTGCAGAATATGAACAAACCGCAACTGCGATATTTATATTTATTATGGTATTGCTGTTGGTATTTGCCATGTTCAGTATTATCCGCCGCAAAATCGTATAAAAAATCAGGAAAGTTTTAATGAATTATGGCCCCGCCATACGAACTTTTAACGAAGTATGGTCGGGGTGACAAGACTTGAACTTGCGACCCCTTGCACCCCATGCAAGTACTCTACCAGGCTGAGCTACACCCCGACAACGCATTACATATTATATCACGTAACATAAAAATACAATCGTTTTTTTGGGAATACACACGTATTGTCTGATTGGGCGTCGCAATGTAAAATTGTTACTGTCCGGACAAAAATAAAACTTAATAAACCAAAAGGAAAAAACATGTCAAAATCAGACAATAAACCATGTAAATGCAAACACTGCTCTGGCGTGAACGAAAGTAAATGCGATAAAAAATCAGAACACAAACCAGAAAAATGCAACAAATAAAAAAATCCCCTATTTTTGGGGATTTTCTTAATTTTTCTATTGATAAATATGATTTTTTTCATTACATATTTACTTGATAAAAATAAAAGGAAGTTAATATGAAATTAGGAAATATGAATTCAATAGATATGGCACAATTCTTTATTATGATGTTCACAATCATGCAAAAGAAACGTGCACAAACATTAAAATCTGTCGCATCAAAAAAAGCAGAGGCAGATAGACTGCGCTATGAAATTTCTATAAATGAAAAAATACTGGAAGACGAATGTGTTAACTATATGGACGAACAAGAAGCTCGCTCTGATTTAATGTATTGCAACAGCGCACTGGAAAGAATAGAAAAAATTCTGGACGAAACCAAAGATATACAAAATAAATTCAATACAATTGAAAAAATAAAGGCACAATATGTTGCCACAATTAATGAATCAGCATCTAAAAAAAGACAACAATTGGCAACAAAACAAGAAAATCTATTATCCGAATTTAACAACATGTGTGCATCAGGCATAAGCATGTCAGATTTTTATGCATGCCGAACATTATTTACAGAATACAATCAAACATTAAGAAATTTACAAAAATTAAAAAAACAAAGAATAAAATAAAAAATCCCCGAATCGGGGATTTTTTATTCATCTTCTTCCATATACTCATCTTCTACATCAACGGCATTTAAATCTATTTCTTTTGGAATACCCAAAATATCTTCAATTTTATCTGATGCAGCGTCTAAATCAATTTTATGCAACACAGCAAATTCTTGGGCCATGCGTTCCAATGCACGCAAATACAATTGACGTGCTGAAAAAGTCATTGTATCCGCCGCACTGCGACGTTGCAAATCACGAACAACCTCGGCCAATTTCATTGGGTCCCCAGAATTGATATTTTCTTCGTACTGTGCCGCACGACGTGCCCAAATCATACGCTTGGCACCGGCTTTACCTTTGGCGGACGCGATTGCTTCGTCCATTTTTTTCATACTGGTCAACGGACGCAACCCAGAAATTTCGGCACGTTCCACCGGAACACGCAAAGTCATATGGTTACGTTCAAAATCAATAACCAACATTTTTATTTTCTGACCGGCGATTGTTTGTTCTTCAACACGCAACAACTTTCCAACACCTTGGGTTGGATAAACGACATATTGACCTGTTTTAAAATCTAATTTTTTACTTGGCATATATACACCTTTTTACGGTTGCCATTCTCTCTATCATCAAACATTATAACATAAAAAAACCAGAAAAACAAATAATTGACGAAAAAAAATAAATCTGGGATATTATCCCAGACAAAATTACCTAATAATTCTGCGTACGGCACCCGTACGTCTGACACTAGCATCACGGGAAACATTGCTGTCCACAGAAGAAACGGAACACACATATCTACCATTGACCATAATAGCAGTCTGACCACCTGGACAATCAGGTTTTTCCAGCCGCCAATCAAAACAACCAGAACGCAAATAAGAAGAATACGTAACATCATCCCTGCCACCACGGGTATAGACACCCATTGTTGGATTCCATTCACCCCTGTCTACACCACTGCACCATTTACGTTCACCCCAACATTCAATACAATTATTCTTGGCATCACATAATTCAACAGGTCTGGTGGTTTCACTATATCCGGCATATGCCTTGTCGCCATTACCCATAGCACGATTTAATTCCAGATCACGGCACCATAATTTTTGACATTCCGCAACAGCCATACCGTCCATTTTCTGACGCGAATCCACCAAAATATAACCAGGCCCACATGCATCAACCGATGCAAACGCACCAGACATAAATAAACCAAATAATAAAAATGAAGACAATAAAGTTTTTTTCATGCTTATTATTATACCTTATTTTCAAATTTTATACAATACAAAAAATTTTCCATGCTTTCTGGGAAATTTTATACTATTGCCCAAGTCCCGCCGGTGTAAAACGACCAATATTATTAAACAATTCTTCTATCGCGTTTAATTCTATGGCCGCAGGTATCTGGGTTTCATTTTCATCTATGGCAACATCCGGCAAATCTTTATCATGCAAAATTTGTTTTTTGACTATCTGATTTCCACGCACCCACACCAACAATACTGTTTCATTATCAAAAGTTGGCGCCAATGGTCCACGATAATTTTCATCTGCACCATAATAAATCCAAACTTCATCCCCATGGATTGTTTTAGATTGAGGCATACCAATTTCAGAAACCAAATCAGAAACATTAGTAATTTTTTCTAATTTCGCTTCTAAATTATCTGGAAATACATACCCACGATGCTTTGTCTGAAAAGTGCATCCTATAACCAAAACAGTCATGAATAATATCAGTAACCTTTTCATATTAACCTTCCCCATTTTCTTTTACACATGGTTTATTCAGCATCGCAAATTGTGCGATATGTTTTTTCAATTCACTTTTATACGCATTATTTGCCTTGGCCAAATCAACCAATTTATTAAATTGTGGATTTGCCGCACGTGCCGCCCCAAAACGACTTTCTGTTTTCAAGAAATCTTCCAAAGGCAACGGATTATCAATTGCAGAATCCATTGTCAACGGATTATGACCATCTGCAATCAAACGTGGATCAAATCTGAACAAAGGCCATGCACCTGTTTGCACCATTTGCGTTTGATGTTCTGGGCCATTTTGCAATGCGAATCCATGCGCAATACATGGCGCATATGCCAACACGATTGATGGCCCGTTAAAAGACTCTGCCTCACGCAGGGCACGTATTGCCTGAACTTGATTTGCACCCATTGCAATTTGTGCAACATACGCCCCAGACATCATGGCAATCATACCTAAATCTTTCTTGGCATGTTCTTTACCGCCAATCGCGAATTTCATACTGGCACCAAACGGTGTAGATTTAGATTGTTGGCCACCTGTATTTGAATAACCTTCTGTATCCAAAACCAATATATTTACATTTTCACCACTATGTAAAATATGATCAACCCCGCCATAACCAATATCATACGCCCAACCATCGCCACCTATAATCCAAACGGATTTATCAACGATTTCGCCAACCAAACTTTCCGCCAATCTGGCACGAGGATTATCTATATTTGCCAATTTTTCACGCAAATATTTTTCTATTTCACGTTGTTTTTGAGTATTTGTTTCATCAAATATTTCTTCTACATTTTCAATACCCAATTCAAACAACAATCCTTTTAACATTTGACGTTGCTGATTCAGTGCCAAACGCATACCCAAACCATATTCCGCATTATCTTCAAATAACGAATTAGACCATGCAGGTCCCCGACCATTTGCATCGCATGTCCACGGTGTTGTTGGCAAATTCGCACCATAAATAGAAGAACAACCTGTCGCATTTGCAACAACCATTCTGTCGCCGAACAAATGTGCCAACATTCTGACATATGGTGTTTCACCACAACCCGCACAAGCCCCCGGAAATTCAAAGTAATGTGGCAATAATTCAACATGCTTTGGAATATTTAAATTCAATTTACTTCTGTCTATATCAGGTATTTTTTCCGCAGCATTAAATGCAGCCTGATTTTCTGCCATAACGTCCGCCGCCGGCACCATAGACAATGCACCAACCGGACAATGTTTTACACAAATATTACATCCTGTACAATCTGCAGGCGAGATATTTATTGTAAAATACATATTTGGTCCCAATTCAGGCGTTTTCATTGGAACGACATTAACGCCGTTTTCACGTGCGATTTGTGCCTGCGCTGAAGTCATTGCCTTGATACGAATAACCGCATGTGGGCACAGCATTGCACATTTACCACATTGAATACACTTATCAATATCACATGTTGCAACCTTGTCAGAAACGGCACGTTTTTCATATTTTGATGTTCCAACAGGATATTGTCCACCACCAAATTGGCCATCAACTTTGAATCTGGACACAGGAATACTGTCGCCACGTTGTGCGGCAATTTCACCCAAAGTCCCCGCAATTTCAACCGGTGTTTCTGCCACCATTGCAGGCACAAAATCCGGTGCAAAATTAGATACAGAAGACGGCATATTATATTTCACCAGATAATCTGATGCCCTGTCCACAGCATTCCAGTTTGCCTGAACAACCTCCATACCTTTCTTTTTATATGTTTTTTCAATTGCAACCTTGGCACTTGTCGCTGCGACAATTGGGTCAATTACCTTGGTCAAATTAAAGAAATTCAACATGATAAACGTATTAATACGATTACCCAATCCCAATTCACCAGCGGCACGATTGGCATCCAAGAAATAAACATTTGCACGCATTCTGATTAAATGTTCTTGGACATCTTTTGGCAGATTTGCAAATGCAACATCTGGTGCCATTGATGTATTTATCATAACAGTTCCGCCTGGTTTTAAACCACTGAACACATCAAAACGTTGTGCAATCATAAAATTAGACACACTGATAAAATCAGCAGATTCAACCAAATATTGACTTTTAATCGGTTTGTTTGAAAACCTGATATGCGAAGCAGTCAATCCACCAGATTTTTTAGAATCATATACCGCATAAGATTGTGGGTATAAATCAGAATTTTCACCGACAATTTTTACAATATTTTTAACCGCACCAACGGTACCATCACTGCCGATACCGTACAAAACAGCCGTTTTAACATCTGGGTTTTCAATAGAAAATGCCATATCAGTATTTAATGACAACCCCGTCAAATCATCTGTAATACCAACTGTAAAATTATGATGTAATGCGTCACGCATCATATATTCATATATAGATTTAACATCCCTTGGTTTAAATTCTTTGGACCCCAAACCATATCTGCCACCAAACACCTGAACATCACCACCAACCACAGATTTTACATCTTGGTACAACGGTTCACCGATACTGCCTGGTTCTTTGGTTCTGTCCAGAACAGCGATACGCTTAACAGTTTTTGGTAACACTTTCAAAAATGCATCAACTGGGAAAGGTCTGTACAAGTGAATTTTAACAACCCCTAATCCAGATGGTAAATGCTGTAATGTTTCTTCTATGGTATCAACTGCACTGCCCATCGCAACAATAACATTTTCAGCCTTTTTATCACCAACATATTCAACCAATCCATAATGACGACCGGTTAATTTGCCGAACAAATCCATACATTCTTGAACAATTTGTGGTGTTTTATCATACAGCGGATTTGCAGCCTCACGCCCCTGGAAATAAACGTCTGGATTTTGTGCGGTTCCACGTACCGTTGGGTTATCAGGTCCCATACCACGTGCACGATTTTCCAACACCAAATCATCAGGCATCATCTGTTGTAAAACTTCGTCATCGATTCGGTCCAACATTGATTCTTCATGACTGGTTCTGAAGCCGTCAAAGAAATGCAAGAAAGGAACACGACTGCGTAATGTTGCTGCATGTGCGATTGCCGCCATATCATGTGCCTGTTGTACATTATGACTGGACAACATTGCAAAACCGGTAGAACGCACAGACATAACGTCACTGTGGTCACCGAAAATAGACAACGCATGTGTTGCCAACGCACGTGCAGCCACATGCATAACAAACGGCGTTTGTTCACCTGCAATTTTATACATGTTTGGAATCATTAACAACAAACCCTGGGACGCAGTGAATGTTGTTGCCAAACTGCCCATTTGCAATGCACCATGCATTGCACCGGCAGCCCCTGCCTCGGACTGCATTTCAATTATTTGCGGTATTGCACCCCATATATTTTTTTTATGTTGGAAAGACCATTCATCCGCCAATTCACCCATTGTACTACTGGGGGTGATTGGATAAATCGCCGCAAAATCAACACATCTGTATGCGACATCTGCCGCCGCCCAGTTTCCATCAACAATCAATTTAGACATTATTATTTTCCTTTCAATTTTTACCGTAAATATTGTTGTAATAATATCTGTATTTTATTACAAACGCAAGATTTATAAACAAAAAAACGGGACAAATCCCGTTTTTTTTATTCTTTATCAGATTCCGTCTTTTCTTCGGACACCTGCGTACGATTTTGCAGTTTTGACATTGCAATAACCATATCCATTGCCCGTTGCAATTGATAATCACGTGCATCTTTTTCTTCATCTGTCAATTCTTCATATGGCGTTTCTTCTTCGTCATCAGAATCATCAGATGATTTTTTATCCTTTTTCTTTTTGGATTTATCATTTTTCAAAGAATTTTTAAATGAAGCCTCTGAATACATGCTTTCCTTTTTTTCCAGAACTTCTAATTTAGATTGTAAAACTTCTACATCAGGCGTAATGCCTTCGTTCTGAATAGAATTTCCACTGGGGGTATAATAACGTGCAATTGTTATATGAATAGCCGTCCCATCCCCCAATGGCTTTTGCTGTTGTACACTGCCCTTGCCGAATGATTGAGAACCCATAACCAACCCGCGACCATTATCCTGCAATGCACCCGCAACAATTTCAGACGCAGATGCAGACCCATGATTTATCAGCACAACCACCGGTTTTCCGTTAACCATATCACCTTCTTTGGCAAACATGCGTTCTATATCTGTTTTACGCTTTCCACGTGTAGATACAATTTCCCCACTGTCCAAGAAAGCATCTGCAACATCAATTGCCGCCATCAAATAACCACCCGGGTTATTACGAACGTCCAAAACATATCCAACAACATTTTTCTTTTCCAGTTTTTTTAACGCGTCTTCTAATTCACGTGCGGTTGTAACACCAAAATCAGAAATTCTGACATATCCGACCTTTGGCGTATCTTTGTCTTCTGTATCTGCACCTGCCAACATTTTTTCTTCAAATTTGACAGATTTTACTTTGATTATATCACGTTTCAATGTCAGTGTTTTTGGTTCCCCATCATCAGAAATTATCGTCAATTTTACCTTGGTTCCTGGGCGCCCCTTCATTTTTTTAACCGCCTGATTCAAAGTCAAATCAAAGACCTGTTCGCCATCAATATGTGTAATATAATCCCCTGCCTTGATACCTGCCTTTTCTGCGGGTGTATCATCAATTGGTGAAATTACACGCACAGCACCCTTATCGCTGGTAATCTGAATCCCCAGTCCACCAAATTCACCATGCGATTTATCACTAAATTCTTTAAAATCATCAGCAGACAAATAAGAAGAATGAGGATCCAAAGCCCCCAACATTCCGTTCATTGCCGCCTCTAACATCTTTTTTTCATCTGCTTCTTCTACAAAGTTTTCACGTGCCACTTCAAAAACCATGGCCAACTTTTTTAATTCTTCGTAAATTTGTTCATCTGTCAGATGTACAACAGGTTCTTCTTTTTTCTTTTTATCCGCCGCATCTGCCACAAATGGTGTAACCAGCGCAACCAAAACCAATAATTTTTTTAACATATACCAATCCTTTCACTGTTAAGTATGCATAAGCATAAAACAAAATCCCCATTACCGCAAGTACGTTTTGCACAACAAAATATTTTTCTAAAAACAATAATAATACTTGACAGTTTATGTTTTTGTATTACAATCAAAGTCATGAACGACCTTAGTACAACAACTTTTATGAGAGTACCACTTGATAATCCAAACATACGGGAACACGAAACCTGTATGGATTTATCAACCCCATGTATATTAATATTAGGCGGTGAAAATACAAACATGCCTAGATGGGCAATAAATTATTGTCTCAGCATTGCAAAGACATTGTATCGTAGTGACATTAAAAGTGGTCTGAATATGTATTCAGTTTATTACAAACATCGTGATCGCAACAGTAGTTTAGATCGCATAAACCTGTTTCGTGAATTTCGCGACACTGATCAGTTGTTAAGATACGGCAACGGATTAACAATGACAGAAATAACATATATGAATCGTTCTTATCCATTAAGTACCACATATCCCAATTACATCTATGACATTCTTAATTTTGCATTTATACCACGTATGTTGGGTCACAACGATCAAATGTTGCCCCCCAAAAAAATAAAAGAAAATTTCAGAAATATGATAATTTACACACATTGTCATGGAACATACGTACTGCGAATGATAGAAAAATATATGCTGCAAGAATCTAATAAATTCACATACAGTTTACCAGACATGTATGACATACAAAAAAATATATTAGCAATCAACCACGCACCATTTGCGCCACTGGAACAATGCAATTTTTCCACAGTGTCATTTCTTAGCGCATCTGATACACAGGTAGGTTATTATAACGAGCTAAGTTATAACATGCAACAATCGCCGTCTGCATTTCAACCTGCATTTTTTGGTCCAAAATTCGGGAATGTAATGATTGCGAACAGAGTCAAAGAAGACATAACCCAAGAACACAGCCAAGTCGGTCTTAGTGGCGACAAAAGCACAGAACATACCTTAACAGCAAACGGCCAAATATTATTCGCCATAGAACGCAATGCGTTACTGGAAGGGGTACGTGCAATGATGACTGGCAAACCAATTCCAGAAATACCAAAGTTAATCCGTTCAACCGAAGAAAACCTGGAATATGATTTCAGCGACTTAAAAAAACGTGGTCAAAAGATATGTCAGGATTTAAATCTGAAAATGCGTTAATGCGATATTATTCACAAACGCAAATACCATTATTCTAAGACCTGATTTTGTAAATCAACCAATTTGGCACACCCCTGCTTTGCCAATTCTATCAGTGCATTTAATTGTTCCGCTTCAAACGGATGTTGTTCACCTGTGGCCTGAACTTCTATAATCTTGCCATCACCTGATAAAACAAAATTTGCATCCATTTCCGCCTTGCAATCTTCTTCAAAATCCAAATCCAAAATCAATTCCCCATTCCACAATCCCGCGGATACGGCCACAACATTATCAGAAATAGGATTCTCAGAAATTCGCCCCTGATTTATTAAATTACGAATCGCCAAACTAAGTGCAATAAATCCCCCAGTGATACTGGCACATCTGGTACCACCATCTGCCTGAACGACATCACAATCAATTGTAATTGTGTGCTTACCCAATGCTTCTAAATCTACAACACTACGCAAACTACGCCCAATCAGGCGGGATATTTCCGCACTGCGGTTATCATTTAATATTGCTTCACGTCCTTTACGCACAGAATTCGCACGTGGCAACATTGCATATTCTGCGGTAACCCAACCACCTGTTTTATTCTGCATACGTTTCCATGTTGGTTGGTTAAAATCCACAGATGCGGTACATAAAACATGTGTTCCACCAATCTTTATTAAACAAGAACCTTCTGCCCATTTATTTATCCCTGTTTCTATTGAAACCGGTCTCATTTGATTTGGTTTACGCAAAGATGGACGTAACATAAAAAATCCTTTTATTAAATATGAATATGAATAAGTTATACCAAGCAAAAGAAATTTGCAATTTTTTTTACATTTGCTTTTTAATATAATATTGTTATCCTATTGGGGCATTCAGAAAAGGATTTTTATGTCGGCCAAGACAAAACGTCTATTTAAAAAAATTATCAGCTACGCAGGTTTTTTCTTTTTTATCATCGCAGCGGGCATGTTGTGGTGGCAATTGCGTAATTACAGTTTATCTGATATCGCACATGCAATTTTGGACATACCGCTTCAGAATTTATTTTTTGCATGTATTGCGTGCTTGGCTGGGTACTTTGCATTGGCTTTGTACGATTATTTGGCTTTGCAATATGTTGGTGGGCGTGTTGCGTGGTGGAAATGGATGTTGGCGGGCATGTTGGGGTTTGCAATCAGTAATAACGCCGGTCACGCCGTGGTCAGTGGCGGGGCAATCAGATACAGATTATACACACGTTGGCGTATTCGTGGCGGCGATATATTAAAGATGTTAACTATATCTGGGTTTACGTATTTCTTGGGTGCATCTGCGATTGTTGTAATTGGATATTTTTTAATTCCCAGTGCTGTCTTTGATAATTCCACAGGCGCCAGCATTGGAATAAACACACTGTTCATAGGTTGTTTAACCGCATTATTAGTATATTTTGCAATGACGGTAATGTTTCATAAAAAAAGTGTTCAAATTGGTCAAATTAAATTTCAAATTCCATCAACCAGTATGGCATTTACCCAAACAATTCTGGGTATCACGGACAGTGTTCTGGCCGGTTTAGTACTTTATTTCTGTATGATTCCATTTGTTGATATATCATTTACCACATTTATTGGTCTGTTTGTTATCGCCCAAACAACCGGTGTTTTCAGTCAGGTCCCAGGTGGTATAGGTGTTTTTGAATCTGTATTTTTGATGGCATTACCCGACAGCATTGACAAAGCGAATATTTTCGGTGCCCTGTTGGCATACAGAATAATATACTATGTATTGCCATTGATTGGCGTGGGCAGTTTGTTTTTCATATACGAACGTTGGTTACGTTCACGTATGAAACGTTGGTTGGCCGAAGCCAAAGAAAAAATTCCTGCCAAAATCAAGAGCATAAAAACAGATCTGCAAAACAGAAAATAAATACCTTGCGAAACCCCACTGTGTCATGTTAAAATACAATTTGTGTATGACATAGGATTTATAGAAGTGTTTATATTGTCACTGATTTCAATAATTTGCATGGTGCTGATGGTTATCGTAGCGCTATCCCTTGGCATGGGCATGGACGCCCCACGGGGACAGATTATTGCCATTGCATACACCCCAAAAACAAAAGGATTACTAAATGTCAAAAAAAATATATGTGGATGCAGTCCACCCGGAAGAAACACGTGTTGTTGTTTTAGATACGACAACTAATCGTGTTTCTGATTTTGATGTTGAAACAACCACCAAACCCCAGATAAAGGGTAACATTTATCTGGCCAAGGTTATTCGTGTTGAACCATCATTACAGGCTGCATTTGTTGATTATGGGAATGGCAAAAATGGATTTTTACCATTTTCTGAAATTCATCCGGATTATTATCAGGTAACTGCTGAACAAAAGAAAAAGTTATTGGAATTGGCACATGCGAACATTGTCGATGATGACGATGATCCCAACGATGAAGAAGACGAAGTTGCTGAATATGACGACCACAGTGCCGGCGAAGACAATAACGAATTTACAAAACGTGCCCGCGAATTTAAAATCCAAGACGTTATTAAGCCAAAGCAAATATTGCTGATTCAGGGTGTCAAAGAAGAACGCGGTCAAAAAGGTGCATCTATGACAACATACCTGTCATTGGCAGGTCGCTTTGCAGTTTTGATGCCAAATTCACGCAAACGCAACAGTTATGGTATTTCAAAAAAAATATCTGACAAATCAGAACGTGCCAGATTACGTGAAATATTGCACAACCTGAAAATTCCCAAGGGTATGACTGTTGTTCTACGTACTGCTGCAATGGACGCATCACCTACGGACATATCTGCGGATTATGATTACTTGGTAAATTTATGGAATGAAATCCGTAAAACAACATTGGAATCTGTTGCACCTGTAACAATCCACACCGAAGATTCATTATTACGTCGCGTTGTCCGTGATTTTTTAAGCGACAAAGAAGACGTTCTGATTATCCAAGGCGAAGATGCATACGATGCTGCAAAACAATATTTCCAACAAATGTACGGTCGTGCACCACGCAAACAGTTGGTTCAATACAAAGATGTTGCCGTTCCATTAATGGTCAAAGCCGGTGTTGAAAAACAACTGGAAGGTTTACATGGTCCATACGTTCAATTGCCATCTGGTGGTTCATTGGTTATCAACCAAACCGAAGCCATGGTTACAATTGACGTAAATTCTTCACGTGCGATAAAAGAAAAAGACATTGAACAAACGGCATTAAATACCAATCTGGAAGCGGCCGAAGAAATTGCCCTGCAATTACGTCTGCGTGATTTGGCCGGAATTGTTGCAATTGACTTTATTGATATGGAAGAAGAAAAAAACAACCGCAAATTAGAACTGAAAATGCGTGAGGTTATGAAACGTGACCGTGCCCGCACCCAGGTTGCAAAAATAAATAACTTTGGTGTATTGATGTTATCACGTCAAAGATTACGCAGCAGTTTTATGGAATCTTCATACGTCGCATGTCCACATTGTATGGGTGCCGGCGTTGTTCCATCTATCCAAACTGCGGCGATAATTCTGTTCCGTCACCTACAAGAAAAACTGTTGGCAAAATCTGCCCAGAAAATCATTATGACGGTTCCAACAGACGTTGCGGTATATTTGTTAAATCACAAACGCAGTGAATTGGCAGAAATGGAATCTAAATTTGAAACAGAAATTGTGATCGTTGGCGACGACAGTTTATTGAACATAGACCAATATTCAATTCAACGTGTTGCCCCAGAACAAAGCAAAACTGATGAAATATTAAATGCGCATGCACCATCAACAGATGTAAAGAAGAAAAATACTCAACACACAGATGCGCGTAAAACTACAGTTTCTGCAAATCATCGTAAACGCAAAAAACAGCCCAAGAAAAAATCCTTGTGGCAAAAACTGGTCAGTTAAAAAATGCCCCGTTGGGGCATTTTTTATCGTGTTAAATATTCTATTTCATATTTTGTTTTAGACGTCCAAATAACCTGATTAAAAATCCCTTTTGTTTAATCCCAAGACGCGTTTGTTTTATTTTTTCATATTCCTGTACCAAACGCTGATTACCACAAATAAAATTGCCACAAATTTCCTCTGGCAACCCCACCAATCGGTTGTCCCGACAATCAAAATTACCTCCGACAGTTTGTGGTGCACCCACCAACGATATTAATTTGTTGCCCCTACAATCAAAATTACCTCCAACCTTTTTAGGGGCCCCTTCCAATGATATTAATTCGTTGATCTTACAATCAAAATTACCTCCAACAGTTTGTGGTGCACCCAACAGCGATGTTAATTGGTTGACCTTACAATCAAAATCCCCCCCAACACTTTGTGGACCGCCCGCCAGTGATGTTAATTGATTTTCAGAACAAACAAAATTTCCACCAACACTTTGTGGACCGCCCGCCAGTGTTGTTAATTGATTTTCAGAACAAACAAAATTTCCACCAACACTTTTTGGTGCACCATACAGTGTCGTTAATTGGTTAGAACCACAAATAAAATTTTTACCAACACTTTTTGGTGCCCCCGCCAGTGTTGTTAATTTATTGCAACAACAACTAAAATACCCCCCAACAGTTTGTGGCGCCCCCGCCAGTGTTGTTAATAGATTTCCAGAACAAAAAAAATATCCACCAACACTTTTTGGTGCACCCACCAGTGATGTCAGTAGATTAAAGTCGCAATAAAAAGCCCCACCCACACTCTGTGGACACCACACTAACGATGTTAATTGGTTGAACTTACAACCAAAATCACCACCAACACTTTTTGGTGCACCCTTCAAGGTTGTTAATTTGTTATAAGAACAATCAAAATCCCCAGTTACAGTAACGGCGGACAAGTCTGGCAATTCTGTCAATCCCATATCCGACAAATCCAAATTACCTTTAAACACCATATCATCTGGGATTGTTATTCTTTGAATTTTGCCCGCACCAGTAAACTTCAATTCCACTATAAAACCTCTTTGTTCTAAATAAAATATAACACAAAAACCAACAACGTCAAGACAATATCCTATAATTAGCGGGTAAATTAAAGATATCATACACAAAACAACGAATTATAAAAAAACGCCAATTTTGGCGTTTTTTATATATCATGTCAAAAACTATTTATTCTTCTGCGTTTGTTTGCCCATAAAATACGCAAGTTTTTTTTCTTCATACTCCTGCATCAAACTTTTTTTATCACAAATAAAATCCCTGCCAACAAATTGCGGTGCACCAACCAACGACGTCAGTCGATTATGGCTGCAATCAAAATACCCACCCACACTCTGTGGTGCACCAACCAACGACGTCAGTCGATTATGGCTGCAATTAAAATAATACCCACCCACACTCTGTGGTGCACCCTGCAACGATGTCAGTAGATTACCGTTACAATAAAAATCCCCACCCACACTCTGTGGTGCACCCTGCAACGATGTCAGTTCATTATGGCTGCAATAAAACTCCCCACCCACACTCTGTGGTGCACCCTGCAGCGATGTCAGTTGATTATGGCTGCAATAAAACTCCCCACCCACACTCTGTGGTGCACCCTGCAACGATGTCAGTTGATTACAGCGGCAATAAAAACCCCCACCCACGCTCTGTGGTGCACCCTGCAGCGATGTCAGTTGATTACAGTCGCAAAAAAAACCCCAACCCACACTCTGTGGTGCACCCTGCAACGATGTCAATTGATTTTCACGGCAATAAAAAATCCTACCCACACTTCGTGGTGCACCCTGCAGCGATGTCAGTAGATTACCGTTACAATAAAAATCCCCAGTTACAGTAACGGCGGACAAGTCTGGCAATTCTGTCAATCCCATTCTCGACAAATCCAAATTACCTCTAAACACCATATCATCTGGGATTGTTATTCTTCGAATTTCACCAATAAATTTGCCCGCACCAATAGTAAACTTGATTTCCACTATAAAACCTCTTTTCTAAGCAGAAAATACCACAAAAACAAATAATATCAATAAAATTTACCCACAATTAGCGGGTAAATTAAAGATATCATACACAAAACAACGAATTATAAAAAAACGCCACTTTTGGCGTTTTTTATATATTGTGTTAAATATTCTATTTCATATTTTGTTTTAAACGTCCAAATAACCTGATTAAAAATCCATTTTGTTTTATTTTTTCATATTCCTGTATCAAACGCCGATTATCACAAATAAAATTACCACAAATTTCATTTGGCAACCCCACCAGCGACGCTAATGGGTTATCATAACAATAAAAATCACCGCCAACACTTTGTGGACCGCCCGCCAGTGTTGTTAATTTATTATCATGACACTTAAAATTTCCACCAACAGTTTGTGGTGCACCATACAGTGTTGTTAAATCGTTCCAATGACAATCAAAATCCCCATTAATTTTTTGTGGACACCCCACTAATGATGTTAATTTGTTGGACTTACAACAAAAATTTCCACCAACAGTTTGTGGACCGCCCGCCAGTGTTGTTAATTTGTTCCAACTACAATCAAAATCCCCCCCAACAGTTTGTGGTCCCTCCGCCAGTGTTGTTAATTTATTGCAATAACAAATAAAATGTTTACCAATATTTTTTGGCGCACCAGCCAATGTTGTTAATTTGCACCAAACACAACAAAAATTTCCACCAACAGTTTGTGGACCGCCCACCAGTGTTGTTAATGGGTTCCAACCACAATCAAAATTTCCACCAACACTTTTTGGTGCACCCTTCAAGGTTGTTAATCCGTTATAAGAACAATTAAAATCCCCAGTTACAGTAACGGCGGACAAGTCTGGCAATTCTGTCAATCCCATATCCGACAAATCCAAATTACCTCTAAACACCATATCATCTGGGATTGTTATTGTTTGAATTTTGCCCGCACCAGTAAACTTGATTTCCACTATAAAACCTCTTTGTTCTAAATAAAATATAACAAAAAACCAACAACGTCAAGACAATATCCTATAATTAGCGAATAAATTAAAGATAATGATTTAGATACACGCAGTGCCGGCAACGTAGTGTACATGACGTTACATGAGTTGCCGGCACCGCGTGTAGATAAGTTATTATAATTTAATTTACGGTTAAGTCTTTACCTTTGACATCTATATAAACCGTACTACCTTCGCCAATTGTGCCGGACAATATCAGGTCGGCAATTTTGTCTTCGACACTGGACGTTATCAGACGTTTCAATGGACGTGCCCCAAAGACCGCATCATATCCGTTATCGCCCAGCCATTTAATTGCCTTGTCTGTAACGTTCATTTCAATTCTGCGTTCTGCCAAGCGTTTTTCCAAACCACGCAATTGAATTTTAACTATGCCCGCCATCACATCTTTGCCCAATGGATTAAAGAACACAATTTCATCAATTCGATTAATAAATTCTGGTCTGAAATGCTTTTTGACAGCGTCCATATCTGGCAAATTGCTGGTCATTATTATAATTGTGTTTGTAAAGTTCACAACATGACCTTGGCCGTCTGTTAAACGTCCGTCATCCAATATTTGCAAGAATACATTAAACACATCTGGATTTGCCTTTTCAATTTCGTCAAATAACAGTACTTGATATGGTCTGCGTCTGACACTTTCGGTCAATACCCCACCCTGTTCATATCCGACATACCCTGGGGGACTGCCGATTAAACGTGATACAGAATGTGGTTCCATATATTCACTCATATCAATACGGGTCATGGCTGTATCGTCATTAAACAGATATTCCGCCAATGCTTTTGCGACTTCGGTTTTACCAACACCGGTGGGACCCAAGAACATAAAACTGCCCATTGGTCTGCGTGGATCAGACAAGCCTGCCCGACTGCGACGAATCGCACGTGCAATTACCCCCAACGCATGGTCTTGACCAACAACACGCGTACGTAATGCATCTTCAATATTCAACAATTTTGATTGTTCTTCGGCGTTTAATCTGTCGGCAGGAACACCAGTCCATTTACTGACGACGGCCGCAATATGTTCTGGTAAAACAGTTTTATATTCTTTTGCATCTGCGTTCATTTTATGAATCTGTTCTTCCAGTTCTGGGATTTTCCCGTATTGCAATGCAGATGCTTTTTCATAGTCGCCATTACGCATCGCAGTTGCAACCTCGGCTTTGGCCGCGTCCAATGCCGCCATCGCATCAGACAGCCCACGCATTTTCTGTTGTTCCGCACGCCATTGTTCAGTCAAAACACGTGACTCTTCTTCGGCTGATTTAATAATTTTTTCCAAATCCGCCAAACGTTTCTTGGATTCTTCGTCTTTTTCTTTTTTCAACGCCTGTTGTTCTATTTTTAATTGCATTAAATGTCTGTCAACTTCATCCAGTTTATCAGGCTTAGACGAAACTTCTATGCGAACACGTGCGGCGGCTTCGTCAATCAAGTCAATTGCTTTGTCTGGCAAAAATCTGTCTGTGATATACCGATTCGATAATTTCACAGCCGACACCAACGCCGCATCAGCAATACGCACCCCATGATGTCCTTCGTATTTTTCTTTCAAACCACGTAATATAGAAATAGTATCATCTACGGTTGGCTCGTCAACATACACAGGCTGGAAACGACGTGCCAACGCAGGATCTTTTTCAATATATTGACGATATTCGTCCAACGTTGTCGCCCCCAAACAATGCAGTTCCCCACGTGCCAACATAGGCTTTAACAGGTTTGCCGCATCCATACTGCCTTCGCCTTTACCGGCCCCGACCAGTGTATGTAATTCATCGATAAACAGAATAATTTTACCGTCTGAATCTTTGACTGCTTTTAATATTGCCTTTAATCGTCCTTCAAATTGTCCACGGAAAGACGCACCCGCCATCAACGCCCCCATATCCAAACTAAGCAGTTGTTTTTTCAATAAATTTTCCGGCACATCACCTGAAATAATACGTGTTGCCAGCCCCTCTACAATTGCGGTTTTACCAACCCCCGGATTACCAATCAACACAGGGTTATTTTTTGTACGACGGCTAAGCACTTGGACCGTTCTGCGAATTTCTTCATCACGCCCGATAACAGGGTCTAATTTACCATCTGCCGCCAATTTGGTGAAATCAGTGGTATATTTTTCAATCGCCTGTTGTGGTGATTCTTGCAAATCATCTGGATTCATAAGTTATATCCTTTTGTTATGTTACACTATATATAGTGCCATAAAACCGCCTTTCAAGACACAGGAACGAATCCCCTATCAATACCTTGCGGAACATTAAAAATTATATTAAAATCAAAACCAATACCAAGGGGGCAAAAGAAATGTCAGAACAAATGATATTTGACACAGATGACTTACACGGTTTATCACGTGATATAATCATAAAACAATTACAAGATTTTAAAACCGGTTTTCCATACGCAGACATTATATCACCTGCGACAATTGGCAACGGTGTACGTCCAATGCTGGATAAATCTTATGCTGAATACTATTTGGCAAACAAAGACAAATTTAAAATCGTAAAGTTTGTTCCGGCATCTGGGGCTGCAACCCGTATGTTCAAAGACCTGTTTGCATTTTTATCTGATGGGGTTGTAAATAAAACGACACAAATTGTACTGGACAACATCACAGAATTTGCATTTTATGACGAATTAACCAAACATTTACCAGAAAACCCAACACCGCACGATATAATAGAATGTCTGGTAACAGAACGTGGACTTAATTACGGCAATACACCCAAAGGTTTAATTTTGTTTCACGCATACAACGACCATGCACGCACAGCGGCATCGGAACACTTGTCCGAAGGCGCCCAATACGCATCTGCAAATAACATTGTAAATTTGCACTTTACCGTATCCCCAGAACACCAAGACGGTTTTCAACGTTTGTTTGATAAAATAGTACCTGAATATGAATCAAAATACGGGGTTACATATAATATATCTATGTCAACCCAGAAACCAGAAACAGACACAATCGCAGTTAATCTGGACAATACCCCGTTCAGAAATGAAGACGGAACATTATTATTCCGTCCATCTGGGCATGGTGCATTGATTGAAAACCTGAACGATATTGATGCAGATATTATCTTTATAAAAAACATAGACAATGTATGCCCTGAAAAAATGCGTGATGATACAATTCTGCATAAACAATTATTGGCGGGCTTGGCAATACAAACCCAAGAAAAAATATTTTCTTATTTGCATGCTATTGATAATGGGACTGCGAACATAGACGAAGTGAAACAGTTTATCACTGAAAACCTGGGGATAAAAATATCAGACACATGCAACGTACGTGAAATATTAAACCGTCCATTACGTGTATGCGGAATAATAAAAAATACAGGCGAACCTGGCGGTGGACCATTCTGGGTACGTTCATCTGATGGCACAACCAGTCTGCAAATCATAGAACCCAGTCAAATTGCACCTGAAAACATAAATATTTTGAAAAACGGTGAATTTTTCAGTCCAACAGATATTGTATGTATGCCACGTGATATAAATGGTAATTCATTTGATTTGACCAAATATATTGACCCCAACACGGGCTTTATATCTGAAAAATCCAAGAACGGTCGCCCATTGCGGGCCATGGAACGCCCAGGTTTATGGAACGGTTCAATGGCGCACTGGAACACAATATTTGTAGAAACCCCACTGTCCACATTCACCCCGATTAAGGTGATAACAGACCTGTTAGGACCGACCCATAAATAAAACACGCAAAAATCTAAAACATATTACTTGACTTTTGTGAATTTTTGTTATAAATTTAAGTCCGCTATTGAATTTAAGGATAAATATTATGCCACGTGTATGTAAAGTTACAGGTAAGAAAACAGAAGTTGGGATGAACGTTTCCCACTCTAATCGTCGTACAAAACGTACATTCTTGCCAAATCTTCAAGTATTAAAGTTCCACAGTGATATTTTGGGACGTGATTTTTCACTGCGTATTTCAACTGCTGGGTTACGCACATTGACCAAGCATGGCAGTTTGGACGCATACGTCATGTCAAAACCAATATCACGTTTGACACCAGAAATGGCAAAAATTAAAACTGCCATTATCAAAAAGTCTGGTAAACCTGCTGCACCTGCAAAAAAGCCTGCACACAAGGCAAACCGCAGTGCCCGCTTGGTAAAAAAAGTTAATGCAAAAACTGCTGCTTAATTTGCAACAGTAACGCATTGGCCCCGTGGCGGAATTGGTAGACGCGCTTGACTCAAAATCAAGTTCTGCAAGGAGTGTCGGTTCGAGTCCGACCAGGGCCACCAAAAATTAAAACCATCTGTTGATGGTTTTTATTTTTCCCCTGTCGGACGAGAACCGTCGGTTCGAGCCGATAGTTGGTGAAAACAAGCCCTTTTCGGGCGAAGTTTGAACCTTACGTGGCGACAATGAGTAAATGAGCCAAGTGTAAAACACACGCAGGCGAATTGTCAGGAATGCCCCGCAGACACATGTGTCAAGGGAATGGACCCCATAGAGCGAAAGCGAATATGGGCATGCACAGTCCGAACACGCCACCAAAAATCAAAACCATCTTTTGATGGTTTTTATTTTTTCCCCTTGTAGCAAATTGTCATATTTGATAAAATAGTTACGTCATCAGTGGTTATTGATGATGGGGTGTGAAGACCCGTGCACAAAGCGTCTGGGATAAAAGCAAGGCGCCATTTGGCGTATTTTTTATATCACAGATGAAAAATCTCCTGACCCAAATGGTCAGGAGGGCTGCGAATATATTGAATAAGCACACAATACTTTGTGATTGTCTTCAACCTCCTGACCACTGTTTTAATCGGTGGTTTTGTTTTTGCAAAACCCCGATACAGACAGAAAAAACAAGGGAGAATGCACACATGAAAAAAAATTTATTTTTAACCACTGTATTATTGGTGGGATTGATTGCACCGGCATTTGCGGACGACGTGGTGCCAAACACAGATAAAAAAATCACGGGCGGTGCTGGAACCTGTACGGTTGACGTATTGGGTGTATCCGATAACAACGCAACTGCAAACACAATTGCAACGTGGTCATTGAACAGTTACGAATGTGCGGCGGGGCAATACCTGGATGAAACGACACTGAACTGTACCGAATGCCCAATCGGGTCATATTGCCCCGGCGGAACCTTTACGGTCGAGGTAAATAACAGTAAAAACACATGTCCCGCCGATTATACATCAGACGCCGCCGCCACCGCAGAATCCGAATGTTACATGGGATGCGAAACCCAATGTACACCCGCGGAATGTCCCGCGAACGCCACGGAATGCACACCTATTATCAGTAATACAACCGGCAAACAATACGTTGGCGGAACATGTGGCGCACATGAAACAACATGCCGAACATCATTTAAGTGCAAAACGGGTTATACCGCACATGATTTGATGATGTCAGATATATTCCCAGTTGGTGCAGATATTGGCATGACAGATATCTCCTCAAATGACGGCCAGGATTGCTTTGGCACGGGAAAATGTCCAAATTTCCAAGAGGGATATTTTTATACTTCAGTTTCTAATGGCGGTAATTACAGGGAAATTTATGAATATGTAGAGATGTCTACCAAGGTGCGTGTTGTATGCAATGAATACGGTCCGAATACACCCGGCACATTTACCAAAACATATACAAATCGTAATGGCGAAACAAAAACAGCAACGATGTTATATCATGAAAATTTTAATGCGGGTGAAAATAATCAATATTGCTGGGCACGACCAACACATGTATCTAAATATGCCAGAGACTTCTTTTTATTTAACACAGGCAATTTTGAATATATGGAAAATCAAGAGTTTGTTAATGAATATAAAAAATTGCTAGAAAATCCGGATTATACACCAACAGACGAAGAATTATATAATCTAGAAATGCTTTTGCTTGAAAGTGCCATTACCTATGTCCCCCTTGATAAAATGCCATGGATATATATCGGTGAATTCTCAGACACAAGCATTTCCAGTTTAGTTGATAATAAATTCAGTCGTAATAATGGAGGAATATATGCATACTCTGATTATCATGCTTTTATTGATTGTACATTTAATATTATTAACACAAATTGGAATCCGGATAATGGCGGTGATGTTATACAAAATCAATGCGCGTATGACAGTGCGGTTACATTACCAGACGATCCAGTGCGTCCGGGATACACCTTTACCGGTTGGAAACTTATCGAAAGTACAACAACCGAGTAAACAAAATCCCCCACATGGGGGATTTTTTGTTAGCCCCGCCCCATGTGTAAAGCGCAAGCCAGACAGAACTTAAAAACTCTTGTTATTGTGGATGTATGCGTGATAATCCAGTTTTATAATAAAAAATATATAACTAAACCAATCTGATTCCCAAAAAGCGTAATGAATTATTTTTGCCCAAATATAATCCAGGAATCATTGTTTTTTGACGCTTTTTTTGTTTCTTTTTTTTAGACACAAAATCATCTGGAAAAAATCCAACTTCTTGGGCCGCAATAGCGAACATTTCATAAAAACCACGTGACAACACACTGTAAACATATGGCTTTATTGCATAAAAATGAAATATTTCCGTATTTTTAACCGCATCAACAAATTCCCCATCAGAAATCAATTTTGTATAATTTCTGATATTCGGTGTATAATTATACCGCAACGGCAAACGTAATATTTTCCCATCAAAAACATAATTTATGATATCTTGATCTGGATATTTCAAAGGGATTTTTGCCGACAACATTTCTTTTTCATATTGTTGAACTTTCTTTACATTTATCAGCAACACCCCACTGTTGACGTATAAATCATGTTTCAGATATTCTTGTGTAAATTTTTTAACATATTGACCACTGACACTTTCTGCGATTTTAACAGGTGCCAAATCACACACCGCACCAAAAGCATATTCAGAAATATCTGTTTCATACAACTTTGTCAAATCAGAACGCACCAACGTATCAGAATCCAGATATAAAACCTTGTCCAATTCTGGAAAAAATTTGTGTACGCATAACCGATAAAATATTACAGGACTCCACCTAAGGAAAGAATGATTCTTAAACGGATTTTGTGATTTTCTGATTTGTTTCCAAACCAAAGTTCCACCATATCCAGCCACAATTTTTTTTATTTTTTTATACCCATGCGTTCGTGGCGCCACCATACAGTACACACAAACATTTGTTCCATTTGCACAATTCTTTAATAACGAATTAATAGACACAGCGGCCATTCGCCAAAATTTATTATCAAAAGTATATAAAACGTTCATCTTATGCATCTCAGGAACCAGAATAATAATTTATATTTCCAACGCAAATACCGCAATGGGATATAACGCCCGCATTCCAATAACACCTGTTTTGCTTCTTGTTTATACTTTCCCAGTTTACTTGGGATAATAACTGTGCTCGCAAGTAAATAAGGTATTGTATGATTATAAAATTTTCGCACAAACTTTGTATCATAACGTGTTATCAATCTTTGGTGTAAAAACTTAAAATATTCTGGGAAAAATTCAAACAAATGCGGTCCAAATGGACGATGTGTCAAAGAATTATTTTGATTTCTGTGATATGCCACCACATTTGCGGTTTCTGTTATTTTCTTTGTCCGCCAACATACATCCAACATAAAACATAAATCATCACCCAAACCTGTAAATTGTGGTTGAAAACGAATATCTTTTAACAATTCACGTCTATAAATTCTGCGCCAAACCCACACCCAATTAGAAGACTTTGGCAACAGCAAAAAATCATTTGGATTCATTGATGTAACAAAACCGCTTCTGTTCCATGTATTATTTTTTACCGGTAAAAATGTAAAATCACCATCCACAACTGCAGCCACCCCACCAACCATATCTGCATTTGTGGTTTTGGCAAAATGCAACAGCATTTCCAGTGCATAATCCGTAAAACAATCATCAGAATCCAAAAACGCGATATATTTTCCACGCGCCACATCCAAACCAGTATTACGTGCCACAGATACACCACTGTGCGGAATTTGAATTAATTGAAATCGGGAATCTTTTTTCAGGTATTTTTTTATAATTTCAACACTGTTATCCGTACTGCCATCATCAATAATAATACATTCCCAATTGTCAATCGTTTGTGCCAACACAGAATTCAATGCGTCCGGCAAAAAAGACGCATAATTATAATTTGCAACAATAATTGAAATATCTATATTTTTCTTCATTCTGTATCTATGTAACAATCTTCGCTATATGTAAAAGTACCCTTTTCATCAGATAAATTCTGGCCAGCAGGTTTATAACAATCTTTTACTCCATTATCTATTAAACGAAGACGACGAACTTTATAATCCACACAAAACAACGATCCACTTTTAGCCAATATTATGTTACCATCCAAAAATGACAAGAGATTATAATCACTACATATCCATAATTCTAACGTATCAGATTTAACTGCAGCGACCTCTTTAACTATTCCGCCTTCTGGACAAGCTTCACAATCAAGTTCCGTTATAGCATCTAGAATAGACGAACTAAGACAACCACTAAGTTGTGATGCTTTTCCATTAATCTCACAACCGATCAAATAATCCGTACCATAACTACACAAATGCTTATCCGTCACGTCGAAACCATTGCCAGTTGTAATCAAAGCTATTGCTTCTTGTACACCATCAGCACATTGTATTGAGCCTGAATCATTACATGATGTTTTAGTAGGATGACTTGTTGAATTAAGAATATTATACTTTCCCACCACTGCCCAACACGGATTATAAAACACGTTCACGACGCATGTAAAACACAACCATAAAAATTTATTTAATGCCCTCATTTCAGTTTTATATTATACATGCAATATATTATTCAGGTCAACAAAAATCCCCCAAACGGGGGATTTTTTTATCAGAACTGACCACGGAACTTTATCATACCTGTTTGTGAAGTATAATCTGCGTGTACAGTTACATCATAATTTACAGATAATTGAACTCCATTATACAATGCTGTCAACCCAATACCAAATTCACCACCAATCTGGGACAATGCTTGGGCATCAACTGTATAACTGTTTTCAATATTTGCCATTGTAACTGTTACAGTTGAATCATCAGATACAAAATCGTATGTTGCAGCCGCGCGCAATTCTGGACGCAGTTTCAAACCACTGTTGGTTGCAACATCAACAGCATACTTTAATCCTGCAACACCAGACATATAATCAGATTCTTGTGCGCTGATGCTGTTTATGCCGTTATTATATGCATCTTGTTCCACATGCAGATAACGAACACCCACCATTGGTGTAAACCCAGATGCGAAATCATAACCTGTCATAACTTGTGCACCATAAGAATTAACATCATATACGCTGTTAACAGTAACACCAAACGGATCAACATTTTCGTCATATTCACCCATTGTATAGGATGCGATACCGTTCAAGAACCAATTATTTGGTTTATACTGACCATATACAAACAATGTTGTGTTATCAATTGCTGTTTCACGTCCATTTGCATCAATATCTGTATTGCTGTACGCAAAACCTGCACCCAATGTATATTTACGATCTATTGTCATATCTGTACCGACTGCAAATCCATTAGAAGTGCCTTCAAATTCATCAGCAAAACTGGATTTGTTATACAAACCTTGGGCCCAGAAACCACTGGATTGCACCCTGTCACCACCGGCACGTCCGACACCCGCACCCATACGATTTGTTGCAACAGACAATACTTGATTCTGTGTAGCCATCGCAACAGAACGTGTTACAGGTTTATCTTCTGGATTCAATTTAGCAGTTTCTTTTTCAACCGCTGCAACATCGCCAGAATTCAATGCTTCTTGCAATTTCAAAGACAGTTTTTGAATATTTCTGTCGGTTGCATTTGCCAAATTCACAACTGTTCCTGCTACTTCGGATGCCAGTCCTGTTTTTTCTGCGATTTCTGCGACAGATTTAGTTTCAATAATAATTCCAGCACTGGTTGAAATTGCATTATATGTATCACCAACAATAATGTTTTCCATACCAATGACTTTACCAGCCAAAATATTATATGTACCAACGGCACCGACATTCAGTCTTAACACTGCATCATCTGCAAATTTCATATTTTCTGTTACAAAACGACCATAAGAACGATCACTGACCACAGAAGCAACAACTGTTCCATTGATATTAATTGCATCTTGAATAATCGCAGCCGTACCAATATCCAATGTTGCGTCACTGTCCAATGTCAATGTACCAGAACCTGTAATACCACTACCAATTGTAACATATGCATCCGCCAAGATATTAAATGCACCATCATTATGGATATCATTTGCACCACCAGACGCAGTATTATTTACAAATGTATTTGTACCACTCATATTCAATATACCTTTTTCACCATTGAATATCGCGCCACCAAATTCGGTTGCAATATTACCACTGAACATATTTTTACCACTGATGTTTACAATACCATCACCTGTGGACAAGACTGCCTCTGGTTTTCCACCAAAGTTCCAATCTGCACCATTATAAATAGCGCCACCACTTTTACCGGCTATATTGGAATAAAAGTTTGTATTTTCAACATTCAATTCACCTGCAAATACATGTGCAATCGCACCACCGTTTGTGCCAGCCTTATTCTTGGTAAATGAAGACTTTGATACGTTCAGTTCATAATCTTTGCCATGACGTGCAGATATTGCACCACCACGAACACCTGATTCATTTCCAACAAAGTGGTTATCAACCAACTCAGCACTGGCCGTACCGCCCAACTGAATCGCACCACCACCGTCTGCTTCTTTAATATCATCTTGTACAATCAAATTATCAACCGAAACAGCGACTGTATTATTACGGAATACTGTACCTGTTACCTTTGACATTGCATTATTAAAGATGCCCAACGCACCCGCATCAGCAATAGCATGATTGCCATCAAACAATACATTTTCTATATTCATACCTATATTACTGTTTTTACTGCCATAAACCGCACCACCAGAAAATGCGGCATTGTTTGAGAACATAACTCCATTGGCTTTTTCTGATACGATGTCCAAATCACCCAATGCAAAGATTGCGCCACCGTAACCTTCTGAATCCCATGAATCATAACTTGCGTGGTTATTTATAAACTTTGCATCACCGATTTTTAATACAGCATCTGTATCATTATAAATCGCACCACCATCAACGATTGATTTATTTCCGTTAAATACTGCAACTGCGTCATTTAAATCAACAGTTGCGCCTGTACCACCGTTATAAATCGCACCACCTAAATCACCTGCGATATTATCATTAAAGGTAACATTACCTGCGAAATTCACAGTCGTAGAAGATGTTGCGTCCGCATCTGTCCAGTTCATAATTGCGCCACCATTAACACCGGCTTCGTTTTTACTGAACAAAGTTGTACCAATAATATCAACAACCGCTGAAGAATTTGGGTCATCTGTACGGGATTCAATTGCACCACCATTCTGCAAAGCAGTATTTGATGCAAATGTATTTTTACTGCTGCCATCTGCAAAGCCAATTGTCATTTGTGCTGTATATTCGGTACCACGATTGTACAATGCACCGCCACCAAGTTTATAGTTTGTATTCTCTGCTGCAACAGTTGTTTGGTGATTATCTGTGAACAGATTTTCTTGGGCCAAGAAACTAATATCACCGGCATTAAATATAGCACCTGAGTATTGATCTGCCCTACCACCTGAAACACTGATTTTATCCGCCTGTAATATCATATCTGATAAAATAGTAGAATTTACAAATGCACCACTGCCTTTATCAACCATATCACCGCTGAACGAAATATCACCTGTTGTTCTGAATTCTACCAACCCACCAACAACTGCTGTTTTACTATTATCATACTCAATGCCCTGATTTGATATTTTCGTATTAACAAAAGTAATATCATCATCACCATTATAAACAATCTTGTTTTGATCATTTGTTAAACTATAATTATTTTGTAAAACAGCATTTTTAAACAGCACATCTCCACCAAATTTAACCGTGCCATTATTATATAACGTAACTTTGCGATTTACATCATCACTGCTAAACACCGTATCGTCAGCCCCAGATAAATCCAAAGTTGCACCATTTTCAACATCTATACGTGAACCATTTAACACAACAAAATTTTCTGCACCAATAGTCGTATACCCATCAGATGCATTATGCAAACCATTCAAGATATTTGTCGGAACATTCGCATTTGCAATCTTCAAATTTGATGAATTCATAAGAACATTATTTGCAACAACGTTTGTGCCATCTAATGTCAGATTAACATTATCAGCACTGAAATTACCTGCAACAGCGGTATCATCACGATTTGCAAACAAAGACAAACCATATGCCATATTGAAATAGTTTTTATCTTTAGAAACATCAAACCCTGTCTTTTCAATAATTGTTTCAACACTGTCGTTCCAAACAATTCCAGCCTGTTTAGCAATATCAACATCTTTGTATGAAACCTCGCCTTCTTTTAATTCTGCATTTGCCCAATTAGATTCCCCAGCAGTGCCAGCGACTTGCCAATTATAAACAAATTCTTCATTTTCACCCAATTCACGCAAAGTTAAATTAACAGGTCCAACATATAAACTGGGTCTTTTACCCGCAGTACCAGACACATTCACAGAACGCCCAACAACATTATATTCAGGAAAATCATTGCCACGATTACCATTTATCACAGAAACACGACCACCAATTGCTGAATTATTTGCAACATCATATCCCAGGTTCAAATCACCAAAAACCCACGCATTACCAGATGTATTTGGTAAATCTGCCACAGCTGGCATAACAACCAATGCAGGTAAAACACTGCACACCTTTACAATATCGGATAAATACTTTGTGCTGGACATTTTTCGCCTCCTTTCTTTACGAAAATTCTTTCCCTGTGTATACGCATTTGTAGCACATGATTTTTTTTATTCAAGCAAAAAAATCCTAGCACAAACAACACGTATATAAAAAATAAAAATGCCCCATTCCGGGGCGTGTGAATATTGGTTGGGCTGTCTGTGCAATTCGCGAGCCGAATTGATACAGATTGGACAAGAGATATTGATGGTGCAAAAGAGAAATTAGAATTATAAACTATCTTGGCATACCATACAACGCAATATGTTTTTTTGAATATGCAGCCCACATTCTGTCCCCATAGCAAAAATGCCACCATTCACCAGGATAATTTTTAAAACCCGTTTTTCCCAAAGAGTTTTGTAGAATTTTTCGGTTGTATGTTTGTTTTTGGGTCAAAAGTTTTGATTTTGTAAAAGTTTTATTATTTGTTTCCAGATATTTTGTCCCCATATCATAATCTTTCCCATTTTTATCACACAAAGAAACATCTATGGCACCACCTGTTTGATGACCACCAAAACCAAATCGCGGGTCTGCACAAACAGCCTTGGTTTTAATTATAATTTCTTGTTCTGGTAAATCAGGGTTTGCATTTTTAATTTTTTGATAATTTGTATTCCATAATCGAACTTGTTCTTCATGTGGTCTGAACGCAGAATATATTTAAAAAAAATAATTATCAGGTAATATCTTTTGTGCTTGTTTTATTTTATCATATACCGTTTTTCGTAAATAGACATTTTTGCGTTGTTTTAATTCCGATGAAAAATATAGATTTTTATCACCTCTAATATCGACCAATTCTTCGTTATTTTCTTTAATTTGTATATTGTTAATTATAGATGCAGGAATAGTCTTACGCAGACCAAACCGCCATAATATGTATTTAGTTTTATCTTTTATCTTCTTAATCATACTGAACATTATATCACACAGAGTTCAAAAATTACAATTTTTTGACATTTTCTAAAACTTAACTTTCGAACTCGGTGAAAGTATTACAATTTAAACAAAAAAACGGACAAAATTGTCCGTTTTTATCTATCTTTCATAAGTATTAAAATAAGCTTCTCGAAACGCTTCAAGTTTGTGTCTTAATGTTAAATTTTCCACAATACTATTATCCGAACTTTTAGGGTCGTATTCAACAACATCTCCAACAGAACAAGAATTAAATACATTGTTTATTTTTTCTGTACCAAAAAGTTCTCTTTGTACTCTAATATCTTTCTGTAATTTTGGATCATATAGACATATAAGATCTTTGACCTTGCCTTTTACTATTGCTAATGATAGTTTTGATTCAGGTCCACGTTTTTGTCTTCTTAATATTTCTGTATAAATATCTAAATCTTGCAGCAACATAACAAAACTCCTTTTCGTTAATGCGATCACTATTATAGACTAAAAGACTTTATTGTCAAGCTTTAATTGGTTCGAAAATGGCGATTTTTTGCTACTTTCTTGATTTTTACTTTCGAACTCGGTGAAAATATTGTATTTCTAACAAAAACCCGCCATTCAGCGGGTTAAATGATATATACAAATTATTTCTGATGCAGGCTTTCTTGTAACTTATTGTAATACACTTGTTTTTTCTGTTCTAAGATGGCCTCGTGTTTTTCTGCTTCTATACGTGCTTTCTCTTTTCTTATACGTTCTTTTTCATCTTCTTGTTGTCGATACAAACGCAAGACATCACAATATATACTGCCGGCCGTTTCTTTATCTACCGACTGCTTTTGACCATTAATAATCAAAGAATATTCCAAGCCATTATCGGGTCTGATAATTTCAAGAATTCTGTTGCTATGTTTTACAATGGCATAACCACTCCATGGCACTTCTACTTTTTGATTTACCATTCCTCTGAAAAATCCGCCATGAACTCGCATAACATATGGTCTTGTGCAATGTATTTCCTCAATAGAAACAGATTTATCTTTCAACAATTCCGATATATTCATATTTTATCCTTTTTTAGGTTTTGATAATCCCAACCATACAACACAACCATACATTTTGTCAAGCAAAACGCTTATTAGTTTTTATTTTCAGCAAAAAACCGCCCCACTCCGTGGCGTTTGAATTTTTGGGCGGTCGCAGCTGGATTGTAATTCCCATATTCGCTTTCGCTCTATGGGCCCCTTTCGCCTACGGCTCGAACCAGTTGGTTCTCATCTCATTACCCCAAAACCAAAAATAAAAACACCCTTGCGGGTGTTTGAATTTTTGGGCGGTCGCAGCTGGGTGCCTCGATATACAAATAACTAAAATCAAAAAAATCTTGTAAACTGCGATTTTTTAAGATTTTTCTAATTGTCTATTCTCGTATTCGCTCGCTCGGCACATGTCTATGTGCCGGCTGTGCGGAAACCGTAACGATTTCACTGCGTGTTACTTGTGAAATCTACTTGTTTTCGAACCAGTTGGTTCTCATCTCATTACCCCATAACCAAAAATAAAAACACCCTTGCGGGTGTTTGAATTCTTGGTTGGGGCAGCTGGATTCGAACCAACACTGACGGAGTCAGAGTCCGGAGTTCTACCGTTAAACTATGCCCCAATGCGACGCACATTATACGCATCTTATTTTCATTTTGCAATTAAAATATTAGATTTTTTATGATATAATTCATGTTATGTTAATACCACTGGAAAAAATTCACGAATTTCACCACATGCGGACAAATGCCCATGTAAAGTGTTTAAACTATTATGCAGGTTTATTGGGCTATCATTTTCCAGAACATGACAATGATAAAAATTATGGCACAATGAAAACTGGGTACGCATATATAAACTATGCAAAATATCACCGTGAATATCACTTTCCAGAAACCAATCGTATGCTTTTCCAACAAATGCGTGACGAACATCATACGACCCAACCGCATCATTTGGAACACTATTCAGACGTATCGGAAATAAGTGATATAATATTAATTGAAATGGTATGCGATTGGTTCAGTGCCAGTTTTGAACAAAGATATCTGACCCACGAGGACCCCAAAGATTA
This sequence comes from Candidatus Enterousia sp., assembly GCA_045587125.1. Classification (GTDB taxonomy): domain Bacteria; phylum Pseudomonadota; class Alphaproteobacteria; order Rs-D84; family Rs-D84; genus Enterousia. The sequence continues at coordinate 136,696 of JAZNBN010000010.1, forward strand.
CACAGTCCTGCAATATTTTGATACCAATTTAAGAAACAACAAAAAATACAATTGGTCTGAACATCAACTGGAAACAATATACGAAACAATTGAATTTCTGGAAATGTATTCGGACTATAATGAAATTATGAAAATTTGGTTACCATTACTGTCTTTTTAATTGGCAATGGTTCCTAGTGCAAAATCCCCCTGAAATATAAATAATTTATACAAAGGAGGAAAACATGAACAAAATAAAATTTATTTTCACTTTGGCCGTTTGCATTTCCACAATTGAAACCGCAAACGCATGTACAGGCATTACACTTAGATCCAAAGATAATGCCACAGTCGTTGCCAGAACCATGGATTGGTCTGGGGCAGAAATGAACAACCTGTATACAATTGTTCCACGTGGTCATAACCAGCAATCTTTATTACCAGACGGCACAATGAACGGATTGGATTTTACATCTTTGTACGGGTATGCAGGGATTGCTGTATCACAACCTGAATTTGTTGTTGACGGCACAAACGAAGCCGGATTGTCAGCCGCCCTATTTTACTTTCCAAATTACGGCGAATACCAAAAATATGACGAACAAGACAAAGATATATCTTTGGCAGATTTCCAGGTGGTATCATGGATACTGTCCCGCTTTGCAACCATTGACCAGGTCAAAGCCGCAATCAATGACGTTCGCATAATAAATGTAGACCCAACCGCATCTACGGTACATTGGCGTATAACCGAACCAAACGGACGCCAGGTTGTATTGGAAATAATTGACGGCGTACCAAACTTTTATGAAAACGAAATTGGTGTTCTGACCAATTCCCCTGGGTTTGAATGGCACATGACCAATTTGAATACCTATGTCAATTTGCACCCAGGCACCGCAGGTCCAACCCAATTTGGTCCAATTACATTGCGTGCGTTTGGGTCTGGATCGGGGTTGCGTGGTCTGCCGGGCGATTTTACCCCACCATCACGTTTTGTACGTGTTGCATTCTTGAAAACATTCGCATTGGAACAAGAATCAGGTTACGCCAGTGCCCAACAGGCATTTCATATTCTGAACAACGTAGATGTTCCATCGGGTGTAGAATTCAAAGTTGGTCAATCACCAACCGACATGCCGGCTGCGACCCAGTGGACAATTGCGACAGATTTGAAAAATCAGGTTATATATTATCACACAATGTATAATCGCATGGTTCGCAGTATTGATATGCGTAACATAGACTTTGCGAATGTTCCATTTCAATATCACCCATTGGACGAAAGCAAAAGCCAAATGATTATGCCGGTAAAAATTGACTAACAAAAATCCCCCAGACGGGGGATTTTTTTCAGTCAGGAAGATGAAACTGTTTTACCACCGTTGTCATTATTCTTTGCCGTCCTAGGGCTTTTTTTGTCATTCCTGCGAAGGCAGGAACAGGGACAACATTTGGCTTTATTATTTGGTTCGCTTTGCTCACACTATTTAGACCCAACCCCTGCCTTCGCAGGGGTGACAAAGGGGCTTAATTTTTTTATCAAAATAAATCCCCCAGACGGGGGATTTTTCAAGGACGGAAACTGAATATTATTCCGTTGCGGTGTTTTCCAAAAGTTTCCATCCACTGAACGTATACCCTGGTTTAACTGGGTCGGATGGAACGGTAATACTGCCTTCATACGTACACTGATTGATTGTATGTGCACCACCATTGTCCGGATTCCAGTCAATATTGATTGTGTTCGCCGCACAAATTCCACCCGTTTCCACCAAATCCAATGCGCCGACCGCCGCCGCCCGGAACGCGGGATCGAACCCGTCATCGCCCTGCAGGCTGAACGCACAGTGGCTCGAGCAATCAGACGCACAGCCGTCCGCCGAAACGAATTCGACGTTGAACACCCACGGGGCAGATGTAACTATTTCCTTGGTCCCACCAGTTGACGTAAAACCATCCATTTGGCAATAACAATACTGACCGGTATCTGACGTGCTGTAATTCTTGTCTGATGATTCACTATATACTACAAAGTACTTGGCGAAGAATTCAAAAATCTCTTCTTCATTCATACCACCTTCGCCACCTTCTGTCATAGCTAATTCTATGTATTCTATCATTACTTCGGCTTTTATAGGACCAGACAACGCTGTTAATTCACTGCGTACCGTTTCCATACTCTTTGAACCACTGAATATAGATTCTGCATTATTCATTACATAATCATATGCTGGGTCTGCTTTTGGTTGACATGATGCCTTGCCATATACGACACCCTCACTATATGCCACGGCCCATGTGTTTGGTGCCGTTACGCTGTCGGCTGGTATCGCATCAACTGTGCCACCACTACCACTTCTGCCATCTGCACGAACCAATCTGTAACCTGCACCCTCTGCGGTCAAACTAATTGGCACCAATGGTGTTTTTTCAACCAATTCCAATCCGCCACCGTCAACGTGATAACCCGTTTCACATGCCGTCGCACCACACGTGTCAACGCCCGTGCCGTAATAATCGTTACCAGATACCGCTGTTGCGTGTGCGATATTCGCATTTGCAACTGTACATGCCGTGTAACACTGGGTATCGGCGGACGCACCGTTTGCAGAATTTGGATATCCCGTTGGACATTGGGCGATACTGTTGTCCGCCGTTTCAACTGTATACCCACCACCAACGCAATATGAACCCGCGGGGCATGTGGTTTTGTCCACAGATGTTTCCGTTACGTTCAGATACTGACCAGGGTTCAATGTATAATCTATCAAATCCCATGTCGCGATTGTGTTGGCAACTGCGTTATTGTCCGATACGCCAAGGACGTCCACCGTACATGTATTCGCACTGGTTATTATTTTGTCGGCACCGAACACAGGTGCAATAAACGTTCC
>JAZNBN010000011.1:0-34246 GCA_045587125.1 Candidatus Enterousia sp.
CGGTATATCCGCCTTCGCGCTCTTTTAGTTTGTTATACGCCTGTTCAAATTTCACGTCTTTACCCCCATGTTCCAAATTTTCGGATTTGTTTTCTCTTGTTTCTTGTGTTGGTTTATATGGTTTTATATTTATTGTTTTGCCTTTTTCGTTCAATGTTTCTTCGGTTACACTGCATTGGCAGTTTGGATGGACTGGGATACTTGGAATTTTATCAGGACTGAAAAACACACGGTTATTCATAGTTGCACATTCATCACAAGTATTTTCTCCATTTTCACTGTGCCACCGCCAAATTTTTGGGGCAATATTTATATCTGGAATATGTAATTCGTATGTATCCAGATATTTTTCTATGATATTTCCATTTGGCATCAATACTTTTACAGGTATTGCATCACCTGTATCAATATCTATATCAAAACTTTCCCCGATATTTTCAAAATACTCACCGTATTCGGACATTATTTCTTCATAGGCTTCGTCTACAGCTGCATTAAATTCCGCATCTATTTCGCCTTGAGCATCGTTAAATTGTGCCAACGTCATATCATATTCTGGGCGTATCATACGACCTGTCGCATCAAATTGCACTGTACCAGGGTACAATATATTCATATATTTTGTGGCCCGTTTATATGTAGCACTGTTTTTGTCGCCATATTCAGGCGAAGATAATAATTCTTGTAAAAACTTTGGTGTGTATATCATATTTATCCTTTTGCTGCAAAAAAATCCCCGTGCGGGGATAATTAAAAAAGACGGCAAAATGCCGTCCGTTGAACATAGATTTATTATATCACAAAACATGAAAAAAATCAATATAAAATCCCCCGACCAATCATCGGGGGATTTTATAACAACCTTAACGAGACAGGGCCAAAGAAGATTTGATTATATTCAATGCCTGTTTCAAAGTATCCACAGAAATGTTAAGTGGTGGTAATAATCTTACCTTGTCTTTGGCGGTCAGGCACAAAACACCATTTTCCATACATTGTTTTACCACATCGGCCGCAGGTTTATTGGCGGGTTTTATACCAACCATCAATCCCATACCTGATATCTGTTCAACGTTTGAATCGCCTTTGAAGAAATCTTTTATCAGATTACCTTTTTGTGTTACGCCGTCCATCAATTCATTATCAATTCTTTTGACAATTGAAACCGCGGCGGCCGCTGCGACCGGATTACCACCAAATGTTGAACCGTGATCACCAAATGCAAATACGTCTTTGACCTTGGGCCCCAATATTGTTGCACCCATAGGCAAACCACCCGCAAGACCCTTTGCAGTACTTACAACATCAGGTGTTATGCCATAATTCATATACGAATAAAATTTTCCTGTTCTGCCGTTTCCTGTTTGAACTTCGTCTATAATCAAAATAATATCGTTTTCTTTACAATATTTTTCTACTTCATGTACGTATTCTTGTGGTAAAACGTTTACACCACCTTCGCCTTGGACGCATTCAATCATTATACCTGCTGTTGTTTTTGGATCTGCAACCGTTTTTAATTCAGACACATCGCCGACATGAACATGTTTAAAACCGGCGGTTAATGGCTGGAACAATTCATGATAATGTTCCTGGCCTGTGGCAGCCAATGTTGTAAGTGTACGTCCATGAAATCCATTCCAAAGTGTTACAATATTATAACAATCTTTTCCTTTTTTTTCTGCTGCATACTTTCTGGCAACCTTAATTGCACATTCATTTGCCTCTGCACCAGAATTAGAAAAGAATACTTTTGACATGCCTGTTTTTTCTATCAACATTTCTGCCAATTTTACACATGGTTCTGTGTAATACAGATTTGAAGTATGTTGAACTAAATTTATTTGATCTGTGATTGCTTTTTTCCATACGTCATCACAATAACCGAAACTGGTTACACCAATCCCAGAACCCATATCTATATATTTTTTACCTTTGTCATCAACAGCAATTGAACCTTTGCCTGAAACAATCGTTACAGGAAATCTGTTATATGTTGATGCAATGTATTTTTTATCATTTTCTTGAACACTCATATTATTTATCCTTGGTTATCATTGTTCCTGCGCCTTCATCTGTTAACAATTCCATAAGAATTGAATGAGGTACACGTCCGTCCATAATAATTACGTTATTTACACCCTCGTTTATCGCTTCTATGGCGCTTTCAACTTTTGGAATCATACCGCCTGATATTATGCCGTTTTTAGACAATTCTGCTGATTCTGAAACAGACATTTCTGGGATAATAGTTGTTGGATCATCTTTATCCCTTAGAATACCGGCAATATCTGTCATCATTATCAAACGTTCTGCACCCAAAGCACCCGCAATACACGATGTTGCTGTATCGCCGTTTATATTATAAACATTGCCTGCTGTATCTGCACCCACAGTTGAAATTACAGGTATATAATCATTTGCAATTAAATCCAAAATCGGTTTTGTATTGACTTTGACTATATCGCCAACAAAGCCCAATTTTTCATCTTTTTGTTTGCACATTAACAGATTACCGTCCATTCCAGACAAACCTATTGCTTTGCCACCCTTTTTTTCCAACAGGTTAACCAAACTTTTGTTTACTTTACCTGCCAAAACCATCTGAACAACATCAACAGTTTCTTTATCTGTCACCCTGCACCCATCAACAAATTTTGGTACCATTCCCAATCTTTCCATCAGACTGGTAATTTCTGGGCCACCGCCATGGACCAAAACAACCTTGACACCAATCAGCCATAACAGGACAATATCTTCCATAACCTGTTGTTTCAGGTCTTCGTTTACCATTGCATGACCGCCATATTTTATAACAACTATCTTTCCTGTATAGCGTTTAATATAAGGCAATGCCTGGGTTAAAACTTCTGCTCTTTCTAAATTTGTAAATTTTGTTTCGCTCATGTTCTATAATCTCCGTTAATCTTTACATAGTCGTATGTCAAATCGCACCCCCAAGCGGTCGCAGAATGTTCGCCAGAATTCAAAGAAACCAGAATTTCAATTTCATCTTCTAATAAAATTTCTTTTGCCATGTCTTCTGAGAACGGAACACCTGCACCATCTTTGCATACCGATATGCTTCCTTTGGCACTTTTAAAAGAAACATCTACTTTGGTAACGTCAACATTTGCACCACTGTATCCAATTGCGCACAATATTCTGCCCCAATTCGCATCAGAACCAAACATCGCCGCCTTGACCAAAGATGAACAAATCACACTTTTTGCAACGACTTTGGCTGTATCTTCTGAATCTGCCATGGTTACTTTGCATTCAATTAACTTTGTTGCACCTTCGCCGTCTTTTGCTATTTTTCTGCACAAATCCACCATCAATGTGTTTAAAGCCTGAACAAACACGTTATATGCTGCGTCTTCGGATGTGATTTTTGTATTATTGGCACGTCCATTTGCCATAATCGCAACCATATCATTTGTTGACGTGTCGCCATCTACTGAAATCATATTGAACGTGTCTTTGATATTATTACTTAATGCGTGTTGCAGTAACGCAGAATCAATATTCACATCCGTCGTAATGAACACCAACATTGTTGCCATATTTGGATGTATCATACCACTGCCCTTGGCAATACCGCCAATTCTGCACGTTACACCATCTATATCAAATTCAATTGCGATTTCTTTTAATTTTGTATCTGTGGTCATTATACCTTCTGCTGCAGATTGACTGCCGTTACTGTCAAGGTTGGCAACCAATGACGGAATACCATTTTTTATTGGTTCAATATCCAGTGGTTGTCCAATTACACCCGTAGACCCAACAATTACATCTGTTTCATTGATTCCCAATTCATCAGAAACCAGTTTGCACATATCTTGGGCAATTTCAATTCCATTGGCATTGCACGTGTTGGCATTTCCACTGTTACATATTATTACCTGGGCTTTGCCGTCATTTAGATTATTTTTTGTTACAACCAATGGTGCGCCCTTGACCAAATTAGTCGTATAAACAGCCGCAGCATTTGCCTGAACATCACTGACAATCAAAGCCAAATCTTTTTTGGTTTTATTTTTTCTTATTCCACAGTGTATTCCAGATGCCTTAAAACCATTAGGTGCACATACACCACCCGTTATTATTTTCATATTATTTTTCTCCTTTGGGTATTATCAATCCAGTATCTTTATTTAATCCCAATACTATATTCATATTTTCTATTGCGGAACCTGATGCACCTTTGCCCAGATTATCAAATCTGGCAACCAATGTAATGCGGTCAGAATTTCCGAAAACAGATACCTCCATATCATCACGCCCTGCGAAAACAGATGCGGACAAGAATCCGTTTTCATCATTGTTTTCTGCGAAATGAACCAAACCATCTGTGTACAGCAATTTATAAACATTTTTTATATCATCTATATTACCTTTTATTGCATCAGACGATAAAAACACAACTGTTGTCATTCCCTTGTAATAAGGTGCAACAATTGGTGAAAACACAGGTTCGTTATTTAATCCACAAACCTTTTTCATTTCTGGCAAATGTTTATGATTTTGTGCCAATCCATATATTCTTGGGGCTTCAAAAAATTCTGGCATAACATCTGCTTCGTATTCTACTATCATTTTTTTGCCGCCACCAGAATACCCTGTCAAAGAATAAGAAGACAACACAGTATCCGCAGATATAATCCCACTGCGTACCAATGGTGCGACCAATGCAACAAAACCACTGGCATGACAGCCTGGATTTGCAATTCTGGTTGCGTTTCTTATTTTTTCTTCTTGGTCGGGTAATTCTGCGAATCCATAAACCCAATTATCATTTGTTCTGTGTGCAGTAGATGCATCTATTATCACAGTTCTGGAATTTTCCACCATTTTAACAGCCTCGATACTTTCTGCATCAGGCAGACATAAAAAAGCAATATCAGATTGATTTAATGCTTCTTTTCTGGCATCTGGGGATTTTCTAAGTTCTTCTGGCAAAGATATGATTTCAATATCATTTCGTTGTGTCAATCTTTCAACGATTTGTAATCCAGTTGTTCCCTTGCTGCCGTCTATAAATATTTTTTTCATATGGTTCTCCATCAAGATATTATTCCGAACCACTTTAACAAATTCGTGTTTTTTCAAGCGACTCTGATAGGTATTTTTGCACAAAAATAAAACATAGGTCAAGTAAATAGAAACTTGTTACAACTTACGAACTTGTGAAGGTGTTGCAAAACCAATAAAAAACCGACCACAAGGGTCGGTTGTAATTTTGGCAGGACATCTCGTGCAATTCACGAGTTTATTTTATTCATGATTTGTTGATGTTTGGGAAAGAAATAAAATTATTTTTGCAGATTTTGTGATATAATGATTTTGATATAAGAGAGGAAATCCAAATGAAGCGTGCAGTAAAATTCAAATTGAAAAACGGGAAAATTGTCACAATTAAAACCTTACAGGTTGGTGATTATGATGCACTGATGAAATATTTTGATAAATTTGCACATGATGTTGGCGCTATTCAGACAACCGCATATCCAGATCGTCCTAAAATGTCAAAAGAACTATTTGAAAAAATGTACAGCAGTAACGAACGATTGGGGATTGCGGTATGGGATGGCGATAAAATAATAGGCGATGCTATGATTGGTAAAGACCGTCCAAATCATCCTTATTATCAAGGCAAAACCGCAGGTATCGGTATTACAATGTTAAGTAAATATGCACATAATGGCATTGGATCTAAAATTATGAAAATTTTAGAAAAGTGGGCACGTGAAAACGGTGTTTATAAAATCCATGGCGATATTCGTCATTTGAACATAGCCTCTATTGCGACGTGTATCAAAAACGGATTTATTATCACAGGCATTCATTATAATGCGGCATTTATTAACGGTAAGTGGTACCACGAATATATTGTGGAAAAGATATTAGAGAAATAGTTCGTAAATTGGTAAAACGGTATGTGTTTTTGATTTTTGGCAGCCCCAATATCGCCCCTTGATACACAATAATTAAAATCAAAAAAATTTCGTGAACTTCAATTTTTTAAGATTTTCGTAATTGTCCCCAACCGGATTGTTCGCGTTGCTCACCACACGTAAGACTCGAACTTCGTTTAAACTTGTTCTCGTCAACTATCGTGTCGAACCTGCGGTTCTCATCTCGGTGGGAACATGCCAAAATAAAAAGACCACCGAAATGGTGGTCATTTTATTTTGGCAGCCCCAACCGGATTCGAACCGGTGTTCTCGCCTTGAAAGGGCGGTGTCCTGGGCCTCTAGACGATGGGGCCAAAACTGCCGTGTTCATATGAACGCCGGCAAATTATAACCGTTGTTTGATACTTTGTCAAGCAAATATAAATGATTTTATTCCGATACGGGTTCTGATGTCGGTTTCGTATCATTTGTTGTTTCAGGTAAATTTTCAACCTGAACAAAGATGATTTCTTTGCCATCACTGCCGACCAACGTTAATTTACCGTCCGCATATTCGTACGTTTCAACAGTTGGCATAAACTGAAAATATTCTTGTTCAACAGTCATCGCTTCGGGTTCGCCCATCATCATAGTTGATGCAAAACCTTCAAATTTAATATTGTCATCTTCTGCACTGTAACCGCCATTGTACAGATTTACAACACGGCCATACACACGCATTTCATTTGGGTCAAAAGACAATGTTATATCAACCCCAGGTTGGGCAGATACAAAATTTGCACCCTTTAATAATTCAGGATTTTGCGCATCATTACCACATGCCGCCAATGCCAATGTGCATATACCTGCAAGTATTGATTTAAAACTCATAATTTTTCTCCTTTGTACATATGACATATTATAACCCAAAGAAAAATAAAATAAACAAGAAAAAACACCGTTCAAAGGAACGGTGTGAATACTGGCGGGATTGACGGGGTTGTAAATTCCCATCTGTGGCACGTTGCCACGATGGGCCCCTTTCACTACGTAAGACTCGAACGGCACTTTGTTTGTTCTCGTCAACTGGCGTTCCGAACCCGCGGGTTCTCGCCCCGAAAAAACAAGAAAAAACACCGTTCGGGTGAACGGTGTAAATACTGGCGGGATTGACGGGGCTCGAACCCGCGACCTTCTGCGTGACAGGACTAGGATAGCGAGTTTGATTAATTTTGAAAGTCGTTGAACTATTTTGTTCTATTCCACAGCCACCTTGACTTACAGCGTTTTTTAATTATGTCGTGTTTTGAAATGGTTTGCGTGAATTTTATTTCACGTGGTGACTAATTGGTGACTTTTTCAAAGGGATATAACATGAAAATTAAGATAACGACTTCGACAATCAAAAACCTAAAGTATACAGGTCAAAGTGAACGCGTATGGGATAGCGAGCTCAAAGGTTTTGGGATACGTATCCAAAAAGATTGTTTTTCATTTTTTATTAAGTATCGCAATCATCATAACAAGCAGTGCTATTATTCTCTGGGTAGGCTGGGAGTGCTGACAGCGGATGAGGCTAGAAAACTAGCAAAAGAAAAGCTTGCTGGTATTTGTTTAAATAAAGACCCAGCTCAAGAACGTGCAGACGACAAAAAAGTCATGACAGTTGCAGAATTGTGCGATTGGTATATGGACAAAGGGATTGGGCATAAAAAGCCAAAAACAATACAGGATAATGCCAGCACAATTAAAAATCATATAAAACCTTTGATTGGCAACATGCCGATTAAGTCCGTTAATTGCGGTGTATTAGAGGACTTGTTGACCGATATAAAGGCTGGTCAGAAAACTAAATCCAAAACCAAAAGTATTAAACCGCGTGGTGTAAGTGTTGTTCGTGGTGGTACTTATGCAGCTAAAAAAGCAATAGAACTGCTTAGTGCCATGTTTAACTTTGCTATGCGTTATGATAAGCTGGATAAAAACCCAGCGCAGTGCGTAAAAAAGCCCAAAGACAATATTCGTGAAGTCTTTCTTAGCCACGATGAATTGCCAGATTTTGGTAAATTATTATCAAATGAACATGTTGTCGCAGTCTATGGTACGTGGGTGAATGTGATTAAATTATTACTGTTAACAGGTTGCAGAAAGACAGAAATTCAAAGTTTGAAATGGGAATATATAAACTTTGATGAACAGTACTTTGATTTTCCAGATACTAAAACAGGTGCTCAAAAGCGAGTTTTTGGTCGTGGTGCGCTGACATTATTACAGAAATTGTATAAATATCGTGACCCGAACAGTCCTTTTGTATTTCCAGCAACACGTGATTCCAAAGACGGACATCTAACTGCTGCTTATAAAATGTTGGGTGTTATAATGAATACTCGTGATAAAAACAACAGGTTAATATTTTCTAAACCGGGGCTAGCGATACACTCGCTACGACATACATTTGCCAGTATTGGTGAATACCTGGGGATAAGTCCCCTGATTATTGGTGGTCTGTTGGGGCATAGCAAAGGACATATTGGTATTACAGGGCATTATATACATACCGTAGATAAGTCCTTGCGTGATGCCGCAGATAGTATATCATTAGAGATAATGACAAACCTTGTATCAAAGGGCGAGCGCAATGGCATTACAAAATCATACAAAAACAGCACCTGATTCTTTGAAGCAAAAAATCAAAGTGCCAGATTTTACTAATAATGAACAAGACAAACAGGCATGGATAGAAACAGAGAAACAAAAAAAATTTCAGGATTTGCAAAATTGGGTTGGATGTTCATATACAGACAACCCAATGATGTTTATAGAGGAATTGGTCGACATTCTCGGGTTGTCGGGGTTTAAATTAGCTCCACGCAAAAAATGGCAGGGTGAAGACGGTATCTTATTGTATTTACGGGCCTATAAAGCAAAATGTCATTTAAGAGAAAAATATCAAAATGATTTTATTGCAGATGAAAAAGCTATAAGAGAAATAAAAGATACTTATCCTGAGTACAGGGGAATAAGTGTTGAATCTCTTCTGGCCCGATATCATGATAAAGAAAATAAAAACTCTCATTCGATACGAGAGGTTATAGAATACTTAAATTCTGAAAAAACAACAGAAAAAGATAAAATATTCTTTATCGAGAGCTTAGAAAAAGCACTAGAGCACATAGCTAAAATATAGCTAACTTATTAATTTTACAAAATACATTTCAGGTGCACCAAAAATGTGCGATTAAATTAATGCTAACGGCAAATTTGCTTCCTATGCTTTGAGTGAATTCAAAAGAAATATTTACTAAACAAAAAGGAGCAATTATGACTCTTGATATAAACAAAAAATACTGGACGGCACACGAGGTTGCCGATTATGCCAGTCAGGTTATGGGGCTACATACAACTGTTAGTAGTCTGCGTACTCTGATTAGCAGAGGCGGTGGCCCAAAGTACCATAAATTTGGTCGTATGGTCCGATATACGCGTGAAGCGGTGGATGATTGGCTTGCCAGTCGCTTATCCCCAGAAAAATCCAACAGCTTAGACAAAGGATGCGCCAATGCCAGATATTAATCTACTGCACAACGCTTTGTCTGAACATGGTATCCCAATCCCCAACGCAACTGCATGCAATACCGGATTTATTCGGTGGGGTAAAAACAGTCGCTATTGGGCAATAGAATTGAACGATAGTGGCTATGCGTTTGGTGATTGGACAATACCGAAAGACTATCACTGTGTTTTTGACGGCAAATCAGCAAACGTATCGTGGCCTGAACGGCGTGCCATTATGGAAAAACTGCAAGAGCAACGTGAAAAAGAACAGCGATTCATTCAAGAACGCCAGCAAAAACTGAGCGAGCTTGCTACAAAGTTGTGTGTCGGACATAGTGATACGCCTGTAGAACATCCGTATTTAACCAAAAAGCAAATATCTTGCCCTACGGACGTCACATACGACCCCAGAATAAAAGCCTTGTTGATACCTATGTACGACATACATGGCAAAATATGGAGTGTTCAAACAATTTTTAATGACGGCACAAAACGTTTCATGGCCGGTGCCCGCAAAAAAGGATGTCTGTATCCGTTCGGCGACATATCCAGCGCAAACAAAATACTTGTATGCGAAGGCTTTGCCACTGGCGCCTCTATATTTGAGGCTACCGGCATACCGACATTTACAGCATTTGATGCTGGAAATCTTAGCTATGTTGTACACGACACAATAGCAACATATCCGAACAAAGAAATCATTATCGCAGCCGATAATGACTGGGAAAGCCAGCGCAACACCGGATATGAAACCGCAAAAAAGGTGGCTATGGATTATCACATACGTGCAATCGTGCCACAAAATCTAAAAACAGGGATGAGTGACTGGAACGACTTGTTTTGTCACTACGGTCCAAACGAAATAATAAACCAATTCAAGAAAGGAGATGTCTTATGACAGAAATTGTAAATACAATTGATGAAACGTATAAAATATATAATGCAGACGAATACATGAAGTTAGATATTCCAGAAAGGCGCTTTGTGATGTATCCCTTTATTGCAGAAGAAAGCGCCACCATGGTTATAGCAGCACGTGGAACAGGTAAAACTTTTTTGGGTTTATCAATGGCTCTTGCGATAGCTTCTGGTGAATCCTTTCTGAAATTCAAAATAGAAAAAGCGTGCTCTGTTCTATATGTAGACGGCGAAATGCACCCAAAAGACTTGCAAAATAGATTAATCCAAATAGAAAACGGTTTCCTAAAACATGGAAAAAAAGTAATACGTGAAAATTTGCGTATATTTCCATGTGGTAAACAAAATGGCAAATTAATGCCGGATTTAGCCACAGAAAAAGGTCAAATTATGCTAGAACAGTATATAAAAGAATCAGAAATCATATTTTTTGATAACGTTGCCTGTTTATATGGACGTGGTGGCATTAGAGAAAACGAGTCAGAAACATGGGGGCCTATGAATAATTGGTCTATTAAACAACGTAATCAAAATAAGTCTGTTGTTTGGATACATCATACAGGCAAAGATGAGAGTCGTGGAGGGCGTGGTTCTTCGGCTATGGACGGCATAATTGATGCGCAAATCAAGTTGACGCGTCCCTATGGATACGAGACCTCAGATGGTGCAGACATATTAATAGAGTACACAAAAACACGTAGTCTTGCCGGAGAGGATTTGGCTACAACACGTGCACGCCTTGTTTCTAATGCCCAACAAGAACCAGATATAAAAAAGCAATATGTTTGGTGGGAAATGGGTAAAAGTCCAAAGGACGAATTAAGAGAACAGGTGACTGATATGTATCTTAAAGAAAATAAAACAATTGTTCAGATTGCCAAAGAATTATCTGTTTCAAAAACGACTGTTGGCAGGTTGGTAAGTGGTTTAAAGAAAAAAACAGTAAAAGAAGAACTGCCCCCGATGTTGGCAAATTTAATGCCGCAATAAAGCGTTTCCCATTTCCCACACTATATATGGCTGGGAAATGGGAATTTTATTTTTGTTTACTATTGCAAAGTCAAAAAAAATTTCCTAACATAAAATTGTCACGCAGAGATGTGTGTCAGGACTGTAGTAAGTCTTGCTTGAACCCGGCACTGAATGTGCTGCTAAATCCCCGCCTGGTCGGGGAGCTGTTGGACGTAAAATACGGCCTGTGCCGAAGTCCACCAGAGTCATGTGGTTTAAGCTGATTTACTAACTCCCTGACCGTCATGCTCTCATGACGGTTGTTTTGTTATTCCAAAGGAGTAATGCATGTTGTTTTTTGTGTTTTTAATTATTATCGGTATAATCATCATTTCAAATTTGCGTATCAAACAAATAATGCAACGGTGTGATGACCACATAAATCAAATTTGCGATAATGGAGAAGATATACAACATCCAGAAAAAATCCCTGTTTATATCTCGTTTTTAAAAAAACACAGCATAAGAATTACTAAACTTATCCGAACAAATAGTGAATTCCAAAAGAAACTAGAAAATTTTGATTATAAGTTGAACTTTTTTGTAAACGAAATAATCCGTAAAAAAAGAGATTCTTTATATAGGCAACAGTTGTCTACATTATTAACACATACAATAAAAGATAAAGATTTAAAAAAACAAATAATTACAGAAATAAAAAATAGTGAATACATACCAAAAATAGAAAATAACGAAGAAGAACATTTTACTTATAATTTATTGAATCATTATGTTCACAAAGGTAATCCTGTCGATGGCGAAAAAATAGAAATTATATACCCTGATGTATTAGAAAATATAAATTTATTGAGTTTAAAATATTTAAAAGATAATAAAGATGCAACATATTTACTATTAAGTGAATTGCATCGTGTTGGTAGATATTTTGCTGAGAGGAATGATTTTTTTACGGTTGTTAAATATATTATAACACATATAGACCCAAAAGAACCAATGAACATATTAAAAAATTTAAAAGCTAAAAAAATTATAAATTCAGAACAAGCTGAAATTTATAAAAAAGAATATGATGAATATGTATTAAAAAACAACCGTAAAAATAATGATAAGCTCCTGAAAAAATGGGATGAATTACAATATGGCCTCTATTTTGAATATGTGTGTGACATTATCAAAAACGGTGCTATAAACGAATATATCTGGTTAAGTAATACTCTTGAACGGTTGTTATTCTGCGTGGATTCACCAAGGTATTATAAATATTACAACAGGTCTTGGTTGATTTCACATAAAAAAATGCTAGACGCTAGAATATACGGCATAAATCCTTTACTGTTATTTAATCCAAAAGAATTTGAAGATTATAATTATTTGACCGAGACAATAATAAAATTTAAACAGGATATAGATACGATTTTATCTGCGTATTACCCGGTACCAAATTTCTTGAATCATGCTAAAGAAATCCTTGATGCATATATTACAGGAAACTCTTTTTGTAAACAAATACGTGGTCCGCGCATGAAAAGTGCTGGATGGTACGATGACTACAATAGAAAATTATGTGATATACAATTAGCTGACTTATCTCCTTATGAGTTTTTTGGTTTTAGTACTGGATATCTCGAAAATTCTTTAGATTTTGAAAAACGTATATATATACAATACGATTATATATTAAGGAGTATAAAAGATATTGCTTTCAAAGCATATCTAAAATCAATGGATGATGAAATTTTTGACAAAGCATATGAGTATTGTTGGGAACAAATAAAAAATATCGAGGTACAAAACGGTTTAAAAGCATTTTAACAAAGGAGAAAAAGATGCATAAGAATATTTTATCTGTATTGACGTTAGGGATTGTGATGTTATTGACGGGGTGTAATTCTAGTAAAGAATATCCAGAAAACACAATAAACCCAGAAATACAACAAATTTTATCAGAACACTTAAGTGTTGCTGCTGATAAATATCAGACAAAATCAGTTGTTGGCATAATTATGGAAACTAAGACAGGCAATATAATCGCTCGGGTCAATCCAGAAGCCTCGTTAGATTTATATGAATTTGGCTCTGTTTTCAAAATATTTAATACAGCCATGGCAATTGAAAATGGATTGGTAGATAAAAAGTACACAGTTAATGAGCCGTATGATATTCGGGACGAAAGCGGCAATCTGATACTAAAAATACAAGATGTACCAAGCTTTAAAGCACCAGCGCCACAAATATCTGCCTCAGACATTATGAAACATTCTTGTAATGTGGGCAGTGCGCAAATTGCACTGGATTTACCAAAGGGGGCGCAACAAGAGTTTTTTGAACGTGTTCATTTTGACAGAAAATTAGACTTGGACTTTGGTACAACACGTTATCCAATTTTGCCAGAAAAATGGAGTGTTGCAAATCGTGCAAAAGCATCCTTTGGTGACGGTCTTTTTGTTTCCTCAGTGCATATGATTGCCGCTGTAAACGCCATGGTAAATGATGGGGTATACGTCTATCCCACCACAAATAAATGTACCAAAGCACCAAAATCAGAACGTATCATAAATAAAAGCACATCTGAAAAACTGCGCAATATTTTGCGTGGTGTATCAGAAGAACTTAGTGGTAAAAATGCGGCTGTAAATGGTGTTAGTATAGCTACAAAGACCGCGTCAACAAATAAAATGACAGACGGTAAAATAAATAAAGATAAAATAGTAACTGTTGCTACAATGGTCTTTCCTGCAGATAAACCACAATATACAATGTTAATTGTTTTTGATGAACCCAGTGCAACCGATGTTTCATTTGGGTGGAAAACCGCCGCATGGAATGTGGTGCCAGTCAGTGGTAAGATATTAAAAGACATTGTGCCAATTTTAATAAAATAAACATTAGGGTGCATTTATACACCACAAACGCATGTTGTGATTGGCAATATGCGTTTTTTATTTTTGTTTTTATGCATGTGTACGAATTTCTTATAAAAATCGCGTGCTGGTTGTAAGTTTTAATAATAAAAATACGATTTTGCGCTGTTTAATAAATTGTATTTACTTGATAATTGTGCTTTTATGTGCTATACAGTATGTATACAATATATGTGGGGGTATGATGTCTGAGCTTGGATATATAAAGCGATACGCAAAACACGAATTAAACGATTGGTTGTTCGACCCATATTATGAACGCGAACGCAAAACAAATGGTGTGGCTCAGTTTACTTTGCAACGGGCCAGAAATCAAACCGCATGGTATCTGGATTTTGCTAATTGGGGGCGTTTGTGCAAAACATCTGATACCCGGTTGCATTTTTCTAAGTTATTTTTAAAACATTACTGGATTGGTAAAAACGGTATTTGTTCGACATATGCGCATGATTATGAAGAATCCAGAAAATATATCACCAGAAATTATGCTTATATCCATGAATTGGCAACACATCTAAAAGCGCATGTAAAACCCACTAAATCGATAAATGTGCGCCGTTCTGGCACAGATATTTATTCCACAGTAAAATCATCCATTGTTAATGACAGTGCGTTTATAGGTGCAGATAAAATCACATACGGATGTTTTATAATTGCGGCTATGCTGGCGGGATTCAAACATTGTAGAAACCGCAAAACAGGCGACATCTATTTCAACATGTCTGCAACAGATATAAAGACAATAAACCAGACGTGTGACTTATGCACAGATATATACTCTGACTTGCCTCGATTTTTTTCATAGCGCGATTTTTTCTGCGCGCATTCAAAAGTGGGTCGGCACCCGTATCCAAAAATTCAATGCTTTAACTACCCACCCCCCTTTGTGCGCCGTTCAAATCGGGCATTTTTAATTGATATGCGGCCGGTTTGTACACCTTATTGCAGGTTGTAGGTTGTATGGAACTGGCGGTTTTCTGCGGTTTTTATGATTTTTTGGTTGTGTTTTCTATAAAATATAGTACAATATGCATACAAAACATGTTCATACATGAAAAAACTTTTTAGCGTGGTGACTATTTGGTGACTTTTTTAAAACTTGGTTGATGCCGCCATAAAACAAACAAAAGAAAAACCGCAGAAAACTGCGGTAAATACTGGCGGGATTGACGGGGCTCGAACCCGCGACCTTCTGCGTGACAGGCAGACGCTCTAACCAGCTGAGCTACAACCCCTAAAGCGTTGTATATAATATAATGCCCAAGAAATAAATGCAAGTACTTTTTTATAAAAATGTGAAGAATATAAAAAATTTGTTATTCTTCCTTTGTCATTGCGAGCGAAAGCGTGGCAATCCAGTTGATGCATTATTATACTAAGGCCAAATTTACTGGATTGCCGCGGTCGTTACACTCCCTCGCAATGACAAGTTTTTAAGTTTTTATATTACGAACCGAACAAAATACCACGTTGGGTGCAAGTGATAATAAGACCAAACCTGGATCCTGGACTCAGGGTCCAGGATGACAGAGTGGATGAATTATTATAATTTATTTTACTCAACCAGTTTCCAACCGGTAAAGGTATAACCTGGTTTAACTGGGTCTGGGGTTGGTAATGTAATGCTACCGTCATATGTACACATATTTTTGGTATGTTCACCACCATTATCAGGATTCCAATCAATATTGATTGTGTTGGCGGCACACGTCCCACCGGCCGATACGGTCCCAAGCGAACCAACCACCACCGCACGGAACGCACGACCGTACACGCTATCGTCCTGTTGGATGACCGCACAGCCGAATGCGCAAGAGGAGGCGCAATCGCCAGCCGAGCCGTCGTCGTTGCTGAACACCCACGGAGCCGATGTAACTATTTCCTTGGTCCCACCAGTCGGCATAAATCCATCCATTTGGCAATAACAATACTGACCAGTGCTGTCCGTGCTGTAATTCTTGTCCGACGATTCACTATATACTACAAGGAACTTGGCCATTTTTTCAAACATATCTTCCTCTGCCATTCCCTCACCACCATTTGTCATAGCAATTTCTAGGTATCCTATCATTGCTTCAGCTTTTATAGGACCAGACAACGCTGTTAATTCACTGCGTACCGTTTCCATACTCTTTGAACCACTGAATATAGATTCCATATTACTCATTACATAATCATATGCTGGGTCTGCTTTTGGTTGGCATGATGCTTTGCCGTATACTGTGCCCTTGCTATATGCCGTGGCCCAGGTGTTTGGCGCCGTTACGCTGTCCGCAGGTATCGCATCAACTGTA
This sequence comes from Candidatus Enterousia sp., assembly GCA_045587125.1. Classification (GTDB taxonomy): domain Bacteria; phylum Pseudomonadota; class Alphaproteobacteria; order Rs-D84; family Rs-D84; genus Enterousia. Next base: position 16,561 of record JAZNBN010000011.1, read on the forward strand.
CCATAGGAATAACTTGTGCCATATGCATCAACACGTCTGAAACCATCACCCGCATCTGTCATACTTATCGGGACCAATGGGGTCTTTTCAACCAATTCCAACCCACCACCGTCTACATGATAACCCGTTTCGCATGCCGTCGCACCACATGTGTCAACCCCACTGCCATAGTAATCATTACCAGATACCGCCGTCGCGTGGGCTATGTTTGCCGTTGCAACTGTACATGCTGTATAACACTGGGTATGGGCGCCGGCACCGGCATCTGAATTTGGATATCCGGTTGGACATTGGGCGATACTGTTGTCCGCAGTTTCAACAGTGAATCCACCACCAACGCAATATGAACCCGCGGGACATGTGGTTTCTGTAACCGACGTGTCCGTTACGTTCAGGTATTCACCTGGGTCCAATGTATAATCTATCAAATCCCATGTTGCGATTGTATTTGCGGTTGCGTTATTATCGGACACGCCCAATACATCAACCGTACAGGTGTTCGCATTGGTTATTATTTTGTCGGCACCGAATGCAGGTGCAATAAACGTTCCCATTAATGCGGTGGTTAAAAAATATTTTTTCATATCTCCCGTCCTTTCTGGTTGTGGTTTTGCAAAAACAAAACCACCGATTCATAAACAGTGGTCAGGAGGTTAGAGACAATCAAACGAATTGTGTGCTTATTCGACATATTAGGCATCCCTCCTGACCATTTGGGACAGGAGATTTCATCTAAAAACATTAACACCAAAATACATTCAATATTTTGTGCCTTTTCAGATGCGTTTGAACGGGCCTCTACACCCCATCATCAATAACCACTGATGACACGACTATTTTATCAAATATGAACATTTACCGCAAGGGGTTTTATCCACAAAAAAATCCCCACAATGGAGATTTTTTATATTTACCACTACCCCGCCCTGACGGGCACCCCTTGTGCGGACGAAGTGGATTATTATTTCTTTTCTAATGGTTGTTCTGGGGTCGGTACTGTTGCAGTATCAACCGGTGCATCTGCCACAGGTGCCACCATATCAGGTGCCATAATTTCACCACGCAATGCACTTTGCTGATTCCCAATGTTTGTTTTTGCAGAAATCAACGCCAATGCCGCACATAAAATAAAGAATATTGTCGCCAACCAAGCGGTCGCACGTGTCAAAAAGTTACCAGCCGCCGCACCTGTTAATGCACCGCCCAATATAGATGATGCAGATGATCCAGACATGCCAGATCCTTCGGATTTTTGTAACAAAATCAACCCAATCATTAAAACCGCAACGATTACCAACAAAACTAATAAAATAGAGAACATATTTTTTCCTTTGTTATATTTATGTGCCGATTTTATACCGACATGTGTTAAATTGCAAGAATTTTCAACAATTCTTCTGCGGCAGCCAAACTGGCCGCTTTTTTAGATTCACCCGTGGCCAATGCAGATTTACCCATAGCCGAAACTTTGACCGCAAATATCGGGTTATGTGATTCACCCTGGGCCGCACAAAATTCGTACACAGGCAATGCACCAGAATCATTTTTTTGAACAAATTCTTGCAGTGCACTTTTAGGATCTTTGGGTGCCACAGGGTCAGCCAATGCCAAATCACGCCAAAGACCAATTATTAATTTACGTGCAACATCAAATCCACCGTCAATGTATATCGCACCCAAGACTGCTTCCATTGCGTTGGCCAAGATATGATTTTTGCGACCTGCGGTCATGTGCCCATGGCGAACTTCTTTGTCCAGACCAACACTGCGGGCAACACCCCACAGGGTACGGGTGGATACCAAAAACGCATGACGACGTGCCAATTCGCCTTCGCTTTCAGTTGGGTATATGTCCATCAGCAAATCAGCAATTGCCAACCCCAATACACGATCACCAATAAATTCCAATCGTTCATTATTACGCAAAGAATTTACACCACTTTGTGTCAGTGCCAATTCCAGTAATTTTTCATCTTTAAATTTATAGTCAAAATTTATCATTTTAATCAATTCCCATTCCAAATCTGTCCCAACGCATTTTATTACCCCATGACCATACAGACATCATAGGTGCATAATAATTATGCGAATACCATATTCCCCAAACGCGACCTAAAACATTATCACGTGGAACAAATCCAATATCACCACGACTGTCCCCACTGTTGTCACGATTGTCGCCCATGAAAAAGAAATGATTTTCAGGCACAACAAATTCAGGTGTGTTATCATAATGTGCATCATCAGACATTTCTATGATACTGTGTGAAACACCGTTTGGTAAAATTTCTGTGTATTCAGTCGCATCAAAAACACCACATGCACCTGCATACATGCGACAAAAACTGTCCGGTCTGTATTCAATCGTGTAATTAAATTCAGCAGGTTTATTATCAACCCAAATTTTATTGCCTTTGATTGACATATTGTCTTTGTAATACCCCACAGAACGCATAGATTTTGGCATTGTCGCAACAATATATGGACGTGGATTTTCACGTGGAACAATTGTGCCGTTTATGTATAGCCTACCCTGTTTGACCTGAATTTTATCCCCCGGGCGACCAATTAATCGTTTAACAAAATCTTGGCTTTGATTTATCGGATTTCTGAATACAATTACGTCACCAACATCTGGCTCAGACGCCCAGAAACGCCCGTTCCACAATTTCCAAGACCCAAATGGGAACGAATAACGTGAATAACCGTATGTCCATTTCGTTACAAAAATATGATCCCCAATATGCAATGTTGGTATCATAGACCCAGACGGAATATTAAACGGTTCAAGCAAAAAACTGCGAAATGCAATCGCAATCAATGCGCCATAAAATATAGTGTTAAACCATTCACGTGCGACGTTCTTTTTACGGGGTGCCATATCTTTTTCCTTTTTTTTCGTTGTGCATATATTATAACTTGCACAAATTTAATTCAAGTTATAATATACACGCATGATATCTTTGAAATCAATAATTTTTAATGGGATGGACGCAACACCCATTGATGTTCAGGTCCAATTGTCCGCAGGATTGTCAAAGCCTGAATTTAATATCATTGGTTTGGCAGATCGGGCGGTCAAAGAATCCGCAGAAAGAATCAGAAATGTTTTATCTGCTATGAATTTAGCATTACCGTCTAAGCGATTGACGGTAAATTTATCACCGGCAGACGTGGAAAAAAGTGGTTCTCATTTTGACCTGCCGATACTGTGTGGGATTTTATGTGCATTGGGAATTTTACCCGAAGTTGAATTGGAAAAATATTTCATACTGGGCGAAGTGGGTTTGGACGGTGCCATTGTTAAAACAGACGCGGTATTACCGGCTAGTGTTTGGGCCAAAGACCATAATATGGGAATTATATGCCCGGGCCCCCAGGGGGCCGAGGCACGATGGGCCGGACATACAAACATATTGGCACCCAATCATGTCATTGAATTGATAAATCATTTCAAAGGTCTGCATATTCTGACCCCGCCCCCGGAAACAACGCCAACCGTTACAACGAATTCTACATTAGACATGGCCGAGGTTCATGGCCAGGCCGCTGCAAAACGTGCATTGGAAATTGCGGCCGCAGGTGGCCATGCAATGTTGATGGTTGGACCGCCCGGGTCGGGTAAAACCATGTTGGCATCACGGTTGCCAACCATTATGCCTGAAATGACCGCAAATGAAATATTAGAAACATCTATTATTTATTCCATTGCAGGACAATTGAATAACAAAGCGTTAATGTCTTCGCGCCCGTTCCGCAGTGTTCACCACACGTCCAGTCCGGTCGCATTGGCGGGTGGCGGATCTGATGCACGGCCTGGGGAAATTTCTTTGGCACATAACGGTGTATTGTTCTTGGACGAATTGCCTGAATTTAATCGGGCGACATTGGAAATATTACGTCAACCAATGGAATCTGGTCGCATATTGATTTCACGTGCAAAAAAGAACGCGACGTACCCTGCCCGTTTTCAATTAATTGCGGCTATGAATCCATGTCCATGCGGACATTTGGGAAATGCGGCTTTGTCATGCACACGCGCCCCCAGATGCGCCGAGGCATATCAGAATAAAATATCAGGCCCATTATTGGACCGAATTGATTTGCACGTAGATGTTGATGCGGTTAATCCTTGGGAAATGACGCGTGATGACACCCCACGGGAAACCAGTGCACAAATACGCACACGTGTGGTCGCCGCACGAAACAGACAAATTGCACGCCAGGGCAAAGTTAATGCACACCTGGACGGCACAGAATTAGAACAATATGCAAAATTAAATGATGAATTAACTGCATTTTTAAATAATGCCGCGGAAAAAATGGGCATGTCTGCACGTGGATACAATCGTATCAAAAGATTGGCCCGCACAATTGCAGACCTGCGTGGGGCAGAAAATATTGAAATGTCCGATTTGGCCGAGGCTTTGTCATACCGCCCAATAAACCGTGGCAAATACGGTGTAAAGATATAAAAAATATCCTTGCGGGAAAATGTCTTATTTGATAAAATAGTCATGTCATCAGTGGTTATTGATGATGGGGTGTCAAGACCCGACTCAAAGCGTCAGAAATGATGAGATATGGCGCACATGTTGTGCCTTTTTTATTATTAATGGCGAAAATCTCCTGACCCAAATGGTCAGGAGGGATGCCTAATATGTCGAATAAGCACACAATTCTTTGAGATTGTCTTGAACCTCCTGACCACTGTATAAATATCAGTGGTTTTGTTTTTGCAAAAAGCAAAAACATAAAGGAAGGAAGCATGAAAAAATATTTTTTAACCACCGCATTAATAGGAACGTTTATTGCACCTGCATTCGGTGCCGATAAAATAATAACCAGTGCGAACACCTGTACGGTCGACGTATTGGGCGTGTCGGACAATAATGCGACGGCAAATACAATCGCGACATGGGATGCGATTGAATATACATTGAACCCGGGGAAATATTTAAACGTAACGGACGCGTCGGTTACAGAAACCACATGTCCATCTGGATCATATTGCGTTGGTGGTGGGTATACAGTTGAAACTGCGGACAACAGTATCGCCCAATGTCCGGCGGAATACCCAAACAGTGCCGAAGGTGCAGGTGCGGACACACAATGTTACACCGCATGTACGGTTGCAACGGCAAATATAGCCCACGCCACGGCGGTATCTGGTAATGATTACTATGGCACCGGTACCGATACGTGTGGCGCGACGGCATGCGAAACGGGTTATCATGTAGACGGTGGTGGATTGGAATTGGTTGAAAAAACACCATTGGCCCCGATAAGTTTGACAGATGAAGGTGATGGTTACAGAGCTGTTTTTGCAGATGGCAGAAGTTATAGCGAAGGCACCGTTGATGCGATACCAGCCGACAGTGTAACGGCACCAAACACATGGGCCGTGGCATATAGTGATGGCGTAGTATACGGTAAAGCATCATGCCAACCAGCGGTGGCAGACCCCGCATTAGAATACTTTTTTAACAATGCGGATTCTGTTGGGGGTGATATAACCCGTGAAGAATTTTACGCCGGTCTGGTTTCTGCGGGTGGGGTGGCCAAGGTAGATATATTAATGGATTATTATGAAGAAAATTGGGGCGATGGGTATTTTGGTGATGATTATGAATCATACCAAAAAAAGTTCTATACTGTATTTAGTGATAAAGAAGCAAATTATCAAACAACGGATAGTGGCCAATACTGTTATTGCCAAATGGATGGGTTTATGCCAACAGGCGGAACGAAAGAAATAGTTACATCGGCTCCGTGGGTGTTCTACAACGGCGGCGGCTTGGCTGACGCTTGCGCGGGCAATTGCGCGTACTACTGTGCGAACACCTTGCGCTTCGATGGCGTGACCGATCTCGCGTTCCGTGGGGCGGTGGTCGGTGCATTGGATGTGGTGGAAACGGGTGGAATTTGTGCAGCCAACACAATCAATATTGATTGGAATCCGGACAATGGTGGTGAACATATCAAAAATATGTGTACATATGATGGTAGTGTCATATTACCAACCCCAGACCCAGTTAAACCGGGGTATACATTTACCGGTTGGAAACTGGTTGAGTAAAATAAATTATAATCCATCCACTCTGTCATCCTGGACCCTTTGTCACCCCTGCGAAGGCAGGGTTTGGGTCTAAGAAGTGTGAGCAAAGCGAACCAAATAACAAAGCCAAATGTTGTCCCTGTTCCTGCCTTCGATAGGCGTGACAAAGGAAAAACAAAGGAAAATGTTCGGAATAAAAGAACTAAAAAACTTTTGTCATTGCGAGGGAGTGTAACGACCGCGGCAATCCAGTAAATTTGGCCTTAGTATAATAATGCATCAACTGGATTGCCACGCGTCCGCTCGCAATGACAAAGAGAAAAACAGTTTCCCGTCCCTGAAATCCCCCAAGTGGGGGATTTTTTTTACACAATATTTGGTAAATAAAAGTTTATTTTTTTCTTTACAATAAAAAAATTATAAAATAAAATTCCGATGTCGAATAACAAAAAAAAGGAAGGAACCATGGCAGAAAAATCTGTTAAAAAAACAACTGCAAAAAAAGCAGTAACTAAAAAAACTACGGCAAAAAAAACAACAACAAAAAAAGTTGCAACTAAAAAAACACCTGTAAAAAAAGCCCCTGTGGCCCCTGTGGTTGCTGATGTAAAACCATGCGGTTGTGATAAAAATTGTGCATGCCAGGGAAACTGTCATGAACATTGCGCATGTCATCACAAATGTGGTTTCTTTAAGAAATTTATTTTGTTCTTAATCATTTTTGCATTGGGTTTTGTTGCCGCTAAAATGTGCTGCTGTAAACAGGGTTGCATGTTCAAACAACGTCCAACATTTGAAAATGGTTGTTTGGTTGTAAAATGTCCAAAAATGCAACAAATGATTCCAATGATGGATGCTAATCATGACGGTTGTGTCAGCAAAGAAGAATTCGGTGCACACAGAAAACAAATGAAACATAAAAAACATGGTCCTGCAAAAGATCAGGCACATGTTGAGGCACATGTTGCACAATAAAATTTAATCCCCCGTTTGGGGGATTTTTTTTCACTATGTACTTGCACTGACCGCTTGTATTTTTCTATAATTATTGCATGTCTATGCAACCTGATTTATTTATTTTGTCGGAACATGCAGATTTATTAAAGAAACTGCATGAATGGGATATTGCATATCATCAAAATGATGCACCAATTGTTGATGATGCAACGTATGATGCGGTAAAAAAACGTGCATTGGAAATAGAAGAACAATATCCGCAATTGGCCAAGGGTGGTGCATCTACGCATGTTGGTGCGGCTGTATCTAATAAGTTTAAATCATATGCGCATAATGTACCAATGCTGTCTATATCTGATGTATTTGACGAGGGTGAGGTCGCAGATTGGTTTAACAAATTGACCAGCAAAAAAATCTTTATTGAATTAAAGGTTGATGGTGTGTCTTATTCCGCCCGCTATGAAGACGGCGTATTGGTACGTGGACTGACACGGGGCAGTGGTACCTTGGGCGAAGATATCACAGAAAATTTACGTACTATACCGGATATCCCACAAAAATTATCGGGCAATTTCCCCCACGTGGTTGAGGTTCGGGGCGAAGTTTACATGAACCGTGAAGACTTTATTGCATTGAACAATGAATCCAGTAAACAATTTGCAAACCCACGCAATGCGGCGGCGGGATCACTGCGTCAATTAAATCCACGCGTTACCGCCACCCGAAAACTTAGTGCATTTGCATATACGTATGGTGATATTTCTGAACGTGATTTTGCGACCCAGTCTGAATATTTTGACCGTTTGGAATCATGGGGATTTAAAACGACACGTCATTGGGCACATCATGCGGACACTATGGATGAAATTCAGGCGGTATATAATAAAATCATGGTTATGCGTCCGGACATTCCATTTGATATTGATGGATTGGTATTAAAGGTAAATGACATTGCCACCCAAGAAAAAATGGGCAGTCGTGCCAACAGCCCCCGGTGGGAGGTTGCTTATAAATTCCCTGCCGCACGTGCGATAACAGAATTGCGTGACATTACGGTTCAGGTTGGCCGTACAGGCGTATTGACCCCTGTGGCAGAATTGGCACCGATAAACATTGGTGGTGTGGTTGTATCACGTGCGACATTACATAACGCGGACGAAATCAAGCGTTTAAATGTGCGTGTTGGGGATCGGGTAATTGTCCAACGTGCCGGCGATGTTATACCGCAAATTGTTGGTGTTGCAGAACAAAATCCAAATGCGACCGAATACGTATTCCCGACAACATGTCCGGTATGTGGCGGAAACGTTGTCCAAGAATCTGGGGCGGTTGCACGCAGGTGTGTGAACACGTTGGCATGTCCTGCACAAAGATTGGGTGAATTGGAACACTTTGTTTCCCGCCATGGTTTTGACATAGAAGGTTTGGGCACACGTCAATTAGAAACATTTATTGGTCGTGGTTGGATTGAAACACCGGCTGATATTTTCACATTGATTGCGAACCATGGTGATGAAATTAAAAAAATTGATGGTTTTGGTGAAAAATCGGTCCGTAATCTGAACAAATCCATAGAAGATGCACGTAACATAGACCTGAACAGATTTTTATTTGCGATTGGCATACCGGATATTGGCGAAGTAACTGCCAAAATATTGGCACGCACATTTGGAACATTGGATGCGGTCCGCAGTGCGCCATTATGGAAATTAAAGTCTGTTGATGGCATTGGCGATGTGATGGCTGATGAAATTGTTTCGTTTTTTGCAGATGAAAATAACGTAAATGTTTTGGATAAATTACTGGAACAAATAAATGTACATGATGCGGTTATCGGTACCCAAAAATCAGACGGCCCATTAAGTGGTAAAAAGGTTGTTTTAACAGGTACGCTTAGCAATTACACACGTGATGCCGCCAAAGAAATATTGGAACGTATGGGTGCAACCGTGGCGGGCAGTGTTTCCAGCAAAACCGACATTGTTTTAGCCGGGGCCGAGGCAGGCAGTAAACTGGCCCGTGCAATGGAATTGGGTATAACTGTTTGGGGTGAATCAGATTTTGAAAATGCGATTTCTGGTACGAAATAAAAACGCCCCTGTATTTGGGGCGTAGACATGAAACTTTTTTTTATTTTGTTAAATTTATCTATCACGTGACACAGGTCTGTCGATAAACATCCATATCAACCAAACCAATGCTGCGATACCGATAATTGCATATACAATGTTACTGGCCAATGTTGCAGGGCCGAACAAATACGCAACTAAATCAAAACCAAAGATACCAACCAGACCCCAGTTCAGGGCACCGATAAATGTCAATGGTATAAGAACATAGTTCGTTAGTCCTCTCATCTGTTTTCTCCTTTTCAAGATTTAAGTTTGTCTTGTGTAAAGACATACGTATTATAACCCTTTTATTTTATTGTTGCAATGACAATAAGTCGTTTAAGAAAAGGTTCTTATATACGTATTTCTGAAATAATTCCTATACATATTGCCGAATAAAAAATCCCCCAATTGGGGGATTTGGGTGTAGACGCCTGTACAGTTTGTTTAATCCAACGGCCACGGCGGTGTCGTCCCGATGGAGTTGAATAATGCTATTCTATAGGCAAGACTATTAGCATTCCGTGCATTAGGAGCATTGTTTATACAAGCAGGATCACAACTTATCACATTGCCCTTACCAGTGTCATGAATCCAAGATAAAACCCAAGGAGAAGATAATGGATGATTTATTTTGACGAAACAATACTTTCTTTCATAATCAGGTTTTTCAGCATCTGGAATCGCATTATTTATATCCGCATTCATATAATATCCAGATAAACCTACCAATTCATCGCTTGCACTACCCAGACTCCACCCATTAGGTATACTTGTTGTGCCATTCCAACCAGAAATTTCCATCACTTCTTTTTTAGATAAACAGGCTGCACTGGCGTATATGTTACCATATTCAAATGAAATCCACCACAACCATTCTACGACATTAGAAGAGCCACCTGTACCATTTATCGTTGCGTCTAATGGGATTACGACTGTATCATCACGGGCGCACATTTCGGTGGCGTGTGCCGATATACATAACATACAACATAATATTATAAATATTTTTTTCATATTCACCCCCATTACCAAATTGTGTAAAACATTGCATCACGTCCATTTACGCCCGATGCAATTTCGGTATTATTTGCAAAATTGTTTGCGCAAAATTCTGTGCATTGGGCTGCACAATCGGCTCGTGAATCATATTTTTTAAAATATGTCCACCACGATGTTACCGGCCCATCCATTTTGCACCAACAATTCGGACCAACGTCACGGGACGTGGCCTTTAAAAATGTATTTGTATCCCCGGGTTCTGCATCGCCGGCACTGTTGGATTTACCGTCCGATGAAGATTTAACCGCAATACCGTTACAGGTCGCACTGCCATAAATATCGTATGCGGTTATCCCCGGGCGCATGTTCGCAAAAATATCATAATCAAATGTTACAACCCAACGTTTCTTTTCTGGTTTCAGATATGAAACTGTGCCATTTTTTTCTTTTTGTAATACCGCCATTACCAATGTATTACGACGACATATTTCATCGGTGTCATCGGGACCCGCAAATGATGGCACAACCATCATCACACCAATCAAAAATATAAATATTCGCTTCATTTCTTCTCCTTTGTTTTCTTATCTTTCCACCTTGTCATTGCGAGCGATAGCGTGGCAATCCAGTTAATCTATCGTTATCAATGTTTTACTGCTGTATTCTTTACCGTCACCCATGATCCATGTGCGGGGATACCCCAATCGCAATGGATTTGGCTTTTCCGTTACAAAATGTTTTATTGCATCTGGTGGTACCAAATTTACATAACATGTCTGATAACCACCTTTGTCATTCGGTAATCTAAAATTCAATGCGGGTTCTGTTGTTTTTGATGCGTATAACGGATAACTGTAACTGTCGCCATTGGGCAGACCGACATACAAACGTCTGTGTTTGCCGTCATTGGAACAATAACCACGTTCCGAACATACACCTGAATTTGTATAAACATAATTTGGATTATCGCACAGCACACCGCAAATCATATTTTCAGCAACATCCGCATCTGAATTTATATAATGGCAATTTTTATCAATGATAAATTTTGAATACCCGGTATCACACATACCCAATATTGGAAATGCAAATGGTTGTGATGTGTTTGCCCCCAGCAAACTGATATTATAATAATTCTCTGGATTTACACTGCACCGGTTGTTATACATTTCATCAAATGTTGATATGTTTCTGGTTTCTGCGGCCCCAACAAATAACAACGTGCCATTATACATTGGATAAATGCGGGCCGTATCATACGATGCACTGTCTGTGCCATCTACAAAGTTATACAGTAAATAATCCCCATTGCATAATGGTTCGTTTGGATTTGTAACAAATTCTTTGGGGCCCATAAAAGATGCATCTGTTGCAACAGTTTTATGATACCCATTATCACAACCAAATCTGGTTTCTTCGGTCAAAGTATCAATGTCATAACATGTACCATTCAAATGATATTCACCATATCCACAAATTGCGGCATAATTTGTAACTGTGTATAAAAAGTCACCTTCTGAATCAACCGGTGTTATTAAATCTGAATCATATATGTAATTTGAATACAGTCCACGGCAATTACCACTGGGTTCATGTCGTAAAAAAGTACTTACGTTTACATCAAATTGATATGTTGGACGTGACACGCCATTTATTTGAATTGGTTCGCATTTTGTGGATTCAGCCACCCACTGTGACATTGTTACGCATTCGCCGTCCGGGTTATGATACATACCATACCCACAAATTCCTGCAAAGTTCGGAATTGACATCAACCCCCCCATGGTTTCTGTGCCATCTTCTGCCCATGCAGTATTTATCAACAATAAAGATAACAGCGCCAATCCTTTCATAATCTCCCTGTTTGATGTTTTTGATTTTTTTCAAAAACAAAACCACCGATTTTAACAGTGGTCAGGAGGTTAGAGACAATTGTCAGAATTGTGTGCTTATTCTATATATTTAGCAACCCTCCTGACCATTGGGTCAGGAGATTTTTCGTCATTATGATAAAAAAATGGCACAACACGTGCGCCAAAATTCCATCATTTCTGACGCTGACAGCGGGCCTCTACACCCCATCATCAGCAACCACTGATGACAAAACAATTCTATCAGATAAGATTTTCCCCCGCAAGGGGTATTTTGCAAAAAAAAATCCCCCATGTGGGGGATTTTTATTCTGTTTTTTCCTTGTCAGACATCCATTTCTTGATTTGATGGCCCGTTACTTTGAATTTCTTGGCTGCATCTGCAACAGATGTTTCATTTGCATATTCTATAATCTTTGACTTGGTCTGGGGACTGAATTTGCGATGTTGACGTATTTGACATATCTTGCGTGTGGCATTCCAATACTGAAATGTCGCAGATGGTATATTATATTTCCTTAGTGTTTTGCTAATCCCATGGATTTTAGCATATTCTAAAATTTCTATTTTTTTGGCTTCGTCTATGCGTTCATGTTTTTTATCATGCGTGGAATTTTCCCTGCGACCGGTGGGTTTATATATTTTCAGTTTTTTGTTCCACCGTAAAAAAGTATAAATATCTACATTAAATTCACGCATTGCACTGGTCAGACCATGTTCGTTGGCATATGTCAACATTTTACGTTTTTCCGTGTCAGTAAAATAACGCATTTTTTGCTTTTTATAAATATGATATATATCGTTCCAACGTAAAACAGTCTTAGGTGGTAACTTAAATTCTTCGGCCGCCTGGATGGTACCAACCAATTTTGCCCGATTTAATACATCTAATTTGTACGCTTCGGAATATCTGATTTTTGTTCCCATATTTTAATTCCTGTTATTCAGCCAATGTGCCGACAGACATTGTAATACGTCTGATACCACTGCTGATAGATTTTTCTTTGTTTATGCGGGCCTTTAATATTTCGCCTGTGCGATTAATATGTGTTCCGCCACACAATTCACATGACACATCACCCGCAGTAATTACACGGACAACATCACCGTATTTTTCACCAAACAATGCCATTGCACCACGTTTTACGGCTTCGTCCATTGACATTTCTTCGTGCAGAACCGGCATATCAGATGCAATCCAAGAATTTATTAAATCTTCAACCGCCTGTTTTTCTTCGGCCGTCATAGCACGACCAAATGAAAAGTCAAAACGCACAGAATCAGGTGAAACCTTGGACCCACGTTGGGCAACGTCTTCGTTCAATACATGACGTAATGCCGCCTGTAACAAATGCGTAGCGGTATGTGCACGGGCGGTCTGCTGACGAATTGCGGGGTTTACCAACGGTGATACCATATCACCAACAGATAATTCAGATGTTAATACACCTTTGTGAATTACAACGTTATCTACACGTGCAGCCTCAGCCACGGTCATAACTGTGTTATCGCCGGATTTTAATTCACCACTGTCACCTGTTTGTCCGCCCTGGGTGCCGTAAAAGTTTGTTTTATCCAATGCAACTTCTACTTCGTCCCCTGCGTTCGCTGTTTTTACAAATTCACCGTTTCGCAATATTGACAATACGCGTGATTCCATGTCCACAGGTGCATATTTTGCAACATCATCTGTGTCTGGTAAATCTGTCTGGGATTCCCAGAATATACGTGTACCTTTGGTGTTAGCACGACTGCGTTCTTTTTGTTCGGCCATAGATTTTTCAAAACCCGCAACATCAACATCTATGTTTTTATCACGCAAAATCATCTGGGTTAAATCCAATGGAAAACCATACGTGTCAAACAGTTTGAACGCAATATCCCCAGGCAAAATATTGTTATTTAATTTTGGAATTTCGTTTTCCAGTAACTTCATACCATTTTGCAACATATCAGAAAAAGAATTTTCTTCGTTTTGTAATATTTCAACAACACGTTTTTGTTCACGTGCTAATTCAGGATACGCACCACCCATTTCCGTTATCAACGCAGGATATAATTTAGACAGTAATGCCCCACGATGCCCCAACATTTGGCCATGACGCATTGCACGACGCAAAATACGGCGGATTACATATCCACGGTCTGTATTTGATGGAATAACCCCGTCTGCGATTGCAAAACCAACACTGCGCAAATGGTCTGTGATAACTTTGAAACTGGACACATTTTCGGGTGTTTCTGCAACGCCTGTGATATCAGATACCGCACGTTTCAAATTCACAAACAAATCTGTGTCATAATTATCTAATTTATTCTGCAAAATTGCCGCCCAGCGTTCCAATCCCGCACCTGTATCAACATTTTTCTGGGGCAATGGTGTTAAATTACCGTTGGCATCACGATCATATTGCATAAATACGTCGTTCCATATTTCTACAAATCGGCCACCGTCTTCGTTTTCAGATCCCGGCAAACCACCCGGTACATCGTCCCCCATATCATAGTGCATTTCTGTACATGGACCACATGGACCTGTTTCGCCTGCGGACCACCAATTATCTTTGTCACCCAACAAAATTGCATCTTTGCCTGCGACCTTTTTCCATATTTTGATTGCTTCTTCGTCACTGTGATGCGTTGTTACAACAATACGATTTGGATCCAGACCAATTACACGGGTCAATAATTCCCAAGACATTTTAATCGCTTCTTCTTTGAAATAGTCCCCAAAAGACCAATTCCCCAACATTTCAAAGAATGTATGATGACGGCCATCAAAACCAACGTCTTCCAAGTCATTATGTTTACCACCGGCACGAATACATTTTTGTACGTCTGCAACACGTGGTGCAAATGCAGGTTCTGTGCCCTGCAAAATACCCTTCCATGGGACCATGCCCGCAACCGTAAACAATAACGTTGGGTCGTTTGGAATCAATGACGCAGATGGAACAATTTTGTGTCCATGTGATTCAAAGTATTCTAAAAAAGCCTTTCTGATTTCATCATATGTCATAACATTATCCTTGGTTTATCATGCGGTATTGTATATTCATTACTGCGAACATGCAATCATAATATTTTAATTTTTTTTACTTATGTGATATAATAGTTTGTAACCAAAGGGGATTTACACTATGAAAAAAACTATGATGATTGCGGTTATGATATTGGCGGCAATAATATTGATGGTGTCTTTTGATATTAAATTGTGGCCGACATACTCTGTAACCCCTGCGGCAGAGATTGGTCCTGATATGCTATATGTATGTCCGGCGGCGGCATCACCATGGAACGAAATTGCCAATGGTTTGGCACAATTTAAAAGACCTGTTATTATTGGATTTTTATTTGCATTTATGTTGCTGATTGTTGTTTGGGCATGGGCTATGTATCAAAATTTATTAAAAGATAAATTTAATCGTGATGCATTTAAAAAACCATGGGCGTATACCAAGATGCTGTTTTGGGCGATCATGATAGTATATATTTTAATGATGACACCGAACTATTTTCGCACTGTTCATGTCAGTGGCAGTACCAGCAATTGGGTAATGTGTGATGGCACAACACCGGGCGCCAAGGCTGTCCGTGCCAGTATGGTTGAGCCAAAAAAAACAAATAAAACTGTAAAAAATTACGAATTTTAAATTATACACTTGACTTAAAGCCCAGAATTCTCTACGATTCGTACAAGCAGTACAGGCAATGTCCTTAGAATACTTGCAACAAAGGTCATACGACTTTGAAAAACCTTGGATTCTAGCGACATTGCCTTGGGAACTGCGAACACCTTAAATATATGAAAGGAGAAACATATGAACAAACAGCAATTAATCGAAGCAATCGCAAATGAAGCTAATGTTACAAAAGCAACAGTAGCTAACTGCTTGAACTCTCTCATTAACACAATTACAAAAGTTTTGAAAAAGAAAGGCGAAGTTCGCTTGGTTGGCTTTGGCACATTTGCAACTGCAAAACGCAAAGCAACAACAGGTCGCAACCCACAAACAGGTGCTGCTATTAAAATCCCAGCATCTACACAGCCTAAATTCAAACCTGGTAAAGCCTTGAAAGAAGCTTTGAACTAAATCGTTTGATTTATGTGTTAAAAAATCCCCCATCTGGGGGATTTTTTAAGGACGGAAACTGTTTTTCTCTTTGTCATTGCGAGCGAACGCGTGGCAATCCAGTAAATCATTCTACTCTGTCATCCTGGGGCTTGACCCCAGGACCCAGGTGAATGTGTAGTGCGTAGCACGCATTATTATTACAAAGCCAAACCTGGATCCTGGACTCAGGGTCCAGGATGACAGAGTGGATGGATTATAATTTATTTTACTCAACCAACTTCCATCCCATAAACGTATACCCTGGTTTAACTGGGTCGGCTGGTACTTCAATCGCACCCTCATACGTACATTGATTGATTGTATGTGCACCATTATTATCTGGGTTCCAGTCAATATTGATTGTGTTGGCTGTGCAAATTCCACCAGATTCCGTGTATCCCAACGCACCAAATGCCGCCTCACGGTTTATAGAACTTACGCTATCGGTGTGTTGTATGTCACCAGCGCAATTGATTGCACAACTAGTTGAACAATTATCATCAAAGTTAAAGCCACCCAACCCTATATTAAAGACCCATGGGGCGGAAGCAACTGTAATATTATCACCATCGGCTGCTACAAATCTATCAATCTGACAATAACAATATTGACCTGTATTGCCAGTATTGTAGTCTGCATTATAATCTGTCATAAATAAACCATATAAAGCTTGAAACAACTCATTTTCACCTTTAATACCTGCCTTAACTTCTGTTAATAGTGTGACAATATATTCTGTTTTTACCTTACCAGCAAGTGGTTCTAAGCCTATCTTAAAATCTTCGATTGTCATTTCATTCTCAAATAATGCAGTCGTATTAACAAGTATATATATTGCTGGATTTGTAGAGTCTTGGCAACTCGCTTTACCATATACTGTACCATAATCAAAGTGTGCAGCCCACGTGTTATTTTCAGTCAAACCTGCATCAGTCAAATTACTATTACCGGATGTGCCATTAGCATCAATATATGCATAACCATCACCAGACAACATATAATCAACCGGTATTAATGGATCTTTTTCAACCAATTCTATACCGCCACCATTTACGTGATACCCCTTGTCACAGGCCGTGGCATAACATGTATCCGTTCCCGTACCAAAGTAATCATTACCAGATACCGCCGTGGCGTGGGCTATGTTCGCATTTGCGACTGTACATGCCGTATAGCATTGCGTGTCCGCACCCGCACCTTCGGCACTGTTCGGGTATTCCGCCGGACATTGGGCGATACTGTTGTTCGCCGTTTCAACCGTATATCCACCACCAACGCAGTATGAACCCGCGGGGCATGTTGTTTTGTCCACAGATGTTTCTGTTACGTTCAGATACTGACCAGGGTTCAATGTATAATCTATCAAATCCCACGTCGCAATCGTGTTGGCGATTGCATTATTATCGGACACGCCCAATACATCAACCGTACATGTATTCGCACTGGTTATTATTTTGTCGGCACCGAATGCAGGTGCAATAAACGTTCCCATTAATGCGGTGGTTAAAAAATATTTTTTCATTTCCCTTTCCTTTTCGTTATAAAAAAATAATCACCTTAATGGCACGATAT
>JAZNBN010000012.1:0-84678 GCA_045587125.1 Candidatus Enterousia sp.
GTGGGGGATTTTTTGTAATTTGAAAACATAAACACTATTGTCATTGCGAGGGAGTGTAACGACCGCGGCAATCCAGTAAATTTGGCTTTGTAATAATAATGCATCAACTGGATTGCCACGCGTCCGCTCGCAATGACAAGGAAGAAAGACTGGATTGCCACGCGTCCGCTCGCAATGACAACAGTGAAAAAATTACCATACAGCCCTTGGGAGAATTAGTGTCAAATACCATAAAAAAATGTCCCGTTTGGGACATTTTTTATTTCAATACAAAGTGTACACTGTATTGTGGTTTTTTGTCGGCCCCCAATGCAGCACGAACTACTTTGTTTGATGCAACCTGAACAGCACGGACCAAGTTATTTTTATCTTTGCGTTCTGCCTTGGTCAGACCATCAATCGCACGGGATATTTCAATTTGAATTTGACGTTTCATAAATCCTGTTTCGTCACTTTCAAATATACCTGCACTGGATACTTCGGGAACACCCTTTAAGAATCCGCGTTTATCAACCGGCAATGTTACAAATACAGCCCCATTTGATGCAATCTTTTTGCGGTTTTTATAAACCTGATCATCGGCACTGCGTTCTGTTTCGCCTTCCATGACAACATAACTGGTATCAATTGTTTCTGCAACGTACGGTTCGTTACCATCAGACAATGCCAACATTTCACCATTATGCAAAACCATCATATGCTTGGCCCCGCCCCGCTCCATCGCCATTTTGCCGTTCAACATTTCGTTAATGTAATCGCCGTGCATTGGGACAGATACCTGGGGGTGAACCATATCATAGAAATGTTCTAATTCTGGACGACCGGCATGTCCACTGGCATGCACATTATCCGTGTCAAATATAGTATGCGTTTTAATGCCCATACGTGCCAATTTGTTATACAAATACGAAACATCTTGTTCGCGGCCCGGAATAATAATTGCACTGAATACCACCGTGTCCGTTGGTTGCAATTTTAATTCTTTTACCTGACCATGGCACAGACGGGTCAACATTGCGTATTTTTCGCCCTGGGAACCGGTCAAGAATATGGCCTGTTTTTCCGCAGGTAAATCTTTGATTTCGCTGTGCAGGTATACATCGTCTTTGTTCAAATAACCAAACTGAATCCCCATTTCACGGAATTCTGGCAATCCAACGTATGGCACAGGATTTGGATTACTGCGTTCTTTTATCGCACCAACACGACCCGATGCACGGGCAGCTTCTGCAAACATTTTGATACGTGCCAAACTGCGTGAATAACCCGTTACAAATACACGACCAGGGGCGTTTTTCATAATTTCTGTCAATGTATCACGAACCTGAACCTCGGTCACCTGTTTGGTTTGACGTGATGAATTTGTGGAATCACACATACATGCCAACAATTTTGGATCAGATCCAATTTCCATTAAACGTGCAAAATCAGTTGGTGCCTCAATCGGAATATCATCGTTAAATGTCCAGTCACCTGTGTGTAAAATTTTACCCGCAGGCGTTTTGATAATCAGCATCTGTGCCTCAGGCACACTGTGTGTTACATGGAATGTTTCAACCGTAAATGGATCTAAATCCAATGTGTCGCCATTGTGGTCAAATTCAACAATGTCTTTTTTGGGATCAAAATCCATTTCAATTCCCGCAAATGTGCGACGCAAAATTTCCGCAGGAAAACGTGTGCAATATATTGGTTTTCTGAATTTTGGCCAAATATATTTTAATGCACCAATGTGGTCTTCGTGACCGTGTGTGATTACAAAGCCAATAACGTCTTTGCTGCGTTTTTCCAACCATGTTGTGTCACAATATTGAACATCACCGGCCCCTATTTCTTCGTCCAAAAATCCCATACCGCAATCTACAACCAAATATTTACCACGGTATTTATACAGATACATGTTTTGACCAATATGTTCCAATCCACCCAATGCCATAAAATACATTTTATCATCGTTAGCATCTGTTTCGTGTTTATTCATACCACGTATAGCCTTGGGCGTTTTATTTTGTGCCTGTTTTTCAGGCACGTTCTTTTTTTCTTTTACTTTTACCATTTTAAACCTTTTTTATTATTAGACTTTTGCCCAGCCACCCAATTCATTGCGAATAAAGAATATATCTTTATTTGTAATTGAATCTGTGGCTGTGCGATTATTCCCCCGTACACCCAGTACAGTACCAGAAAAAGCACGTAAAATCAAGATTTTTATAGGAACAGCCCTATTTTCCCTTTAAAATGCGGGCCTTGGATTTATCCCATTCGCGTTGTTTTATCGTTTCACGCTTGTCCACTTTGTTTTTACCGTAACCAATACCCAGTAATACTTTTAATTTTCCACGATTGTTAAAGTATAACTTTAAAGGAACAATTGTTGCACCCTTTTCCTGTAATTTGCCAATCAATCTGTTTATTTGATTGCGGTGCAATAATAACTGACGACTGCGGCGTTCATCAAAGTTTACAATGCGGGCCGCCGTTGGCAACTTTTGAATCTCGACCCCGGCCAAGAACAGATTATCACCACGACGCTGAACAAAACCATCAACAATCGTAACCAAACCGTATCTTATCGATTTTATCTCGGCCCCTGTCAAAGATATGCCCGCCTCTATCGTGTCTTCAATAGAATAACTGTACCGAGCCTTGCGGTTTTCAGAAACTTGACCAAATTTTATAATACTTCTTGCCATAACAGTACGTTATTTTACACATATAAAAATAAATTGCAATTATATTAGATTATGTAATACTTGCTTTTAGAATTAACAAAGAGGAACAAAATGTCAAAATATAATATTGATGATTTACTTTTAGGATTAACAAAAAGGGAAGAAACGCCAAAATATAATATTGATGAAATGGTATATCATTCATCTCCTAGTGTAGAGCACATAAAAAACGAATTAAAAACAACAGATTTTATTGATCAGAAAGCACATAAATTTGCACGCGAGACAATAGATAAAATTAGCACAATGTGTCTTGTTATTTTGACAGATGATGCGATAGTGTTTAACACTAATCTTCGCCAAGATATTTTAAACGAGAAATCATATCCAAAGATGATATATGCACGCAATTATGTGAGAAAAATGTTGTACGATTTGGGTGTTGATACGTATGTATACCATGATATAAAGTATTGCGATAATGTATATGTTCCATTACGTGAACCAAACAACAAGCAATTATTGAAACACTTGGAAAATGTACTTAAATTTAAGTATAAAACACCTGTTTTAACACAATCAATTTTAGATTCAATGAAACAAAACAGACGATAAAATAAAACCCGCATTGCGGGTTTTAAAATTGAATTTTTGGATACAGTTTTTTTACGTTCTGGGTCAAAATATGTTCCAGTTCGTTTATATCGATACCCTTTATTTCGGCCAATACCTGTGCCGTTTGGGTCACCATTGACGGTTCACAAACCTGACCACGATATGGAACAGGTGCACAATATGGTGAGTCTGTTTCAATAACAATCCGATCAAGTGGGATTTTCATGAACGTTTCGCGAATTTCTTGGGCGTTTTTGAATGTCAAAATACCACTGGCAGAAAAGAAAAAACCACGGTCCAGCATACATTTTGCTAAATCCCAAGAACTGGTATAACAATGCATAACACCCGTATTCGTTCCGGTCAGTATTGCCGCAGTATCTGCGTCTGCATCACGCGTATGTATCGCCACAGGCAATGAAAAACGACGTGCTATTTCCAATTGCTGTTCAAACAATGCGATTTGCTGTGATTTATTGTCTGTATTATAGTGATAATCCAACCCTATTTCACCAACACCAACCACACGTGGGTTATTTAAAACAGAATCTGTCAGGAATTTTGACGCATCTGTTGGTGCATATTCTGGATGAATTCCAATCGTACAATATACATTATCATGATTGTTTGCGATTTCCAAGGCACCAGATATATCCCCAGGATCCGCAGTCGGGCAAATCAACATGCCAACCCCAGAAGCCACCGCACGTGCAATGACTGCATCCGCCCCACCTGTATATTTATCGGTTAAATGACAATGTGTATCTATAAACATTTTTTGATTTCCATCAATATTTTAAAGATGCCTATTTCAGGTTCTAAATATACATTTTTAATATCTGCAATTGCATGGGTCGCAATTGGATATAACTCCGCCAAACCAAAGTATGCAATTGCATCTAATAATATTCCGTGCATAACTGAATCAGGTGCAATTTTCTTGGCCATAGCCATAACATCTGCACTGGTTGCGTGTTTGTTTTTTAACATATCCAACAACTCTGCGTAAATCACATCACCACCAGATGTTTTTAAATTCGCAATCCTGCCAAAACTGCCATTGGACAGACGTAATGTTTCTGTGCTGATATCTTCATCTGGGATAAATTTAGCACATAATTCACGTAACTGAGAAATACTTAACGGTCGCATTTTTTCAACACGTGAACGTGAACGAACAGTTGGTAAAACATTTGCCAATTGATGCACAACCAATAAAAATAATGTCTTGGCAGGTGGTTCTTCCAGTAATTTTAAAATCGCATTTGATGCCGCTGTATTCAATTGGTCCACAGAATCAATCAATATAACACGCCAACCACCGGACATAGATGACATCTGCATTTTATCAATCATTGCACGTACTGTGTGAACAGATATAACCTTGCCATCGGCCTTGGATTTTCCGTCTTTATCAATATTTCTGTCTATATCAATAATAAAGAAATCACCAACGTTACCGTAAACCATTTTTGCAATTTTATATGCCAATGTGGCCTTGCCTATACCAACAGGCCCCGTCAACATCCAAACAGGATGCATTGGGTGATTATCACGATTTTCCCATGCGTTAATGAAATTTTGTAATGTTTCTGCATGCCCAACCAAATATTCGTTTTCCATTGGGTGTGGGAATTTATAATTACTTGCAGAAGTTTTCTTACGTGGTGCCATTATCTTAACCCAAATATAACCCTTAGATTTTCAATTACACGCCCGAATAATTGCTTCTTTTTAACAGTATCCTTGGCAACCAGATTTGCACGTCCAATCACAGCACCATTTTTCTGGGCTATTATTTCACCGACAACATCACCCGCACGCACAGGTGCAATAACAGGTTCATTATATCGTGCCAAAATTCGCACATCACGGGTACCTTCACTTGAAGGCACGGTTATAATAAATGGCTTTTCTGGGGTGGCAATCACATTTTTACTGCGTCCATACCACACAGGAATTGTCGCAACACTGTCCCCGGGTTTGAAAAACGTTTTGTTGGTTGTAGAACTGAAACCGTATTCTAATAACTTTTTCATTTCTGTTGCCAACGCATCATGATTTTTAGCGTTTAATCCATTTATAACACCAATTAAACGACGGCCACCGTTTTTCGCACTGGCTACCATGCCATAGCCACCCTGGTCTGTGTGACCTGTTTTCATACCGTCTGCACCACGCATATTAAACAACAATTTATTATAATTTACAGTATGTGTGCGTCCCCAATCACGGCACCAATCAGACTTATGCTCTTTGAACTCAAAACGTTTGGTCGCAAATAATGGGTAAATATCTGGATAATCTGAAATTAAATGCTGGCCCAATATCGCTAATTCACGACTGGTCATCAAATTATTCGGGTTGGGCAGACCACTGGCATTACCAAATGTAGATTCTTTCATACCAATGCTGCGTGCCTTTTTTTCCATCATTTGTGTAAATGCATCCTCATTACCAGCCAACGTTTCAGCCACAACCATTGATGCGTCACCACCAGACAATACAATCAATCCCAATATCAAATCACGTACAGAAATTGTTTGACCTGCAACCAAACAAATCTTGCTGGCGGGGTACCATTCAGGCTTGTTATAATCTGCATTTTCACCAACGGTAAAACGTGTATCCATTGTTATATTACCGGCCTTTAATTCATCAAATAATACCGCCAAAGTCATCAATTTAATCATTGATGATGGTGGCATTAACGTGTCTGCTTCCTTGGCGAAAATTTCCACACCAGAATCATAATCAATTAAAAACGCCGACTTTGCGGGTGTTTTGAAATCCGTTGCATTTGCCCCAGATATCAACATCATAAAAAACAAGGTAAATATATTCTTTTTCATGATTCAATCATGCAATATCAAAACAGTTTTTACAAGCATAAAATCCCCAATGTAAAAATTTATTTAACCTACATCACAGACCAATCGTGTCCATTGTAAATTACACCATTTTGCTGCATTCGTAATTTCTTGGTGGATGTCGCATTGATACGCAAGTCTGGATTTATGGACATCAACAGATAATATACATCACCACCAATATCAAAGTTTATGGTCTTTTCTGTTTCTTTATTTCTGTACAAGCACATGCGATCTTCACCAATATGGAACCATTTGCCCGTTTCACATACAAATTGCCATTTGGCGTACAATGTGACATCACCTGAATCTTTTGCACTGATTTCATATGGCATTGCACAATCTGTTAATTCCGCATCACGACACCAAGATATAAATACAAAACTGTTCTTGGTCGGTATCCCGCCAATCGTAGCACCGCCCCCATAAACATAAGACGTTGGCGCACCTTCGTAATTTACACCACCATTTAATTCATAGTTTATGTTATACGCAATTCCATCATATACACATGTTTCAGTATTCCCAACTAAATCTGCTGTCCAATATTTTTTACCACCTGTTACAGTTTTACCAGTAATTTCTGGACAATCTGTATAACAACTGGGGATAGATACATTTTGACCCATATCAGATTTCGGGAATTCTGATGGACATTGTTCACAGGCAACACGACCAGACCAATCAACTTCAAAGCCTGTTAAATACTGATACATGCCAGATGGACATACCGTAGATATGGCAGAATTATCAAATATATTGGTCATACCGCCTGCGGTATAGGAGCTAAGACGGGTGCCAGTTTGGTTATCCGCTAAGAATCCATTTACGTTCTTGAACAAATCAACAGGTACATAACTGGTTAAATAACCGGTGTTTGCAAATGTGCCGTTGAACATTTGGTTTGTAGAATTCGCATCACCAGAAATATTTTTGAATAATCCGGCTGGGATTGGTGATGAAGAACCGTCTTCTTTTAATCCCAACTTTGTTGCACCGTTAAAGGTATTATAGAATCCCCAGTATGAATTCCCCGTGATACCTGCAAACAGATTTTCTGGGATTTCACCAGTCAAACTTGAACAGTTCTGGAATGTTTTATTGAATGAATAATCTGCGATTTGGCCAGTAATACCATTGAACAAATCATCTGGGATTGGCCCTTCTAAACTAGTACAACCATCAAATGTTTTACTAAACATATATTGTGCTGGAATATTATTAAATGTACCGAACAGTTTGTTTGGAATCGAACCAGTCAACCCAGAACAGTTATAAAATGTTCCGTTGTACATATATTGTGCAGGGGCACCAGATATATTACCAAACAGATTTTCTGGGATTTTGCCTCCTAAGCTACTACAGTCACCAAATGTGGCTGTATACATATAATCCGCCGGTGCACCATTTATTGCACCGAATAAATTTTCTGGGATTGCATAACCACGTTTCATATAGTCGGGTTTTTGTTCTTCGGATATATTTGTTCCAAGTCCACTGCACCCCGCAAAAGTATTATTATACATAGCTTTTGCAGGGGCACCATTGACACCGGTAAATAGATTTTCAGGTATTGCACCCGTTAATCCAGAACAACCGTTAAATGTATGTATAAACATATATCTCGCTGGTGCACCATTTAATTCACCAAACAATCGTGGTGGCAATGCGTAACCATTTTTCATATATTCCGGTTTATTTGCTTCGGTTATATTTGCACCTAAACCACTTGCTTTATAAAAAGTACCATAAAACATACAATGTTGTGGGGCACCGCCAAGACCACCAAATAAATCAACTGGGATTGCACCCGTCAAACCCGAACATCCATAAAAAGTTTCTGCAAACACTCCTTCGGTATAATTACCAGATAAATCACCAAACAATCCATCTGGAATTTTACCAGTCAAACCCGCATCAAGCGCAAACAAATGCAGGAACATCCCCTTTGCAGGCTGACCATGGATTCCATCAAATAATTTCGGTGGTATTTCACCCTGTAAATTTTCACACCCACAAAAAGTCACAGCAAAATTAGGATTTGAACCATCGTCCAGTGTTGGGAATACACACCCTAAACAACCTTCTATCTTTGCCAATTTTTCTGGTGTTACATCAGGTGTTCCATTCCCACATTTTGATATAGAAAATGTATTATAATAATACACACCACAATTTTCATTAAAACTCGCATCATTTGCACGTGGATATGCAGTTGCAGTGCCAGATAATCCAATACGATATACACCAGGTTTGTTATATTTATGAACACATAAATTACTGTCTTGGTACTTTGTAACCGTGCCATCGCCCCAATCTACATAGAATGTGCCACGAACATTAACTAGTTGGAACTTAAATTCATCGCCAGCAGCCAAATCCGTCGTAGTCATCCAAAATACGGAATCCATATAAAATTGACCATAGATTGTAACAACTTTGTTTTCGTCAGCATTTGCAACAACGTATTCTTCCGTGATTTCTGTCAGACGTGTGCCGGTCACGTTTTCCGTATACATAACATTTTCTTTGTACCAACCATTGAATTTGTAACCTTCTGGTATTACTGGATCTGTTAATGTAAAGGTTTCTGTCTGGCCAATTGTCCAGCTTGTTGGATTATCTGTCGTTATTGTTTTACCATCTTCATCAAGGTATTTAATGGTGTATACTGTATCTTCGTATACACATACATCAACGGTACCCTTCAAATCTTCCGTCCAATATACCTTCGCTTCTGGGGTAACCAATGTTTTTCCTTCAACTTCTGGGCATGATGTATAACAGCTGGTTATCGATACATTAGAACCTTCATCAGAATTTGGGAATTCTGATGGACATTGTTCACACGCAACACGACCAGACCAATCAACTTCAAAGCCTGTCAAATATTGATACATCCCAGATGGACATACCGTTGACACAGCAGAATTATCAAATATATTGGTCATACCGCCTGCGGTATAGGAGCTAAGACGGGTGCCGGTTTGGTTGTCTGATAAGAATCCATTTACGTTCTTGAACAAATCAACAGGTACATAACTGGTTAAATAACCGGTGTTTGCAAATGTGCCATTGAACATTTGGTTTGCAGAATTCACATCACCAGAAATATTTTTGAATAATCCGGCTGGGATTGGTGATGAAGAACCGTCTTCTTTTAATCCCAACTTTGTTGCACCGTTAAAGGTATTATAGAATCCCCAGTATGAATTCCCCGTGATACCCGCAAACAGATTTTCTGGGATTTCACCTGTTAAATTGGAACAGTTTTGGAATGTTTTGTTGAATGAGGTTCTGACAATCGGACCAGATATTCCATTAAACAAATCGTCTGGGATTGAACCAGTTAAACCAGAACAACCGTCAAATGTACGACTAAACATACCTTCCGCCGGCACACCATTAAATGTACCAAACAATTTGTTTGGAATCGGACCAGTCAATCCAGAACAACCATTAAATGTTACATTATACATAGCATGTGCAGGTGCACCATTGATGCCCGCAAACAAATCGCCAGGTATTGAACCTGTTAAACCACTGCAATTAGAGAATGTCCATGTAAACATATATTCCGCAGGTTTATCCGTGAATGTACCAAACAGTCCATTTGGTATTTTGCCCGAAAGGCCTGTACAATCCTGTAATGTACCGTAATACATAGATTGTGCTGGTGCACCATTTATTGCACCGAATAAATTTTCTGGGATTGCATAACCACGTTTCATATAGTCAGGCTTATCTTCTTCGGATATATTTGTCCCCAGTCCGCTGCACCATGCAAAAGTATTAAAATACATATATGGTGCTGGTGCACCAGAAACACCCATAAACAGATTTTCCGGTATCGCACCCGTTAAACCAGTGCAATTATAAAAAGTGCTCCTAAACATATATCCTGCCGGCACACCATTTAATTCACCAAATAATCTTGGTGGTAACGCATAACCATTTTTCATATATTCTGGTTTATCTGCTTCGGTTATATTTGTCCCCAACCCACTTGCTTCATTAAAAGTACCATAAAACATGCAATGTTGTGGACTGCCACCCAGATTACCAAACAAATCCTCTGGAATAGCACCCGTTAAGCCTGGACATGCAGCAAATGTTTCTGTAAACAAGCCTTCGGTATAATTACCGGATAAACCACCAAACAAACCGTCTGGAATTTTCCCCGTTAAGCCTGAACAATTTCTAAATGCCGACAAAAACATGCCTTTTACAGGTTGCCCATGAATTCCATCAAATAACTGTGATGGTATTTTGCCTTGCAAATTTTCACAACCACAAAAAGCCCCCGCAAAATTTGGATTGGAACCATCAGCCAGTGTCGGGAATACACACCCCAAACAACCATCTATCTTCGCCAATTTTAAAGGTGTTACATCCACGAATGTGTCCCAACATTTTGATATTGTAAATACATAGGGATGATACGATCCACAGTCTTCTGAAAAAGTTGCAGTATTTGAATTCGGATATGCGGTTGCGATGCCAGACAGACCAATACGATACACACCTGGTTTGTTATATTTATGAACACATAAATTACTGTCTTGGTACTTTGTAACCGTGCCATCACCCCAATCTACATAGAATGTACCCTTGACCGAATTTAACTGGAACTTAAATTCATCACCAGCAGCTAGTTCGGTTGTCGTCATCCAGAATACTGAATCTATATAGAATTGACCATAGATTGTAACAACTTTATTTTCATCTGCATTTGCAACAATGTATTCTTCTGTAATTTCGGTCAGACGTGTGCCGGTTACGTTTTCAGTGTACATAACATTTTCCTTGTACCAACCATTGAATTTGTAACCATCCATAACTGCTTCTGCCAATGTAAATGCTTCTGTTTCTCCGACAGTCCATACCGTTGGATTGTCTGTTATTATCGCGACATTATCTTCGTTCAAATATTTTATTGTATAAACATCATTGGCATACGACATACCAAAAGTAATAACAAACACTGCGACAAATGTCACAAAAAACCGCATAATTCGTGAAAATAAATTATGTTCCTGCATCCTTTCCTAAATTTATATACATATACCATAGAAAAAAAACACAATGTAACGCAACTACTTATTTATACAATCACATATACAATTACACAATGCTTAAATTTTATCTTTACTTTATGTAAAGTTTATATATAATTGGTGCAGAACTAAAAAAAGTACGTATATAATGAAAAACAACTTTAAACGTTTGATTTAATATAGTGCGACCAACAGAAATAAACTGCGGGCGCACTGTTTAGGCGTCCGTTTTTTATAAAAAACAAAAAAGGAAATAAAAAATGTCTGAAAATACAACACCAATATCAACAAATGAATTGACTGCACGTTTGCAAAAGGCTGAAAACATCCGTATGCGTGATGGGGTTGTATGGAAAGATAAATTTGACCGTTCACATACAATTGAACAGGCACGTGAATTGACCGATGGCACAGAAGTGGCCTTGGCAGGTCGTGTGATTGCATTGCGTTGGTTGGGTAAACTGATGTTCGGACGTATTTACGACATTAACGGTGAAATCCAATTTTCTATGTCCCGTGAAGAACTGGGTGAAGAAAATTATAAGTTTATGAAGGCAAATGTTGATTTAGGTGACTTTGTCGGTATCACCGGAAAACTGTATCATACAACAGCCGGCGAATTAACTGTTCAGGTTTCAAAATACGATATTTTGGCCAAGGCGTTGCGTCCATTACCAGAAAAGTATCATGGATTGACCGATATGGAAACCAGATATCGTCAACGCTATTTGGATATTATTTCAAATACAAATGCTCGCAATGCCCTGTTGGGACGTTTCAAGATGACACAATACTGGCGTGATTATATGAACAGAAACGGATTCTTGGAAATTGAAACACCTGTATTGCAAAATGTTGCATCGGGTGCGGCTGCACGTCCATTTACAACACATCACAATGCATTGGACACAGAATTTCAATTGCGTATATCACCTGAATTGTTCTTGAAACAGGCAATTGGTGCGGGGTTTGATCGTGTATACGAAGTCGCCAAAGATTTCCGTAACGAAGGTATGGATGCGACACACCTGCAAGAATTTACTATGGTTGAATGGTATGCGGCATATTGGGATTATAAAAAGAACATTGAATTTACATGGAATCTGATTCAAGAATTATTGATGAAATGCCGCGGGACACTGCAAATCGAATTCCAAGGCACACCGTTGGATTTCAGTAAATACGAAATGATTGACTATACCGCCAAAATGAACGAATTCTTTGGATGCAATATACTGGATTTTGATGACGTTGATGTATTGCGTCAAAAACTGGTTGATGCAGGCATGTTCCCAATGTCTGAACTGGAAGATTTGAAATCAATTCCAACATTGGTTGACTATGTTTATAAACGTAAAATCCGTGGTGATATTATTAATCCTACTATTTTGTATAACTATCCTGCGTACATGGTGCCATTGGCACGCAGAAATGATGCAGATGAACGTAGAATTGATATGTATCAATTGTTGGTCTGTGGTGCAGAAATCTGCAAGGGGTATTCTGAATTAGTAAACCCAATTCAACAATTGGCTGCATTTGAAGAACAGGCAAAAAATATTGCAAATGGTGATGAAGAAGCCTTTAATCCAGACAACGATTTCGTTCGTGCAATGGAACATGGTTTTCCACCAATCTCTGGTGTTGGTATGGGTGTTGACAGATTGGCCAGCATTATATTTGACCAACCAACATTGCGGGATATTGTTTTATTCCCTATGATGAAGTAACAAAAGGTGCACTATGTCACAAACAGAAAATTTAGCATTACTGAACGCATTAAATAACGACAGTAAGAATTTGTCTGCTATTGATCGGGCATTGGAATCGGGACGTATTGATGAAGATACCGCACAATATCTGACGGCTTTGTATTCAGACAGTATGACTTGGTTACGTGAAATGTTTTACGTATTGGGCAAAACATTCGGAGCACCCAAGGCACCTGTTATGAAATACGATTATGCGAAAGACTGTGCAATTGATGAGCCTATTAGAATATCTGATATCAGTCCATTGGCACCATATTTGGTAAATCATCGTTTAGATGATGACCCAATGCGTAATCAATTCTTTTCCAGTTCCGCAGGTCATAAAATTGATTTGTCTGTATCATCTATTGTAACAGTTATTGTTGCTGCCCAGAAAAAAATTGAACGCGCATTAGATAAAATTACGGGAAAATATTACACAGACTATGTAAAAGACGTTGCAAATGCTGCATATAATGTATTGGCTGCACATGAACGTGAGGCTTCTGCAAAAGCAATCGCAGAAAAAATACAAGAAAAATTTTCAGAAAAATATATCAGTGCAGGTTCTGAAACGGTTTTAAGTATTATTGGTCGTGGACATGAAAAAATTGCTGTGGATTTGGTACGTGAAATAGACAAAGTTATGCCACCTCATTTCAGATTACAAGATGTATGGCGTGTAAAATGTTTGTTTGATTTAATCCCTCAGGCACGGTTATTTATTGAACGTCTGTACAAAATAATGCCGGACAGAATTATATCCGTGCGTGATAATTTCTATAATATGCAAAACCCAAGAAATTATCGTGATGCAAAAGTTATTATCAATATTGGACCAGACGCAGATACGATAATTCCAATGGAAATTATTTGTCAGGTTCGTACTTTCTTTGAATTTGAAAGACAAACACATGGTGCATACGAAGTCGCACGTAAAAAGAAAACAACAAAAAGTGATAATATAGAAGAAAAATTGGCCAACTTTATGGAAGATGGTGTTAAATCTTATAACCGTATGATTTGCAACTGTTTGGAAGATTTATTTGAACGTGTTGGATGGAATATTTTGTATTCTTGTAACAATAATATTTCTATATTTGAAGGTTTTCCAAAAGAATGTACTTTATATTATCCCCCCCGCGTTCTGGATAACATTTTGGAAAAATTGGATGACGCAATTGAAAACGAAGTTTTCCATGTTGAAAATGCCCCTGTCAAACTGTCCAAGCACCAAGAAAGCAGTATTTTCCACTTTATGGCACGGTTTATACTGGTTTCTGCAATGCCATATATGCAACGTGACTGGGCAGTACCTGCAACATCCCAAGCAGGAAAGTTATTTAACTTTGTTATGAACGAAGTACAACGTTATTATAAAAAGTAAACAACATTTATATTAAAACAAAAGCGCAGGATTTCTGCGCTTTTGTTTATTTAATAAAATCATACAGTATTATAATAAATCCACAGAATCATCATGTGCATTATATATTATGCCATTATATTTAACACGTAATTTCTTGGACGATTTATTGTTAATCGGCATATTTTCATCTTCTGATAATATTACATAATATTTCTTGTTTTTACCCCATCCCACAACAAACGTAGGTTGGCTTTCAGGTTTGGATTCCAACAGACAAATTTTATCTTTATCGTCTTTGCCAATATGCAAATATTTACCAGATACACAATTATATTCAGGTGCAATGCAACGACCTTTTTTAGCATCCCAATATGTTCCTAGTGGGCAACATTGTGCGATACTTGTTGAACCTGCCAACGAATATGTACCTTCTGGGCATGGGGCACACGATACCTTGGGCGCCCAATCAATATCAAATACACGGTCATATTTATACATATTTTCTGGACATATTTCAGCCACACTGGTATCGCCAAATATATTCAGCATCGGTCCAGACGTATAACCTGTTTCGTCTATGCCACTGTACAAATCCATAGGTATATAGTCTGTTTCTGTTCCGTCTGGGGCAATAAAGCCATTCAAGCCTGGCGACCATCTGAATGCATTTTCAAACATTTTTGGTGCAGCACGCCCAGTTATATCACCAAACAAGTTTGTAGGTATCCGCCCTGATAAATTTGGACAATCTGCAAATATCTGCATGTACATGGATGCCGCCGGTGCACCTGCGATATCTTTGAATAAATCAGCAGGTATTTCACCTTCAAGACCCGAACAGCTCTCAAACGTGGCCATAAACATGCCTGAGGCGGGCGGGCCAGAGATACCCTCAAACAAATTAGACGGTATTTTCCCAGTTAATTTACCACAGCCACCAAATGTATCTACGAACATTTCTGGTGCGGGCGGGCCATCAAATTTACCAAAGAAACCTTCGGGGATTTCGCCATCAAGATTACCGCAACCTGCAAATGTCCACGAATACATCCAATGTTTCGGCGCACCAACAACACCACGATAATGGCGTTTACCATCATTATATTCCGTAAACAATCGTGGCAACGGACCCTGCAGGCCATAATTTGATTTGCCCCAACCGCCACACGATGCAAACGTTCCCATAAACATCCCATCAGCGGGGCTGCCGTCTATATGTCCGAACAAGAATTCTGGGATACGTCTGATGTTATAAGAACCTTCGAACGTTCTTGCAAACATACCATCCGCAGGCTGGCCATACAGATCACCAAAGAATCCCGACGGCAAATCGCCAACCAATCTAATACATTTTCTGAATGCATTACGGAACATAGCATACGCGTATTGCCCGTACAGTCCCTGGAACAATGTTTTCGGAAAACCGCCACCCATCGCAGAGCAATAATTAAATACCGCGTCAAACATGTAAGCCGCAGGTTGGCCGTCCAATTCACCAAACAATCTGTCTGGGATGGGGCCCTGTAAACTTCTGCAACCGTCAAAGGTATGACTGAACATAGCGCCCGCAGGTTGACCATATATGTGACCAAAGAAGTTATCCGGTAATGGACCACCAATACCCGAAGACGCAAACGTAGACGCAAACATATGGTGCGCATAGGTCCCATTAAGATTTTTAAACAATGCTGGCAAAGCACCATTTAAATTAGAACATGATGCAAATGTACCTTCGAACATAAAATCAGCTGGTTGCCCCGAAATGCCTGCAAATAATTCCGCAGGAATCGGACCCTTTAATCCATAACAGCCATTGAATGTGTTTCGGAATATCCCATGCTGGGGTGCCCCATTTATTCCCGCGAATAACGTCTTGGGTATCGTATATGTGCTGACACCGTCGCGTGTCCCCAGTTTAGAACAACCCGCGAATGTATTCGCAAACATAAATCTGGTTACACCATTTACACCATCAAACAATTCATCAGGTATTTTGCCGGACAAATTAGAACAACCTGAAAACGCATACGCAAATGACGGGGTTCCAGGGAATATCGCGCCCAATGAGCCCTCTATCTTGGCCACATTAAGGTAAGTATTAGTTTCTTTGACCCCAGGCAAATTTATGGTATTACCAAAACTTATCGCGGCAACGTAATCATTGTCACAGAAATGATAATTGCATACGTATATTGAACGATAACCGTTCGCAAGACCACCAAATCTTATAACCCGCCTGCCACTTGTTTTGTACGTATGTTTATATTCTGATGGTTCTGTATCAAGACGTTCTATTTTCTCGACATTACCATCGCCCCAATCAACCCATAATGTCCCACGTGCGGTCATATGAAATACAAATTCTTTGGTGTCCGATGTTGTCGTAATGCGGAATTTATCTTCTATACAATACGCCTCGGTGTCACTTTCGTACTTAAAGTTTCCATCATAACAAACAAGGGTATCGTTTGGCACACATTGACCGGCACCATCCCACTTATAACCCGCGTCACATTTTTCATGACATGTCTTGCCGTCAAATTCCAGCGACGAATTATTACATACACACTGATTTGTTGTTTCATCCCACGAAGTACCAGAAACAAGGCATTTTGCAATACATTTTTGTTCTTCTTCGTTCCAATATTTACCACTGCCGCACAATGTGCTGATACAAACCGACCCATTCCAATAGCCGTCTTCACCACAATCTGGGCGACAGCCAGATATATAATCCCAAACCTGACCCGTCGAGCATTTCTCGTGACATATTCCAGAAATCGGATCATAGTCCATATTATTTTTACACTTTGGCACACATTGTTCTGTAACCTCGTCCCAATCTTCGTTTGACCAGCATTTATCATTAGCGCATTTTTCACCATTCCATGTGAATCCTTCTTTGCACTGTTCATGACATCCGATGCCGTATTCCCAAATTTCATTTTCCATACATTTTTCACGGCAAGATTGGGTTTCTTCATCCCATGTTTCACCAAGTTCTTTGCGACAAACAGACACACAAGACTTTTCTTCATAATCCCATATTGTGCCGGCGGAACATGTTTCAATACACATATCGCCATCCCATATTTCGTTGCCTTGGCATATAGATTCACACGTTGTACCATTCCAAGAATACCCATAAGGACAACATTCTTGGGCACTTTTTGCACCGGGGGCAGAAAATCCAGTTTCGCATTCGTTTATACCCTTGTTTATT
The DNA here is from genome assembly GCA_045587125.1 of Candidatus Enterousia sp. Classification (GTDB taxonomy): domain Bacteria; phylum Pseudomonadota; class Alphaproteobacteria; order Rs-D84; family Rs-D84; genus Enterousia. The sequence goes on from JAZNBN010000012.1 coordinate 17,558, forward strand.
ATGGACACAGTTGTTTCAACCCCGGGACACCAATAATTTTCAACACAAGTCACGCATTCCAGTTGATTTTTTGGTAAATATGTTCCCGGGTCACAAATGATAATATTTGGCGTCCACATCGCCTTCATTTCTGCGTTTCCTTCGGTAATTCCAAATGTATCTATGGTGCACATCGATGTTTGTGGATCAAAAGGCAACACCGCCATTGCATTCAAGCAAAAGCCTACAGCAATAAAACACACTAAAATCAAACGCTTAATAAAAAACGTTAAATTCTCCTTTCGTTATACACAAGGATAGAAAAAACAAGCCACCCAAGGCAAGCAAATTATTTAAATTTGCTATATTTTGCTATGATAAAAAAACAAGTTTTTTACGAGAAATAAAAAAATACCCCACAGGGTATTTTATTCAACCAACTGCCAACCTGTAAAAGTATAACCAGGTCTGACGGGGTCTTCTGGCATTGTAATTTCACCATCATAAGAACATGTACTGGACATAGTTTTATCATCATATCCCTGATTCCAATTAATATTAATTGTGTTTTCTGTACATATTCCATTTACATTACTGTACCCTGTTTGGCATTCAACTGCAAAATATGTACATGTTTTTGCACCATTTGCCAATACATTTATACAATTTTCCAAAGATGCAGTTTAAACCTGACTGTGGCCACTGGGGCAACTGTCTGACGAAGAAACGTAAACATCTGTTTCTGATACCGCTGTATATCCAGTTGGGCACGTTTCATCCGCCAGTGAATTAAACACAGGCAATAACGCACAAATAGAAAAAGGTATTAAAAAATGCAAAAAACTATTTCTTTTTACCGCATGAAATATACAAAAACTCCTTACGTATGTTACAGTGTAGCAAAAAAACTAAGTATCTGTGCAATTATTTTTATATAAAAATTTATTTTGAATTACATGCCGCCGACAACAGCATATTAAATTTTGAACGCTCATATCGCTCGTGCTGCAATGCTTGGTTTATAGCCAAGTTACCACAATCCATTTTTATTGGCATTTGATTTATAATTATCTGCAAATTAAACATTCTGCGACATATATCATTCAAATTTTCCCATGGCAAAGCCTGGGTTCTGGATAAATGTAATTTATTATATGGTTCCATATATTTCAAAGGACCACAATTTTGCTGATAAAATATACCACCATGCCCAGCATCATAATTCACAGAATGCGTACGAATATAATCATTATCATAAAATGGAGAAGGTAAAAACTGATTAAATATAGGTTGATAAATTATCGTCTGATTTGGCAATGGATTAACCGCACGTAATATTGGTAATACAGCCTTGTTTGTTCCTTTGTTTAAACCGCAAGATAACCTGCCATTTTCTACGAAAGTCAAATCTTTCACTGTTGGAAAACCAAGTTTTTGGGACACTAAATTAACCTCCGAAACATTGGTAAAAGAATAATTATTTATAACCATTTGAAAAACCGACGGAGAATAAGTAAAAATCGGCGTTTCAATACCATTCATCAAAATGCCACGACCAGTTGTATCAAGACGTTCAACAATCAACATACGATCTGTCTTTCCAATACGATTATCAATATATATTTTTGGTTCAAAATCATACAATGTCGGATTTAAGTTGTAACTTGCGTGCCATAGGCCAATCCGTACCTTATCAAACCAATCCAACAACAAATCTATTTCTGTGGCAGCAATGGGTGCATCAGCCAAAACTTTTTCTACAACACCCTTAACACGTGCTTCCCAGCCTGAATAACGAGTATTACACGCAGAACATGCTGGCAACGTAAACCGCATAAAATCTGAGATTCCGCAGCAGGCTTTTGTTCACGTCCAGTCATACGTATCAACCATTGCGGAATCACATGTTCTTTGTTTTTATCTTTTGGAGGTTGTCCTCAAAACACACATTTTTTTTGCCATTATAAACCTTTATTATGTTATGGCGCCATGAACAATTAAACAATCCGCCGTTTTAGTCTGGTTTTAAGGTTATCAAACCAAACCATGTTGTCAATTCAAATATAATGCACATGACTAAATTTGACTTAGACAAAAACAAACAAAAATTACAAGAAAAAATCTTTTTATGTTACTGACTTAATTTCAAATTTAGGCATCATATAAGATATATACCACAATATATCGGGAATAAAATGATGTTCAAAAAATTCTGTAGAAAAATATTTGCTGTTTTTGCATTATTACTAAAAAGATATTATAGAAATATTAAAACAATCTGGCGGAACGTGCGACCGGTTGTAAATATGTTTTAGATTTTTAATTTTACAAGTATTCTGGTGGGGTATGTTACCATTATGCAAATCGACGTATGGCATCGTATGCCAAGCCTAATCCGACACTGGCCATTTTATTAGAATCTGAAATAACAGCGTTTGGAAATACACTGCGAAACATTGCGACAATATATGGAATTTGAGTTGACCCACCTGTTAATATTATCAAACTAATATCCGTGTTTTTAATTTGAGCCTGGGTCAAACATTGATTCATTGAATTGTTTATCTTTGCCACATCCGCAGATATTGCATGTACAAATTCTGTTGCACGCGTTGTAATAATCGGGCAATCATCTAAAAAATCCAGACGTTGGGTTATTTCGTCATGGCTAGATAAACTTATTTTCGCACTTTCAACATAATCTAGATTTGTATGTCCAAGATTATTTTCCAATATGTCCATCATTCTATGTATTTTATCAGGTGACAATGCTCCAATCTGAACACCACGCATCATGTTCCATACATGGGGCGTATAGGCACGATTTACAGATGACCATGTTGATAAATCAATATATGGTGCATTTGGTACAGGTAATATTTTATCACCACTGCGATACATTGAACCCAAACCAAACATCGGCATAAAATGTTTAATTGCAAACACATAATCAAAATCATTTCCACCAATACGAATACCTGTGTTCGCCAGAATGTCATCCGTTCTGTCTAATTTATTCATTAAATTTGCCCCAAGACGAATTACAGTAAAATCTGATGTGCCACCACCAATATCTATGACCATAGCCAAATGTTCTGAATTTAAACTGCGTTCATGGGCAAAAGCGGCCGCAATCGGTTCGTATTGAAATCCAATGTTCTGGAACCCAACATTGCGGGCAATCCGTTCCAGTTGATGTTGTGCCATGTCATCGCCACATGAATCATTGTCGCGAAAATGCACAGGTCGCCCCAAGACAACATCTGTTACAGATTGATTAACAGATTCATCTAGCTTTTCTTTTAAATATTGAATAAAATATCCAATAACATCTTCAAATTTGGTGTATTTTCCATATATCTGGGTACCGGTGGACATTGTTGATGTACCTAAAATACGCTTTAAACTACGCATCAGTCGCCCTTCGGAAAAAGGTTCACAATATTTTTCATACGCATCATGCCCGATAAAAACATGTCTGCTGGATTCATCAAAAAATAATGCCGTTGGAATCGTATCACAATTTGGATCAATTCTAACCATGCGTGGCACACCACCATCAGAAACAGATACGGCAGAATTAGTTGTCCCGAAATCAATTCCGGCGACATAGTGTAATGAAGACATTAGAAAAACCTTGGAGCAGTTATAGTGTATTATAAAATGCTTTTTATTGGTTGCAAGTTTTTTCTGTTGTCGCCCCAGCAATCACAGATTGCGAACGCTTTGTCCACACTTCCTTTTCGTCACAAAAACAAAACGCCCACAATGGGGTTTTGATTATTTCTGGCGAAGTATGATTTTATCACGACCAACCACATACAAATTCCAATTCTACAGGGAATTTACAGGGATTTTTTATATTCTGTTGGTATGCTGCGATTCCATGTAACGTCACGTTTAATGATTTTTGCGGGATTGCCGCCAAGTGCTGTCCATTCTTCTGTAAAGGCCTTGGTTACGATTGTTTCGGCACCGACAATGGTATTGTTTGGCAATTTTGCATTTTTCAGTAATCTAACTCCATGTCCCAGCCAACAATTATCGCCAATAACAACGTTGCCGGGGCCATTTAGTACTTGACCTGTCTTTCTGTCTAATACGCTATGAAAATCTGTTGCGACAATACTGATGTGCCAGCCAATCATACATTCTTGTCCGATTGTTACAGAGGAGCCACTTTCACATAGTTCTATATATCCACCCGTAATAGTTGTGTTTTTACCCCATTGCAAGTGTTGCTTGTTGCCATTTCTAACAAAAACTGACAGATTGTTTATTTCTGGGCTTTCTTCAAAATTCAAAACCGCATCATCTGCAACAATTACTATTTTAGAGCCTTTAAATATAGTTTTGTCTGTCAAACATACCGTATTGTTGTTGCCATTTATTTCTATATCCAAACCAGATATTTTCTTGTGCTTTCCCAATACAATCTGAACACCATCGGATTGTTTTATTATGATTTTATTATTGTTTCCAATAATTTTGTACTTTCGTAGCCAGCATTGTTTGATGTTTTGCATTTAAGAGTCCTTTGTCTTTAAGAAACGATTGGCAATCGCAGAATTTACTTTATCAATATATTTATCCATTGACATGTCATTCTTAACTTCATTATGGTTGTATTCCATATAGGCAGCATCCCATGCCGTGTCTTCATTTCTAAAACGTGCGGTTTTAGAACTTAAAGCATCGCCTTTACTGCGTTTAATCAGATATTCTTCATAAGATTTAAAAATATAATGTTTGATATGCATATTAGCATATGTCCCGTTTTGCAGCCTGGCATTTGATATTGGCACGATTGGTTCACCTATTGCATTTACCGCCACATAACCATCAATGGCTGATGGTAAATGTAGATTTTTCACTATTATGCGTCTTGGGTTTATAATGCTTTTGCACATTTCTGATGTAACATTTGTCGTGTTATGAGATTTGAAACGTTCGATTACCAATCCCGGCTGTTTAGTTTTACGACCTGAATCACCATATACCATCCACTGTAAAACAACGGCGGCTTGGTCTTCAAATTTTTCTAAATCTGTTCTTATGTTACCTGTGTCTGAATATAAAAACTCATCAATATCAATAACAGCCAGCCAGTGGGTATCATTTTGATGTTTGTTAACACAATCCCTGTAGGCTGGCATTTGCATGGCGATACCAGGCCAATACGTATAATCTACAATACCGGCATCAATGTAAGGCTGTAAAACCTGTCTTATATTATCTGTACTGCCGTTATCATAGATATAGAATTTCTCCACCCCAACAATCAAATGGTATTCTAACCATTCCGGCATATATTCTGCCTCGTTCTTGATAATACAAGTGGCAGATAAATAATATTGTGGTTTTATCATCTAAACTTTTGTTTCAATATTCCGTTGTGTATAATATATTCAGCAGTTAGGGGCAATTGATCCAAAAATGCCCTTTCATGCGATATAACCAGAAAAGCACCGGGATACTGAGATAGAACCGATGCAATATATTGCTTTGTTTCAATGTCAAGGTTGTTTGTTATTTCGTCCAGAATCAATAATTTTGGTGGTCGTGCAGCAATTTGCGCCAATGATAATCGTGCCTTTTCACCGCCTGACAATGTCTTGACCTTGGCGAACACTTCTTCATTTTTTCTGAATAAGAATGAATTTAGATGTTTTCTTATTTCCAAGGAATTCATGGATGGATTTCTATCTTGAATAGTGCCTTCTACGGTTTGTTCTGAATCAAGATTTTGATAATGTTGTTCCAAATACCCTATATCCTTGGTGGGCAACAAATGCCAATCACCATTACACGTAACTTTTGGGTCTTGCATTAACGCACGAATAAAGGTAGTTTTACCAGATGCATTACTGCCACTGAGGGCAATCTTATCATTAGAATCAATTGAAAAATATATTTCAGACAAAACCGTTTGAGTTCCATAACCACATTCCCCAAAAGAAACAGATACAAGGTTACTATTAGATTGCGTGTATGCACTGTCTAAGACAAACTTTGGTCTGTATTCTTCTGGTAGTCTGTTACTACCTATCTCGGTTTGAACTTCTTCTAATTTTTCACGCAACTTGGTAATTTTTGCACCAGCTTTTGCCTGGGCGTTACCAGATTTTGCATCAAAGCCCAGTTTATCATTGTCTTTGGCTTTCTTTTTGCCGGACTTTGCCATTTTTTGTGCTTCTTGCTGACGCTGAATTCTTAGTTTTTTCTTTTCTTTTTGTAATGAATCCAATGCTTTCTGCTGAACTGACAGCTGAATTCCCTTTTCAGACATATAATCGTAATAATTGCCAAAGAAAACATTTATGCGATCATTTTCGATATGCCAAATTTTATCAACGCATTTTGTCAGCAAATCAATATCGTGTGTTACAATTATCAGTGTTCCTTGATAATTGTTCAACATTCTCATCAATGAATATTTGGTATTTTGGTCTAGGTGATTTGTCGGCTCGTCCAACACCAATACATCTGGATGGCTTGCAAGTGCATCTGAAAAAGATTTATTAAACCTTTCGCCACCACTTAGATCGGTGTGTTGTAAAACCGTTTGTGGCACATAACCAATACGTAATCCATCAACACCAGAAACTCGTCCTGAGGTCGAATCCATATTATCTGTTAAAATTTTTAACAAAGATGATTTGCCGGTCCCGTTACGACCAATAATACCAATACGTTCCCCGGGAAGAATTTGAGTGGAGAACCCAGAAAAACAAATCTTGTGTGGAAATTCAAGAGATAAATTCGTTATAGATATTGGTTTATGTGCCATAAACAACCTCTTATGTTTCTAGAAAGATACCGCAAAAATATGAAAAATCAATAAAATATGTTTAGAGAAGTTCTAGTACCCCATCGCCACCAAATAAAAGTCTGCTGATATGAAAAGCTTTATACCCGTTATCTGACAATAATTTTTGTAATAGTTTTTGATTGTTAGAAATTTCAGCCGGCGCAGTTTCTGTTAAAGGATGTGAGATGTGTAACAACTCTATATTGTCAAATACAACAGGTTTCCCCAGACGTAAATAACATAAAAAAGCAAAAGCATCGTCTTCACACGAATATCCGTGATATTCAGGAAATCCGCCAATAGCATAAAAATCTGTTTTAGCAATTATGCCAAAATTGCCTATGAATGATTTTAAAAGTATTTTTACAGAGTTTTGATTCTTATATCTGATTTCTGGTGCTGGTACTATTGCATCTTTTTTTAATTCTGTTAAATCTCCGCTTTTCGTTATTTTGAGTAATGCGGTTCTGTTTTTTGAAACCCAGTTCAAATCTGGCGACCATAAACGATTGGCTCCGTATCCATATATTGCATCTTGGTTACAATAAGCCATCAATCTTTCAATACAGTCGTTTTGCATTGGGATTGTGTCATCATCATTAAACAAAATGTACCGACTCTCTACAAATTTTACACCAAAATTACGAGCCCCACCGATTGTCAAATTACACGAAATTATTTTAATATCCGGCAAACCATCACAAAATTCTTGTAGTTTTTCTGTATTTTTCGCATCAGAACCGTTGTTTATTACGATTATTTGGTGCGGTTTTACTGTCTGATTCAAATAAGCGTTTATCACAAATTCAACAGCCCCAGCCTTAGTGGTATATGAATTATGAGTCAGAATCAAGACGGATATATCAGACCGTTTCATTTAATAACTTCGCTAAAATTTCTTGTTTATGTTCATCTATATATCTAAATTTCTTTATATCACGTTGTAAAAGCCCCTCGAAAAATGATTCTTGATAATCTATTAACGAATTTTCCAGGACACACGACTGAACAAAACGCAAAAATGTAAATTCAAATGCATATTTTAGGTCTTGATCGGTAACACCTGTTGTTTCTTTGCATACCACCAAGAAGTCTGCAGATTTTTTTAAATTTTCATCAGACAAATCACTATTTAGGAATGCAAACCATACAAAATTTATCATATCTTCTGCATAATGACCACGATGAACCAATTCAAAGTCCAAAACAGAACTAATCCCGTATTTTGTGAATAATATATTCTCGTTATGAAAGTCACCATGCACAAAATCGTTGGCATCGGCCAACCAATTATACAATGCTGTATTTTGCTTATATTTTGATAGAATTTCTTGTTTTAGTTTTATGATATTTTGTACCGTATCCCGGTATGAATCCGTGCTTTTTAATTTTTTAGCGGTGACGTCTAATTTTTTTATACTGCTATCTATATCATAATACAAATCTAAACTGTGCTTTAAATCAGGTGTAACCTGTTGTTGTTTAAATCTTTTCAACACCCTGGCAATTGGCTCATAATAACATTTTTTTATATCAACACCATGCAAAACTTTGCCTTCTAGATATGGTAACACGACAAATTTATGTTCTGAATTTATAAGCAGTGGTTTTATAAAATAGCGCTGTCGATCTGTTTTAATAATTTTATTAACAGATTGTAGTTTATCAATATAGTTATCAAACGCATTTCTTAGGAATTTTACAACATATTTTTGTTCATCATCTGTATGAACAATGTAGTTCTCTGCTGTAAAACCACCAAGCCGCTCGTCACGACAAATATGCTTTTTTAATAGATTTTCTAGTAAGAGCTTGTGTTCATGATTCATTTTAGTGAATTTTATTTGTTTTTAGCCAGAAAATCAAGATTTTATTTGACTTTATGATTATTTGTTTTATGCTTTTTAAGCATGAAAAAGCCGCATTTGTACTTAGATTGTGACGAGGTGTTGTTAAAAACGGCTGGTACACATGCGCTTTTTTTAGAACAACAATATGATATATCAGTAGACCAATCTCTGTATCCCAGCCAATGGTCATTTCCACCAAATAGCGGCTTAGATTTCAAGAAGTCTACGGAAAACTTTATTAAATCTGATTATTTTGCAAATATTCCCGCTATGCCAAATGCAGTGGAAGCAGTCAAGTTATTGTGCGAGCACGATTATACAATGTCTATTGTAAGTTCTATTTCTAGTGATAGTATAGCACAACAAAAACGAATATCTAATTTATACGCTGTTTTTGGTAATTCATTTTATGAAATTCAGTTATTGCCTTTGGGCTGGGCAAATAAAATAGCTTTTTATCAATCAAAACCACATGGAATCGTTATTGACGACAGTATTTTTAATATACAAGATGCTATTAAATGCGGTCATGAAGCAGTGTTTATACGAATTCCCCAGAATAAATCACATCATGAATTAGCCAAACAACAATGTATAACATCGAATTCCAGCCTGTTCGATTGGGTAAAAAATCAGACCATTAAACAAAGGTAAAAGTGTGCAAATAACAGTTTATCCTTCTAAACCACGAAATAATACAGTTGTTAGCATCGGTGGACACAAACATTCTTTTGTTCAGATTTTATCAGCAGCAGTGATATTAAAAAGGGAATGCACGATACACAACGTTCCTAAAACAGATGACGTGCTAATACTAAAGCAAATTATTCGCGATTTAGGTGGGGTAGCATCTTTTAGAAATCACAAATTTTATCTTAACCCAAAAGACATGAAATACAAGGTCCCATCGGTTGATTTGTGTAATAAAATACATGGCGCATTATATTTCCTGTTTGCGTTGGCAATACGTTTTCACAGGTTTCCTTTGCTGGATACAGGGGGCTGTCAGATTGGAAAAAACAAGGCACGTCCCAACGATCATTTATTGGAAATATTAAATCTATTTGGAAAGACAGAACAACTGAATGATGTAGAGTTCTCGTTCCTGCCATACAACAAGCAAAATATACGTTTAAACATTATGCGTTTTTCTGATAGTTATTTTCGTTTGTCTGGGGAAAAAATTAGCAGCGCAACCAAATTGGCTATTTTAGCCTCTCTTACGAACAAACATCATAAAACAGTTATAAAGAATCCATACATAAAGACAGATGTGTTGGATTTATTAGATTTTTTGGCGAAAGATGGACATGTTATATCCAGCGATAAAAAACATATAACTATCACCCCAAAACAAACAAAGCGTCCTGCAAACATTGACTTCACAATATCTGATTGCCAAAGTGAAGTTTTTACATTTATCACCTTGGCCCTTGTAAACAACATCAAACTAATATTACAGGTGAATTCAGCAGATAATGTTAACCGTATATTGTATCATGAACTTAAAGCACTGCGAAAAATGGGTGTCAATATACAATTTCAAGAACACCAAATAGTTATACCCAATAATCAAGTAATAAAGTCTAAAAATATAGTAATTAAACAAAATCAAATCCAAAGCGACCATCAGCCATTTTTTACATTGTTATTATTGCACGGGAATAAGCTAGCGACCATTCGTGAAGAGGTATGGCAGTCTCGTTTTGAATATGCAAAAGAATTATGTAAACTGGGGTATAATATAGATTTTGCAACGGCTCAAATAACAGTTCATCACACAAAGCATATCAAAAACAACAAAAGAACCGTACTTTGCGCCACAGACACTCGTGCGGCTGCTGTGTTGGCAATTGCAGCGATTAAATCGGGGAAACAAACTGTTATTAAACACTTTGAACATGTCAATCGTGGGTACGAGGATTTTATTAAAAAATTACAACAAATTGGGGTAAATATATCACAATGAAAATACTGTCTGTTCTAAATATTTCTAATAAAGAAAATATAACCTGTGATTCTGGTTATATTTTTCAAGCTATACTTGCAGAAGAGTTTAACAAAAAGGGGCACGAATATATTGTTGCAGGCTCTAATTGTAAGCAATTTAGAAAAGTAAAAATTCCATACACCAAAAAGGTCTATTTACCATTGGGGACAAATAAATATAGTGCCAGATTTGATTTTGATTCTAGGTATTTTTATAAACTGCTAGACAAAATAAAACCGGATATTATTTTTAATACCCAAGCAGAATTGACACCCGCTATAAAATCTGTACTGGCATGGAATAAATTAAATATACCTGTGGTAACCTATTGTCATTATCCCGCATTATGGGCCAATAAACCGAATTCATCAATCCCGGAATTAGACCAAAGTTTAAATTCCGAAAATTTGTGTACGCCTATTTTAATGAACATACTAAGTGCCCTACAAATATCTGATGTATTTATAATACAAAGCAAGTTTGCCAAAAAACTATTAGAAAAGGCGGCAAAATTTCACAATATAAAATATAAAAAAAATAGATTTTTTGTTATCGCACCACCAGCAGACGAAAAGTTCTTGGAATATATATACACAAATGAGCCTGATAGAAATTTTGTATACAACCACAGATTGTATAAGACATACGGAACAGAAAAATTTATAACTATATTCAAAAAGCTGAACAAGAAATATGGTGTTAATTGCTCTGTTCTAGACCCTATGCAAAAACGTTCTAAACAACGTTCCGCACACAACAATACCCCGGCTGAATATTTACAACAAATGGCTCAAACGCAGGGATTCATTGTTGAGAGAAACAATAGGGACAGAAATGAATACAAGCGAATTTTATCAAAATCTCTTGCAGGTTTTGCTCCATTAAGACCGGCCTGCGTTTGGTCTATGGCCGCAATGGATTGTATGGGACTGGGAATTCCTGTAATTGCGCCAAATATGGCCGCGTTTCCTGAATTTATACCACAAAAACTGCTGTATAAAAATCAATCAGAATTAGAAAATATTGTTAAAAACATAATTGAAGACAGCTCTTTCAGACAATCGATGTCTAGAGAATGCTTTAATATAGCAAAGAAATATTCTGCTAAAAACATTGCAGGCAAATTAGAAAGTGTTTTCAAACAAGTATTGGATAAAACATGTATGGAATAACAGGAATTGTCGGAAACGATAAAAAATATTTAACAAAATCTATAAAGAAAATTTCTAGGCGGGGGCGCGCTTATGTTGTTCAGAATTTATCAGCAGATAAGTATGTCACATTATCATTCAACAAAACAAACAGAACCCCACAACCTGTTCATTTCTTTATAGATGAGTGTTCTGGGGATTTTTGCCTGTTTTACGGTATATTATACGATAAAAGTACAATTTATAAGTTGTTGGGAACAAGCGCAATATCAGATGATGCCGAACTTATTATGAAATTGTACAAAAAAATGGGTTCTAAATTTATAAAATCCCTTGATGGCAGTTTTGTGATTATTCTTGGAACCAAAGGTAAGTTATCGCTAATTTCAGATTATTTTGGCACGAAAAACCTATATTATTCCGAAACACCCAATGATTACTTCGTTTTTTCTTCTTCATTACAATCAATATTACGCTATGTAAAAAAATCCAAGATTTCAGAACAGGCGTTGACCAGTTATTTACAATACCGTTTTGTTGCTCATCCTCTAACAATATTTGAAAATATATATAAGATATCGCCAAAACAAATAATCCAAATTGGCGACAAAATAATAAAAAAGCAATACACAAAGGATGTTGTGTCATCAAAATCTTTGAAAGATTGGGCACAGATTGTAGCAGACTGTCATTCTGATAAAACTGGATTGTTGTTAAGTGGCGGATTAGATTCGAGTATATTAGCATCATTAACAAAACCAGTAAAAGCGTTTACAATTTCTTACGAAACACGACACTCAGATATGGATTTATCTTGTGCAAAACTGGTTGCAGCAAAATTTAACCATAAACATAACGTTGTTAAAATGAAATGTCGTGATATTTTGTCTGCTTTGAATAGTTCTATCTGTCAACTTGAAGAACCGATATATTCCACTATTTCTGCCAGTAGCAACTTTTTAGCAAATAAAGCAAAAAAATCAGTAAGCACAATGATTACTGGCGATGGTGCGGATGAGCTGTTCATAGGATACAACTATATAAGAACAGCCCTAAACAGTAAAAATAACGAGATAGAAGAATACAAAAAGCAAATTTCATGGTGTGACAAAAAGTTATACCAAACCCTTTTTGTGAAAAATATTCAGCAGATTGATTTGATTAAGAAAACAAATACTGCACTGGACACAATAATGAACTTTGAGCAAAATTATCGCTTGCCAAATTATCACTTGTTTAGATTGGAAAAGATAATGGCTGCCAACAATATCATTGCGTGCACACCTTTTTTGTCGGAACAAATGTTAAATTATGTGTCTGCTTTTACAAATAAAACATTGTATACAACTCCGCCAAAAAAACATCTTAGCCAACCATTTGTTGATGTTTTACCTATGGATGTTATTACCAGACAAAAGCAACCATTTCCTGCCCCGTTTATCGTATGGATTGATACATGCTTGCGTAAAGATATAATCAAGACTTTTTCTAATAAAAAACTAACCTGCAAAATAGGGATAAATTGTGGTAATCTACTGAATTTAGCATACAAACAAGACAAACAATATCATGATTATACAACAATTTGGGGGGTTTACATGTTGTTAAAATGGTTGAAACGATTTAAAAGATATATTGCACAATAACAATTTCCTTATTTTAGCATTAAAAATACATATTTGCCCCAACACCCCAGGTTTCCTTATCATATGAGTTTTCAAGTAAAATATTTTTAATTTTGGCGATTTTTACAAAGATCACATTTGAAAAAAATTCCTTTCACGTTATTAATTAGTTACAAGGAATCTAAACCTGTCATAACTGCAAAGGCGGGAATTGGTTCGCGTTATAATTGAACGAACAACTTATTCGCAAGAACGACCGATACTCTGTATCAATATCAACCCACAGTTGTATAATTCGTTTTTATCTGCATATCATATCAATCACAATAGCCGTCCAATGGAATATACGGTAAATGGTGATAATGTGACGATTGTGCGACCGGTTGTACTGCGCCGATATGCCAACACCAGATTTAGAGGTGGACACAATGGCACGCTGAGCATTACAGAAAACAACCACCTGATATTGAAGGCGTTCGCCACCGCGTGGCGATATAGGGAAATGTATGAACGAGGTGGGGATGTAGATTCAATTGGCCGAGCCGAACATGTCGCCCTGCGCCATATTTATAAACACCTGTCGCTGGCATATCTGAACCCAGAAGTCGTAAATCATATATTGAGTAATCAATGTCATATATCTGTTCGTGATATGTTGGACAAGGCATCACGCAGCAATAACTTTACCGAACAGAAAAAGTTATTTGATTTTCAGCAACATTTATAATATAATATGCACATGCCTGTTGGAAGGCTATCTCATCCGTGTAAAGATCTCATCATCCAACAAATAACATAAACCTTTAACCTGGGTTTTATTGTCTAAACTACAGATTACGGATGCCTATTTTCTAGATAATAATCCCCATAAAAACAATAAAGGAGTATGTTATGACACATATTGAATATTTTAAATTACAAGCTAAAAATCTGTTAAAAGACTATCAGACGCGTCACTTGTCAGAAGCAGGCGACATTTACGAGTACGAACCAAAGTTTTTTGATATCGTTGGTATATTCCTGGAATATGGGATAATGGACGACGTTCCAAACTTTGAATTTAAGTTAGGCAACGCACAGCACCTGATCGCCCAAATAGCTGGCTTTGATAAATGGGCAGAGCTTATAGGTGCCGCAGAAGAAGAACAGGCCGAAGCGCATCATTTTCTGGAAACTTATAAATATAACGAATACGGTTCCACTGGATTTATATCGCACAATTTTACACTGGACGGTCGTGATGTGACAGAATTTTCTCATGAACCAAAAGGAAGTGATGTCCCCTATCATGAAGAACTATCTGGAGAGGATTGGCAAGATGGTATTGATGAATGCTTAAAACATGGTATGGGATTTGATCCAGACACGCTGGTGGAGTGCATACATTGTGGCAAACAGTTCGCATTCAAAGAAGTCAAGGTCAGATGCCTAAAACCAGAATATAACTATGGTCAAGTGGATGATTTTAAGGAAATTATGTGCAAACACTACCCTAATTGTGATGGTAACTTGATTGATTTGATGCCCGTAGAAATACAGAACGACAATGGGGGTGATGAAGATGAAAAATAAACATTTCTCATATCCTCGCAATCAAACAAAATCATACACAAATACCAATGGATATAGAGTGTATAAAGATACGGGTACATTGGTTCATCGACATATGGCAGAGTTGAAACTTGGGAGACCTTTAAAATCTGGTGAAGTTGTACATCATATAAACAGAAATAAACAAGATAACAGACCGTCAAACCTGTTTATATTCCCCAACCAGCAAGCACACTGGAACGCCCACAAACAAGACGCAAGAGACTTTGGCACTGATTATAGTTTTAGAGGTAAGAAAAACTAAAATTGCCACGGTGGTTTTGGGGATTGTATGTAAACAGTGATAAAATTGGGTTATTTTGGGTTTTAATTATACATACTGGTAACTTCGTGGTGTAAAAGTGGTGGAAGTCCGCCTAAAAACAAAGCCCCGACAGATTTTGTCGGGGGTTTGATTATTCCTGGCGGAGACGAATTCCTATCCTCGATACACGACAATTAAAATCTACAAAAATCTTGTCCCTACGATTTTTGTGATTTTTCTAATCATGTATTCTCGTATTCGCCATGCGCTATGCTCTGGCGCATCCCTTCATCTTTGCCAGGTTAAAATCAAAACCACCCAAACGGGCGGTTTAAGATTTTAATTTCCTGGCGGAGACGAAGGGATTCGAACCCTTGATACGGTTGCCCGTATACCACATTTCCAATGTGGCGCACTAGACCAACTATGCGACGTCTCCGTATCCGATTATTCTTCTTCTGCTGATTCTTCGAATTCTTCAACAACTTCTTCGGCAGTTTCAGGTGCAATTTCGTCAGATGCCAATGAAGCCTCTAATTCTGCATCAATTTCACGCAATGCAGGATCTTCACTACCAATTTCTAATGATTCTTCACCGTCCAACGCAACAGGTGTTTCCTTGTAAGATTGAACGAATTCGTGACGTACCGCATTAACGTCCAATTTGCCACTGGCAATTTCACGCAGGGCCACAACCGTTAATTTATCGCCACCCTTTTCAACCACAGGTTCCGCACCACCGTTCAGGTCACGAACGCGTTGAGATGCCAACATCCCCAGTTCATAACGGCTTTCTACGTATGGTAATGTATCAGAATTTGTTGTACGTGCCATTTTAAATCCTTTGTTGAAATAATTTTCGTCAGATTATAATGCCCCATGACCGGCAAAAAAGCAAGCAGAAAAATTTTAAACCGTCAAAAAACTATCTTTATGAATATTCCTACACGACAATTGACAAACTTTTATTTGTGCGTTATGCTAGATTTCGCAAAAAACAAAAGGACGATTTTAATGTTTAAGTTTAATTTTACAAATGGTAAAGCAGATAAAGTAGCAATAGTTTTGTTTATAGCTTTTGTTATGTGGTATTATGACTTTTTTAATAAACCAGATTTAGAAAATTTTAACCTGAAAGAACAGTTACCTGCACCACAAAATGAAATTGTCGTGCGTAACCGTGATATTGCAGACGCTATTAAACATCAGCAGAAAATATCCGCAGACTTTAACCGTATGTACAATGAATTAAAAGGTTGGAAAAAGATAACATGGCCAAGCCAACCTGTGGATAGCGCCAGTTGGTTCAGAAAAATACACCCTTCCCCACCGTATCTATATGCACCTAGTATGCGCCATTATCAAAAATTCATCAAAAACTATGAAAAAGATCTGCGCAAAGAAGCGGAACAACTTGCAAAAATAAAATATGCCCATTATCATGACAAACAAAAATAAACACGCCCCCGGCATGGGGGTGTTTTTATGTGGTTGAAAATGTTAAAACACAGGCTATAATTCATATTATGAATAATAAAAATATTAAATCTGTTTCGTTTGGCTGCAGGTTGAACGCACTGGAATCTGAAAAGATTCAAAAAATGCTGAGCAATCACATAAATTCGGCAATTGTTGTTAATACCTGTGCCGTCACGGCCGAGGCTGAACGTCAATCCGGTCAGGCCGTACGCAAAATCGCACGCGAAAATCCAGGTGTTCAAATCTTTGTGACCGGGTGTGCAGCAACTCGCAATCCTGAATTATTCCGCAACATTCCGAAGTGCACCGTTATTCATAATGCAGATAAAATGAATATTGATTATTATTTGTCTGGCAAGATTACCCTGCCCTATACGGAAATTAAAAATATTCAAAACACAGATTCCAAACTGTCCAAGAAATTTATTCAAATTCAAAATGGTTGCAACCATGCGTGTACATACTGTATCACACGCGTGTTGCGAGGACCGGCAATGTCTTTTGAATACGAAAACATTCTGCAAGATATCAAAGATGCCGTGTCAGACGGATTTTATGAAATCGTGCTGACCGGCGTTGATATTGCATCTTATGTTCAACGCGATAGCGATAAAGTTGTTTTGCTGTCTGATTTATGCAAAAAATTGTTGTCAGACGTGCCTGAAATTCAAAGGCTGCGTCTGTCTTCACTGGACCCGGCCGTCCCAGACATACAAAACATTATAGATTTGATATTACAAGAGCCTCGTATGATGCCACACATTCATTTTTCTATGCAATCAGGGTCGGATACGATTTTAAAACAAATGGGACGCAGGCATAATGCAAACATGGTCAGAAATCTGGTGCAACGTGCCAATAATAAAATCAGTTTCAGTTGGGATATAATTTGCGGTTTTCCAGGCGAAACAGACACGCTGTTTAACGAAACACTAAATCTGGTTCATGAATTAAAACCAATAAAAATTCACGCCTTCCCATTTTCACCACGACCCGACACGCCAGCGGCAAGCATGCCAAATCAGGTTAATCGTGCCGTATCAAAACAACGCGTAAAAATTATAAATGATGCTACGAATCAAAATAAAACTGATTTCATGTGCACACAGATTGGAAAAACAGTATCTGTATTGGTTGAAGAAAACAATATTGCACGTTGCCCACACGATATAGCCGTAAAAATCAGTGGAGAACCAATAAAATCCAAAACAATTTGCAACGTTCAATTGCTGGACATATGCGGTGACGGGTTTGTTGGCCAAATTACTCTTGACAAATAAACAATTTGTTATAACATGTATATAAAAGGATAAAAGATATGCAAGAAGAAAATAATATTTTAGATAGAGATTCCAAAGTTGTTATTGCTGTATTTATCGCGACTTTTTTAGCGGTTGGTATCGCCGTAACAACCAGACCCAATCAACAGAACGAAGAAACAATTAAACAAGAAGAAATAATAAAACAAAAAGCCGACAGCATGCCACAAAAAGCCAAGGCTATAAACTTCTTTCAAAAAACAAAATAAAAAGAATGCCCGAATGGGCGTTTTTTTATGCCGCAAGGTTTTGTTATTACACCTGAATGTCTATCTTGTACAAACCAACAAAAACACTTTGCAGCAAATAACGCAGCCGCAACGGAACCAAAAGATTCACCAAATTATCAGGCGAAACAGGATTATTCTGATAAATTATTACGCGAATATTTTCAAATGGTATCCGCCGCTAATAAATGCAATGATGAAAAAATCAAAAAAAGAGAAACTTTGGATAATTTACAACAACAATTCTATTCACAGCGCCAACATCAACGACAACATTAAAACAAAACGACTTTTTAGGTGCAACATTCTATCAACGATTGAATACGTTGCATACCACATTGTATGTCACGATTTTAATTATGCCTGTTATTTGTGACTGCACCTCTGGACGAACCTGTCCGTATTCTCTTAGGGCTATCGATGTTCGGTCTTGTATTGTTTACAGGTTGGGAAATTGCTGATCTTTCTATTTTTTTATTTATTGCTGATCGTGTGGCTGCTCTACGGTTCGGAATTGCACTTCTATCAGTAAAAATTGATGGCAAAGAACCAAATTCAATATTTTTATTATTGTCCTTGGAATTTAAATCCGTTTTTGTTTCTGTCTGTGTTGTATCTTGTGGCGCTATTGTGTTTATTTGAACAGATAACTTTTCTGTATTCACAGCATTTGTTTGTGCCTCAGAATTTACATGTATCTTTTTGTTATACGGAATTCTTTGATTAATTTTATTATTAGACTGTTTTAATATATTCTGCAGATTTGATACTGCTACCTGCGCCTGATCCATGGCAGACTGTAAATTTGTAAGTATCGCATTAACAGAATCAGTATCATAATTACCATCGTACTCGGGTGTCTCATCAGTTGGTGCTTTATAGTATTCTTTTTGCCAATTACTGTTATTCCTATAACATTGAAACACAGAACTTGCCCCACTATCAGAAGAAGGGTACGTCCCAGGACACGCAAAAACATTTTTGATAGCATTTGTGGATGAATGATGTGTAACTTCGCCATTTTTTATCGTATAAAACCCGAACCACGTAGACACCCATACTTCATCATAATCTGTCGCAACATACATACAATCACTATCTGGGGTTCCATCGTCACACAATCCTTCTTCTTGCCACGCACCCCACCCAGGAGCAACTAATTCAGAAGGTGCTATTTGATAACCTTGAATATCATGACTATAAGTATCACCAGGAGTATATTTCCCGTTATTCGTGCAAAACAATCCAGCAGGACACGTTTTTTGTGTGGCAGCAAATGCCTTATATATACACAGCAAAAACATTGTAATAAACACAGAAACTTTTTTCATATTATATACCCCATATTTTTACAAATATATTATTAAAAATGCCACCAGCATTCTGCACCGACTATATTAGGTTTATAACATCCCCGACCCCATATACCCCTATGGATTTATTTCATAGTATATCACTAAAATCCAGAAATGTAAATAGGATATGTTATTTTTGATGTTCTAAACCAAATTCTCTTAACAAAGGCAATATTATATCCTGTAGATGCGGATAATATTTTTGCATTGTATCATGTGCATCTAATGGTTTATCTGATTTGGTCAGTCTGGCACATTCCCAATCAATTATCATTTCTATATAATCCTGACGGGTTCGTTTTTTGGTGCACTCAACATGGTGTCTGTTGTTTTTTCTGTGGATAGACTGTACCCATTTTTTATTACGTCCCACAATCATCGCAATCGGATATAACCATAATAATTTATCTATATCATGCATAAAACCACGCCATGTGTTTCGCCCTAATAATTTGCGTTCAACCCGCAAAAACGCACGTTTATGTTCCAAAGTATACTGTTCATAATGGACAAATTCAGAATATTTCATTGCCACAAATCCCCCAGTTTTAAATTAAATTTATATTGCTTGCTTGGGCGATACCCAGCACCAGATGTTTTTCCAGGCACTTCGGTACAATATTTTGTTATTTTTTTATGAAAATTTGATTTATCAACATTACGTTCTGATAACAACATGTAAACCTGGCGTGCATCTTCCAGTGTAAATTCAGATGGCAAAAATTTAAACAAAATATCACTGTTATCAAGACGGCTACGCATATGCTTCCATGCGGTTAATAACTCTATCAACAGTTTATCTTCTTGGATATTTTTTGCATCCGTTTCAAAAAAGTATTCTATGCTAAAACCTACCTTTTCTTTGGTAACATAAGTATATGTTTTATCGCCCAGTGTTATGACATTATTCTTAATACTAACATCAACCAAATCATATTCCGGTAAAATTTGTTTTATATGCGAATTATTTGTAATTCCAATATGAATTATATCAATTCCTGACAAATCCAAATACTTTTTGTCTCCAAGTGTATAAACTTGTTCCAGATGGAAACTGTCTGTACCCAAAGCATTCGCCAATTCATTACGAATTTGTGCCTTTATATCACAATTATCATTTACAGAAACCGTTGGTAATGCACCGTTTTTGCGGTGCACCAACAACCCCAATTTTTTTATACTGTTTTTGCGAATGTCTTGATTGGTAACTTCATCCATTATCAACATAACACATGTTAGATTCAGTTTCATCTTACATTATCCTTGGCTATTTTTAGCAAGTTTAATTTATAATCAACTAAATTGCCACCATAATATACAATGTTAGAATAACCATAGTCTAATTTTTTTGTATAAAATGTAATAGGTACACCATGATACATCCACTCATAACGGTCAAAGAATTTTTCATCTTTGATAACAAATTCTGCACGTTCTGACATTTGCCGAATAATCTTATCCGTATCTTTTTTTGTTAATGCGTTTTGCATAATCCATGCTGAATAGACATTATTTATATTGTCGTTCCTTGTATTTGTATTTAACGTCTTTAAACTGACTGTTTTAATATTCGGAAATGTGTCTATATACATCTGAATATCACGTAAATAGTCATCAAAAGAACAGTTCTTTAACATTACGTAATTCAAACGTATATCCGCGGTTTTAAACGCATCTGTATTTATATAATCTCTTTTATACCCCAGCGTTCGCATATCTTTTTCAGAATCAAAATCTGTTCGTGTAATTTCAACCAAGAAATCATCTTTAAACAGTTCTAATTTGTTTGGCTCGAAAAACAAGTTACCCGATGTTTGAATACGTTTTTCGTCAAATATGTTTGATGTACGTACCGAATTAACAATGGATTTTAATTTATCATACCCGTGCAGCGATGTTTCTCCGTTTCCAGACAAGATAAAATATCTGAAATTTATACCCATATCTTTCAAATATTGAAATTTTTCTGGCAACAAATGTATTCTGTCGTCAACCGTTGGCCATTTGGTAATTTTTGCCGTACAATAGGGACAATTTTTATCACATCTGAACGAAGATAAAATCAATTCAAATTCTTTATATTTCATTTTGACTCCTTTATACTAGTATGTTGTTAATAATTGGTAAAACTTCATCTGAATTGTTATACGGGAATACTTTGACATTTTTATCTCGATACATTGCATCTGCAATCGCAAACCAATGCTCTGACTTGATTTGATGTACAGAATCCTGAATCTTGTACAAAATATAAATTTCTTTGTTTTGATTTAATGCCCACCCCAACTCAACAATTGCCCCAGGCGAAAATTCTTCATCAAAAACCACAATGAACATATCGCAAATTGATACTTCGTGCGATTCGCCCGCTATAACAGTATTACAATCTGTAGCGGATACAGTTCCATCTGGGCCACGCTCGCACCAAAAAGGTCCAACATAACCGTATTTTGAATTTATTTGTACATTATCATCTGCATAAATCATTTTTTTTGCATCACTCAACAATATAGCACGAAAATCATTTTGAAATCCTTTGACAATATCCGTGGCAAATTCTGGCGATTTTTTAAATTTTCCTGCAAGATATACTTTTTTCATTGTTCATCCTTTTTCATTATACGTCTCCAATTTACATAGGACATTATTGCCATCACTGTCCAAACACAATTTAATCCCAATAACCACCATGCAGTATTCGGTAACATAAAGTATTCGATAATATATACAATATCGTTTACCGTCCAAATAACCCACGTATCCAATTTTCGTTTAACCATGTAATACGTTGCAATAAATCCCGACACGGTAGAAAACGAATCCAGCCACGGCAACGGATCATCCGTATGTTTTAATATACTTGCGATACAAAACGTTGCAGCACCCCCGCCAAGAATATACAAAACACGTTCTAATGAACTGCATTGTGTTATACTTTGCCTCTGCTTAGATCGAGACCATAATATCGTCCCCATAATCCCCATAACTAAATAAACAATGTTATTCATCATATCGCCATACAAATGATTCACAGCAGAAAAAGCAAACAAAGTAATAATTTGCAAAATATAAAACACCCAATTACTGCGTTTGTTTTGCATTACTAAAAAACCCTGAACCAATCCAAATACGGTCGCAATTATTTCTAATAAAATAGAAAGTTCAATGTACATGTCCGCTCTCTTTAAAACGTCAATTGATAATTCACTTCCCAATATAATTGTGTTTTTTCAGACTCAACTAAATCAGTCATACCTCCATTTTGTAATCCAACGGATGCATTTACTGAATTATTATCATTAATAGAAACGCTTTTTCCTATTTCGCTATAATTATAATACATACCATCAAACCTATCTTGAAATACACCAACCTTCACATAATTTGTATCCGGTTGTTGTATCGCAGAACATCCAACCAACAAAACACTGAATATAAACAGATGATATTTTTTCATAAGCGCTCCTTGATTAAATTTGCCACCCTAAGACTTATGGTAATATACACTATAAGTTATATAATGTCAAGAATTTTTTCACAATTCATATTGCATCCCTTTATTTATGTACATAAGGATTATTTTATAAACATACGTATTTACATACGACTTGGATTAAAGAAACATTTTTCCGTCCCTGCTCTATCACTGATTATACACACAAGTTTTCAACCATCATTATCCAACCTATATCAAAAACCGCATTATTCAAACACACAATTCAATCATAGGTTTATTTTTACTATCAGTAACACGTTATTAAAGATATAAAATTCTTTATTACACACATGTTAAATAATAAAAATACGAAAAATTAAAAAAAATACTTGAAATACTTTTGAATACAGTATATTATATGCAACGCTATTCGGGCATAGTTCAGTCGGTAGAACAACGGACTGTTAACACAAACGACTCAATCTTCCTATAACTTGATTTAGTTCCGAACCCCCTGTAAATCTGGGATTTTTCTGATATTAAAATTGGCACTGTTTTTGACGAACATAGGCTTCAGATGGGGTTTAAACAGGTCTGTGTTTTACACAGCCGCTACACAGCACCCCATTTTACACCGATTTTGTTTGCATGTGTCAATTGCTGAAAAATTCTATAAACATAATTGAACAAAACTCTTACCATAAGGTGTCAGTCTAACCAAACCCTTGTGATAAAAAGCACCCAATTCTGCTTTCTGTTTTTGTATATATAACGCCTGTTCATATAGCACCTCGTACAATTCTTGTCTTGTAATATGCTCTGACATCGTACATACAACCAAGCCCAATCTTTGCAAATTAACCAAAGCAACTGAATCTGTAAAAATTTTAACTTCATCTTTTTCGATTGGTTCAAGAATAATACACGGATCCAATATCATTCGGTATCCACCCATACCTTTATTAGCTTTTTTTCTTACAGACACTATCGGATACATTTCAATATTTTGTATACTTTTTAATATATTAACATCTTGTACGGATAACTGTTTTATAATCTCTACAAAGCTATCTTGTATAGCGTCACTAGTTTCTCTGTTTGAAGCAGCAGCAATCAATTTGGCAAATATCTCCCGTTTATATTCTTCGTCTACGTACCAACGCGCCGCTTCTAAAGCTGGCCCAACTACGGACCTTTTAGGCGAAATTATATTTTTTGGACTAATCGTAGATAGATATTTTGTTATATTATTACCATAAGCAGCTATAACGTCTGGCGAAGTTTGCAACTCCCCAAAGATGCAATTTACCATAGTTATTGGACAATTATTCATCTGTGTCATAACAGCGTCATTACCAGCACTTTGACTTTGTTTTATCTTATCCATCTTATGCTCGCTGTACCTGTTTAGAGTTGTCACCTGCTTTTTGTGTTTGTTTTATTGAATTTTTGTTTATATGCACCACTATACTACCACCAACAATCCCTGAGATAAAACTTACTACTAAATTTATTAAATCAACATTATTAAAATTCATATTCGACCCCTTTGTAATTATCGTTATTTTAACTCGCTAAGTTATAGCAAAAAATTCGTTAAAGGTCAATAAGTTACAAACAAAACACCGCCCAATTGGGCGGTTGTTTTACTTGCTCACCACCTGTTTCTTATTCAAATATTTTTGTTTCTTCGTTATAAACTGCAATATATCGTTCACCAAGCCTTGCATCCCAAAACTTCTCTATGGCTTTCAATATCTCTGTCAATTCCATTTCTTTATCATCTTTTATTACTATAAGTTTGGCAGGTACATTTGTACCGGACTTTCTGCCGGTTTTACACGGTTTATTTAAATTAAAGTGTTTCGTACCATTGGCAATATTTTCCAATACTTCGCTATAGGGCATTTCTTTACTAATCACCTCTTTCTCTGCCTTTGTCTTACAAAACCAATCCCTTACATGGTAAAGTGTAATACAAGCATTTATTGCTGTTCGTTCATCGGACTCTTCTTTGTAAAACTCTCTTAGATTCTGTTTTACAATCCGATGATAAAAATACTTTGGTTCATGGTATATAAAAGATGGGCCAGGTCTTTCTAGAGAGACCTTTATATCCGGGAAAATTTCTAGTCCTAACTCTGGTATGGATATTTTCTTAGTAAAATGTTCCACTTTTCACTCCTTAAATTGCATTAGATAAAATAACCGCCCGATTGGGCGGTATGATCGTTTTGTTAACTTAAAAAACATATTTTATACCGGTCCTAATCGTATGATTTGTTAAATTTTGACCGCACTCTTTTATATCTGCTAATCGATAGTTTTCACGATGCACTCCATACACACCAAACGACTTCATTTCTTCCTCTGTACCAAAGGCTCCATCCGGAAACAAATTATTTGCATATTCAGCATTTGCCGCATAATACCCGCCAAGATCAGCATTATTTTTTAATTTGTTCATATCATAACTGATATCAATATACAGATTATCGTGTATTTTAACAGACGTTCCCAAACCTATAACAGCACCAGAATCCATCGAGCCAAATTTTGTTTTATTGTGTAACAAAGCACCCAACTTTACATATGGTGTAACACCTTTATACGTTCCACCAAATTTCAGACTTAACGACGACCAGTTTTTCACTGTATTGCCACCAGTGTTATAATTGATACCTAAAGCCACATAAAACCATTCGTAGCGAAAATCGCTACCAATTTCAAAGCTAGTTCCAAAATTCTTATCAGAGCCACTATGTTGGCTGTCATATATAAAGTAATAGTGTGCGGCAGGATAGAACCAATTTTGCCAATGATGAATGTCGTGTTCTTTTATTTTATTCTGCACTAGATTAACGCCAGCACTAATTTGCGCATAAGGTTTTATGCTCCACTCTGCGTTGGCATTTGTTGCACTTATAACAGTCAATAAAACACAAGTAAAAAATGCACATCTTTTCATTATATCTCTCTTGCTTTCATTCCCATTCTAGCAATAACATTTAAAAATGTAAATTGAATATATTGCATTATTCTGTGTAGCAGAAATGGGGCGTTTTTTTACAAAATTTGGTGTGGATCGCTACATTGAAAAAATACGTGCAAAAAAGCGTGCGTTTTCTGATGAATCTGGATACAGATACAAACGCATACCATCCCGACCGTTCAGTATTTTACACAGGTGCTACACAGATTAGCAAAATACAAAAACCGCACAAATGACTTTTGCTGGATTCTTGGGACGCACGTGGCATTTTTAGTCCCTTTAAACTTACGGACTACTGAGGCAATGTGCTGAGCGACATAAAAAAATAATATTTTGGTCAATAAAAAAACACCAAAACTGCAGATTTCCGCCACATAATTCGTCTTATGATTGTTTTGTCGTTTTACTCTCGAAAAAGCTCCCAATCTCACGGACAAAAATAGGTCAAAAAGGCATAAAAAAATGTTTTCCACATTTCATACACACAGGCGAAATTTCATAAAAAAATCCGCAGATTTCTGCGGTTTACATATTTTTGAAAAAAGCCTTGACTTCTGCGGAAAATTGATATATTATTCTGTTCGCTATTCGGGCATAGTTCAGTCGGTAGAACAACGGACTGTTAACACAAACGACTCAATCTTCCTATAACTTGATTTAGTTCCGAACACCCTGTAAATCTGGGATTTTTCTGATATTAAAATTGGCACTATTTTTGACGAACATAGGCTTCAAATGGGGTTTAAGCAGGTCTGTGTTTTACACAGCTGCTACACAGCACCCCATTTTACACCGATTTTTTTACAGCATCTCAAAAGCCCATTTTTCAGCATATCCGATGTACTTTTTTGGATGTCGTTGGATAGATTTTTTGCAATAAGAAATAATATTAGCCCTGCAAAATGTTTATCATGCAATCTATTGACTGTCGCATTTCTTCGTCTGATGGCTCCAATGGATGTAGAAGATTACGTTCGTTCCTTGACGCCTCTGGGTGGTGGTAAAAATTTCTTATATACGTCATTAAAGTAAGCTTTTGGGCTGATTTAAAAACTCCATCTTTTAATCGTGACCATAGCTTTTCTTGTTTTACGTCATTTGTTTTCAAAAATTCTTCCATTTCATTTTCTTTTTCACGTCCATTTTTTTCTTGTATATAGCCATATAATTCATCATGAAACTCTATCGTTGGTATATTAAACGCAAAATATCTTATTTCCGCATACGTAGGCCCAAATGGCAGTACGAATTTATTGTTAACAGATTCTGCTTTAACGGTATTTTCTTGTTCGGTCAGTACGATTATTTGCGCTTTCTTATCCATAGCATCTTTTAATACATATTCGGAATGAGTCGCAAAAAATATTTGTGACTTTTGTTCTGTTTCTGTCTTAAACAAATCAGAATAAAATGAAAATATTTTACTTTGCCATCTTGGATGCATACTAATTTCTGGCTCATCAATTAAAACAATACTTCCGTCTAGCACGCCCATATTTTTGAGCAAAAAGCCTCCTCTAAATACAATTTGTTTTTCTCCGGAACTTAATTCTTCTAATCTAACTTGTTTACCGTTTTTCATAAACATCACTTGTTGCTGATTACCATCTGCTACAATCCCGTGAAAATTTATACTTTGAAACATTTTGTTAAAAGCATCTGTGAATCTAGACAGTTTTACATGCTTTACTTCATTTGGTGGCACACAACCGTCATGCACATCTATCCAATCTGACAAATATTGATTATCTTGCACGCTGATATCTATCAACAACTGCTTAAATAGCATTGCGATATCTTTGTTGGTATGTCTAGGTCCGAGATCTTCTAAGGAATCGATTTGAGATGCTGTAATTGATCTGATTGCTTGTGTTTCAAAATTCATTCCTACTTTAGAGTGAATAGAATGAAATACTGAGGAAACTCTGTTCATAATCGCAGGATAAGGATGTTTTTCTCCAGACAAGTAAACGACATAATTGTTATAACTGTCGTCTTCCGTATGTTTGTATTGTAGCACAAAAGTCTTATTATCTAAATTCCTTACTATGGACACACGTGGTTCTCCTAAAAATGATTTAACTAAATCAAATTCTTTCGAAGTTAGTATGCATTTTATTTCAAAATCAAAAGAAGGCCTGGTCAGTAAAAAATTATGCATTTGAGCTGTTATATTATGCAACAGATTTAGCAGAGCTGTCTTCCCTGTGCCGTTTTCACCGGCAAAAACTATATTTTTATACGGCTTACCATTTTCATCACAAAAATTTAATTCTAAATCATGTAAAATCGGATGATTCTGTAATTTTAAACTTGCTATTTCCATATTCGGTCCTTTTAAACCAAACATACAATGATAATGATGTAAATTCAATAACTTTTTATATAAAAACCGCCCCATTTTGGAGCGGTTGGTTTTTATTACTTTGAACTAATTGGCACAATAACGCTGCTGTCATATGTACACATATTTCCAGCCGCACCATCAACCGCCAAGCCTATCAGCCCACCAAAGACTACATTTCCAAAAATCCATGGATTCACACTGGACGACACAATCGCACTAGATTGATTTACCTTTTTGTCTTCCATGACATTAACGGTTATATCAGAACAAGATTTTGGAACTGTTATAAAAGTTGGCAATGTTATCTGTTGGCTTCCAAACTGCTTTGAATTTATCTGTGCTTTTACCGATGCACCATTACTGGTCATCAAGTTTATTGTATCCGGTCCGCCGTCAACAATTGAAGCACATCCCGTCAATGCCAATACAGATAAAACTAATATCTTCTTCATGTTGTTTCCCTTTGTGTTCATGTATTAGAAAGTATAACGCAGTCCTGCACCCCACAGAAATGCTCCCTTGATATCAGAATCACCAATTGGCACAAAATAACGCAATGTTGTTTGTATACCGAATCCATTTTTTATATCTGCCGACAAGCCAACTTTGAAGACTGCGGCTCCACCGTCATCTTCTTCACTTATACTATAAACACCGTTGCTTATTGCTAATTCTGTCGCTGTCATTTCAACACGCTGGTTCACATTGGCATATCCGACACCAAAAATTAAAGAACCTTTTTCTGTGTCACTAAAATCAAAATTGAAATAAGCGTCTGCCATTGCACTAAATGCCGAAAAACCAATGGTCACATCTGAATAAGCTTGGTTGTATGGAGATCTTACAACCGCATCTTCGTCAAACGCATAATCATATGCAATCGAACCGCCAAACGAAACTTTATCGTTTGTAGCCGGATTAAACTTCACGCCTGCTTCTGCACCCAGAACCTGGTAAAAATCTGGCACAAAGCTTAACATTTCATCCAATACTTCTTCTGCCTCTGAAGTATATGATAAATTAGCACCAGAGTAATTTGCCCCGATAAAAAACTGTGCATCTACCGCCAAGGCCGGCAAAGAGAACAATGATATCGTAGCTGTTGTTAAAAATATGTTTTTCATTTTACACCCCTTTATAAAAAAAGTTAGACCGCCATGGGATGTTAGGCGGTCGGGGAGTTCAAAAATCACTTCATCGTTGATTCTGTCGCTTTCGGGTTTCCCCTGTTGTATAACGAACAGCCCCCCGACTTATTAAGTCAGGGATAAATAACGACACAAAACCACAGGAAGCATATCGGATTTTCGATACGCCTTGATTTTGTACCGGATGAAGTGGGCTTTTGACAACCCCGAACCCATATCCCTATGGATTCATTTCATAGTCTATCACTAAAAATCAAAAAAGTAAATTGAATATATTGCCACTAGATTTTGTCTGGACTTTTTATACTGCAAACAGGGATAAACTTATCCTGACCGACACACAAACACAATTCTTTTGTCAGCTCATCAATTTGTGAATGCATTTCTTTAAGAACTTCTGAAAAAATCTGTTTGGCTTCTATACTTAGTTTTTGATTTTCTGTATGTCTTTTTATAAGATCTTCTATTGGTAGGTTTTTTACCGCTTTTTCTCTGTCTTCATGACGCATACCGTGTTCAAAAATCTTTAATTCTGCAATTTTGTTTGTTTCCCAACATGTTATTTCTTCATATTTATAAATCGCTTCCTGTGCCTTAGTCGCGAGTTTTTGTCCAAACAAATCAAGAATCCGCATAAATATACTATAATTCTTAGATGTGTATTTTCTTAATTCCTCCAACGACAGTTGCTCACAATCATAAATTAGATTATTTATTTTATCCTTGAGAAACATCATAAATTGCCTGTATTCTTCTCTTATTTCTTGTTTCTCTTTCAGTAAAGCCAGAAAAAATTGCTTATTTGCGATAGCATATTGCTGTTGCATGATTTTTTCTTGAGATTTGGCAGATAATATAGAAACATCCCTTTGTTGGCGCATACAAATCCACTGCAATGAATAAATGAACAACGTTCCCACTAAGGCAACCAATGACATTTTGTCTTCTAATTTGCTGTCCCCACAAAATAAAATCCATAACAGCCATCCAACAATAAGAACCGGAATGATATATACTGCCTTATGTAATGTTTTTTTCATCACGCTACCCCCATTATTGCTATTCCATAGAATAGAAGTTTTTTTCTGCGACAGCAATATAAATCATTTTTTACCTGTATGATTTCTAAAAACACAAAATCCAATTAAAACTACGCTTCTCCTGACGGATTTGGATATGGACACAGGCACATATAGTTCCAACTGGTCTGTGTTTTACACAGGCGCTACACAGATTGCCGAAATCCGCAAAAACGCTTTTGGGGCTTTGGGCGGTTTTCTGGGAAAAATTTTCGTCAAGACACGCGGACTGCTACAACCATGTACTGGGCGTTACACACAGTTTTGGCACATTTTGGCAAAACAGACGGCAAAAACCGCAGATTTCCGCCACACAATTCGCTTTATAATTGTTTCAGAACATTGCCCACAAAAAACCACCCAGACGCACGGACAAAAACAGCTCAAAAAAGGCGAAAAAAATGTTTTACACATTTCATACACACAGCCAATAATACACAGAAAAAACCGCAGATTCCCGAGGGTTATACGTTTTTGAAAAAAGCCTTGACTTCTGCGGGAAATTATTCTAGAATTGCTCTGCTATTCGGGCATAGTTCAGTCGGTAGAACAACGGACTGTTAATCCGTATGTCACTGGTTCGAGTCCAGTTGCCCGAGCCACGAATTCCGTCGCAAAATCGTTGATTTTGCGGCGTTTTTCTTTGTTAACACTTTTGGATTTAGGCACACCACAATCCAGCTAAAAACACCACTATTTAACCCCTTGGCTACACAGCAGCTACACAGGATCCGCAACCTGTCCGCAGTCCGATGAATAACTTACAATTTCCCAACCCATAAAAAAATCTACATATTTTGAACATATTGCAAAATTTGTCGCAAATTCTTAATCAAAAACTCTGTCCTGGCCCAACATGTCTTGTACTTCATCCGCATGTTGTTCGGCCATGTTTTCATTTGCGCCATTTTCAACAGCCGCCTTTAATATACGAACTATTTCGTGTTTATCGGTATAGTTTGCAGGTTCATTTTCTTCCA
The DNA here is from genome assembly GCA_045587125.1 of Candidatus Enterousia sp. Lineage (GTDB taxonomy): Bacteria > Pseudomonadota > Alphaproteobacteria > Rs-D84 > Rs-D84 > Enterousia. The sequence continues at coordinate 49,181 of JAZNBN010000012.1, forward strand.
AAATCGTATCTACTACATCCAGCGCACGACGCCATGTTGTTACATAGGTGTTATGCGGAATAATGCTGACATCACGCAATGTGCAACCACCATAAAATACCACAACTGAAAACATTGGGATTTCTGACATCTGTTTGGATTGTTTTTGCAGTTCTGCAATATGCCCCGCATTCTGTTTAATTGGGTTATAGAATCTATACTTATCACGACCATACGCCAAAACCTGGGTCCATTTGTCTTGGTTGCCGCGCCCAAAAATCCAGCCACTGTAATCTTTAACTTCAAACACAATCAAGCCGACTTTGGTCGCAACAACTAAATCAATTTGAGCATGTTTGCCATTGACTTTTTTTACATACAAATCGTGGAAAATTGCCCCTGGCGCGATACCATGTTCCAATAATTCATACACCAAGTCGCGTTCAGACCATGTGCCACGGTCCAGCGCAGTTACAGATTCAATCTGTTCATTTTTATGATTATTGTATTCAATCTTTCTCTTGTTCTCTTGCCGCAACAACAAGAACAATCCTGTAAAGATTAAAAAGACTATAATAAACGCTTCCATAAGGGAATTATATCACCCGCATATAAACAGGCAAGGAATAAAAACGCTCGACTTTTTGTATAAAATCAGCAATCATACATACATATAAAAGGATTGTTATGAGAATTACTTTATATATTTTTTGTTGGCTCGCAGTATTCATCGGCGGTTTTGGCATGTTACTTTCCATGAATACAAATGATGTAATAATAGGCGGATTTTTGTATACTCCGGCTTTATTGTCTTTGGTTTATTTGGCCACACATAAATAAGGATTTTTCCATGAATAAAATATTTCTAATTGGGATATTATTAACTTTATCAGCATGCAATAGTTTTCGTTGCGAATTTACGCATCCAGACAACATGAGTCCACAAATGTTACAAATTTGCTCTGCTTATGCAAATTCGGATAGTGTTTATATTGGTAAATAGAAACCGTAACTGGCTCATATAACCGGACCGCCACCAAGTGTAACAGTAAAAACCACATCTTCCTGACCCACCTAGCGCAAGAATATACCAAGCGATTTGAGTATCTGTGGGGGATGTATAGTCGCAAACAAACTAACTAGCTTTTAAGAAACATAACATTTGAGAATGGTCTATGCATACCTTTAACATTAAAAAGCAGTGCATATCGACAATTATTTATCACATTACGCTCATAAATAATCTGCCGGATCATTTGCTCATTTTCCCCATTATAAAACACTAAAAGAATACCTATATCATAAATAGGCAAAAACCAAATGCGTTTTGTTTTTTTTGCTTTTTGTATCCCGAGCTCTACCTGTTTAATAAACTGCACCTGATTTATCATTTTTGTAGAAAAGTTTTTATTTGGGAAAGGCATTTTTAATAAATCCAAACAAAGATTTATGTTTTGCTTTTTGGGCTGATATATTTTATTAACAATACACATCAATTTATGATCTGCTCGTATTGCTGGTTTAACAAGCTTGCTATTCATATCAAATAAATCATAATATTCATCAATTTTCATGTCCGAAGAATATCCGCTAAAATATAAAGAGTCATACCGTTCGTCAAAAACGATATTAAGCCCGGTATCTAGATATAACCCTAGCAAATCAATATCATCTCCAGAAAGTGTGGGGAATTCATTAGTAAAACTAAGCTTGTATTTCTTTATTAAAAAATCTAACAATAAAATTTCACTATCTAACAGATCTGCCACTATTTCCAAATCCGACAGCACAAATGTTGGATTTACATTTGTTTCTACCTCATGAGCAATGGCGTACTCTTCCATATTATTTTTATCCATAATAGAATTTCTTGGCAGAGCGTCTAACACAACATTGTATTTTATAAACTCTTTTATTTCATCTGGCTTAACTTCAATATGCCCATCTTGCGTTTCTAACACTAAATTGCCTGTTTGAGACTTTAAAAAACTTTCAAACCTATCTGCCTGTTTTGAGGCGTACATTATATTATTTTCATAGTTTTCTTTAAATGCATTATCAGACCCTCTATAAATCGAATCCTTCGGACGTGCAGCTTTGGCCTCAAAAATTATCGCCTTATCTCCCAGTATTACGGTATGATCATTTTCAAAATTTTGTCCTTCATATTGATATTTAGCATTCTTTAGATGTATTGCATTTGGAAAGACCTTGGTTAATATCGCAGACAAACGTTCTTCTAAGTATTCGGGGCGTACTCTATTCTTATATGCCTTGTTCAACTTTTCATTGGACAATAAAAGAGTTTCTAAAATGGCTTTATGATTTGTTAGCATGCGAAATATATGAAACATAAAGTATTTACCATTTATTCTGATAATCGGCTTTTTCTGAACATATTTGCCTAAGAACAGATACATTTCGTCAACCTCGCTCAATTCGCCAAATTCCAACGAAAGTGCATCTAATACAGATATTATACGCTCTTCTTCAGTACCAGCAGGAAACAACCCTACAAGTTCTTCCGCACTCACCAGAATATAATCAATGTAATCAGCTAAACTGATCTCGTCGCCTGCTGAAATTTGCTTTAGTATCTCTTCTTCCTTGTGCCATAGATACGCTGGAAGTTTTTTATAAAGCACATCAAAAACAATGTTCAATTCCATATCAAAATACGGCTTTGTATCTATCTTCCTTAAGAGATCTTCTATGTACTGTCGCCTTTGAAACGGATATCCTTCACCTCTAACCAAAGCAGTATGATTTCTTATGCTTTTTATAAACAATGAATCTTCTTTATCTTCCGACAAATTAAACCAGCCAAAATTAGCACAACAATTGAAAGCCAAATCATAAATTTCTTGTATCTCCTGAGGAGTTGGTTGGGCGAGCGCAAAAGCATCATATCGCTTTCGTAACATTAAGGATACGATTAACTCTAATGGGGCTTCTGTTGGATTTTCTGAAGCGATATAATCAGTTGCACGTTTGCAACACTTGATATATTTTTCATATAATAGCCCCTGCAATATAAGAAAAGGGTTAAATTCCAACAATAGTTCTTTCAACTTTTTTAAAGAACTTGTAAATTTATCTTTTAAATGCTTGTCGTACTCCTGAATAACGCTCTGTTGTTCTAAATCTTCCATTTCTTTACCGTTTGCCATTATATATACAACATCATCTATCATTAAGACGCTTTTTTCAAGGAATTAAAACACGCTATTCCACAAACACAATCCCAAACCATTTTTGCATGATGATCAGGCGGGATTGATAGTCGCCCGCAGAGTTGATTTCTGTTTCATATTCGTGTTTTAGCTGTTCTGACAATCCCAGTTCGCGCACCAGGCGATTGCACACGCCCATAAGATAGAAGATATTGCCCGCCGGCCCGTTCAGGTCGATGATCAGGCCCGTTGGGTACTTCGCCCCCGGCACACCCCGCCGGGCGCCGTGCAGTTTTCGTTCCAGCGCATCAATCGTTTCCATGTGCGGTGCCTTTGGTTTTAAGCTCTTGCTGAATCTGCCCCCACATCAATTCCAGTTCGTCCAGCTCCGTCAGGTCTGATTTTAGCCACATTTCTGGGGTCTGCCATACGTCGTCCTGGGCACAGGCCAGCGCACCGTCCACCAATTTACGGATGCGGTGGTTGCGCATTTCGTTCTTGATTGCGGACCGGTACAGCATGCGCTTGTCCACCGTGACGGGGCGTGACGTTGTGCCGGTGTGATACGCCCACCACTTGGCCATTTTTAGTTTGTTCAGCATTGCCACGCGAAGCATCGCCACCCCATAACTCAGGGTACCGGGACCGTCGAATATCTCATCGGCCAGGTGTCGCCCGGCACGCCCGTTCAGAAATTCCAGTATTTCATCGGCGGACTTTTCGGGGTGAATTTGCCCCAGGCGTTTAACCGTCACGTCCCAGATTGCGTTTCGGTGGTCTGGGCTGTCATAGTGTGCCGCCAGCGCACCATAGAATCCGTATTGCTTGTTTATTGTTGTCATGTCGTACCTCTTGCTTTTTCAACACAACAATGCCAACAAAAAATGGAATAGCTAGTGAAATAGACAGGAATACGCAAGAAAGTTTTTATCCCTATATCATGTTGCGTAATTGTTTGAATTTTGCTATGTTTCAAACAAAATAATTTAAAGATGCGGATCATAACATGGCAAAAAGCGAAACTATTAAAAATGAAGATATTTGGCAGAAAGACAAACTTGGTATAAAGCAGCACGTTACAAGCTTTGCCAATATTTTAAAGCAGGAAAAATACGTAGAAAATGGGACATCAAAAGTTTATTCCATTTCTGCTGAATTTGGTGTCGGAAAAACCTTCTTTTGCGAAAGACTGGCAGACATCTTGGAGCAAGACGGCATTCCTGTAAGCATGCTAAATATATGGAAAATGGACTTTTATGATAATCCATTGGTGCCCTTGTTGATAAAACTAGAAGAAACATACTCACAACAATCAGAAACTGTTCGCACAAAAAAGTTTCCAAACCCTCATGGATTATTAAGAGTTGCAAAATCTATTATTGCCGGTATAAATTTAGACGCACAAATTCCTGGTGTTGGCGAAATGAACATTAACGGCGAAAAAATGGTTAACACTAATGAAAGCTTGAAACAGAATTCAACACAAAAATCCATCTATGACGAATACAAAACATTTGAAGAAGAACTGCATAAGATTAAAAGCTTTTTGGAAAATTGGGCAAAGAGCCTAGAAAGATCAATAGTTGTAATTATTGATGAATTAGATCGTTGTCGCCCAGACTATGCAGTAAAGACACTTGAAACTCTCAAACATTTCTTTGACATCCCTGGATTTGTATTTGTTTTGGCAATCGATGAATGCCAGCTTAAAAGCTCTGTGGAAACGTTATATGGCACAAAGAATTTTGACGGATATAAACGTAAATTTATAAATAATTCTTTTGTGCTGCCTGAACCAGACAAAGTAAAATTTACAGATTATTTATATGCCAAATCTGGTTTAGATCATATTATTAAACAAATTGAAAACAATCAAAGGGATTTGGTGTTTAAAATTAGACGCAATACGTATATAGAGAGGAGTTTGCCCGCTAGAATTAGCACCGAATTTCAAGAGGAACTAAATAAAATCAAAACATACAACCAACAACAAACATCAGAGTCTATTATTAAACGATATTTTGCTGCGTATAGTATACGATATAAGTTTTCTTTACGACAAATGGAACAAGTATTTGATAGGTTAGTTTTGTTCATAAAAAACATATTGGCAAATAATGTATTATTTTCACCAGACCTTGCTGTATTCTTGGTATGTTTACATGAATTTGATTTAGCAATATATACCAAACTTAAACAGAAAGGGTATATTGGATATGATGAAAATATACAGACTGTAATTATTGGATCTAATACATCATTAGCCTATTCAATTTACGATAAAAATTCATTTTCAAAAGTATCTGGAGTTTTAGATAGCAACATAGTTCCAAATGTTCACACATATCCAGGATTTTCAAGCTCGCAGCCAGAAAGCGACCTCACTAGCTCTCGTATATGCATACGCCATAATGTAGACCGTTTTTTCAAAGCAGATAAAAACACAGCTATGAGATTCATAACTGACACAACAGAGTTTGGCGAAAGCAACCAAATCGACAATGGGGGAAGAATTACAATTGTTAGACACCCTCAAACGGACTCTCAATGGAAAACGCCGCCGCCAGATATAGATACAGCATCTGACTTTGATCTAGATGTGTTTAAGCAGGTATACTTCGAAAATGTAGAGTTTGTTTCTAATTTTTCCTGAACCAGAAGAATTTATAACAGCGCTTTATTTACTTGAATAAAACGAAATATACGGCATATAGAACAACAAACCAAAGGAGTTTATTGTGATATATGGATATATTCGAGTTTCAACCGACAAACAAGACTGTGAAAATCAAAAACTGGGCATTGAATCCAAAGCCAGCGCACTGGGGCTGTGCATTGATAAATACATTGAAGATGCGGGTATAAAATTGGGGCGACAATTAGGCAGTCGGAATGCTATCCCATTTAGCATTTTGAAAGAATTACTCAAAATCCGCCAGAAATTGAATCAAATGCCATCTGCATATAAATAAGAATTTTGATTGGCGCCTAGTAATTTTTGCAAATCCCCGCAAGTGAAAAATTACTGGATCAATTTTGCTATATTTTCTATTATCAAGTCAAAGGAAAGGAATACGTGATTGCTATACCCGCCAGATTGCCGGATTATGTTGATTGCAAACCTGTCTTGAAATGGGCTGGTGGCAAGGGGCAGTTATTGGACCAAATCGAACCTAAATTACCATTAAAACTGAAAATGGGTGGCATCAAACGTTATATTGAACCATTTGTTGGTGGCGGCGCTGTGTTCTTTGATATCTATAATAAATACTCTATCCAAGAAGCGTATTTGTTCGATATCAATCCTGAATTGGTTATTCTTTACAATGTTATCAAGCATAATGTTGAAGAATTGATTGTTGAGCTGACTAAATTGCAGACTGAATATCGATTGACCGAAAATCAAAAAGAATACTATTACGCACGTCGTGATGAATATAATAAATTCGACAAAGATATCGATGCAAATGTCTATCGTACCGGTTTTGTTCGCCGTGCGGCATTGACGATATTCTTGAACCGGACTTGCTTTAATGGCCTGTTCCGTGTGAACAGCAAGAATAAGTTCAATGTACCAATGGGAAAATACACAAACCCACGCATATTGGATGAAGAAAACCTGCGTAATGTGTCTGATGCTTTGCAGATTGCAACCATTATTCAGGGCGACTTTGGCGATACATCAAAGTATGTGACGGATGACACATTTATCTATTACGACCCACCATATCGTCCAATTCGTGAAACTTCGTCTTTTAATTCGTATGCGGTTGGTGACTTTGATGACAATGAACAAATCAGATTAAAGAACGTTTTTGACGCTTGTCATCAAATGGGTGCTTTGCAGATGTTAAGCAACTCTGACCCAACCAACTATGTTGATGACCCGTTTTTTGACGACCTGTACCAAGATTATAAGATAAATCGCATTATGGCCAAGCGGCTGATAAATTCCAAGGCGGACGGTCGTGATGCAATTCGGGAACTTTTGATTACGAATTATGAATAAGAAACAGTATAGACTTTATTGTGAAGATTGCCTGAAAAAGTTATCCGAAATCCCCGAAAACACTTTTGACATGATTTTTGCGGACCCACCATACATGCTGTCCAATGGTGGTATCACCTGCCAGAATGGTTGTGTTGTTTCTGTGAACAAAGGCGATTGGGATAAGTCGCATGGCCTTAGTGAAGATTTTGAGTTTCATAAAAAGTGGCTGTGTGCCTGTCATCGTGTCTTAAAACCAAATGGAACATTGTGGGTCAGTGGTACATATCACAGCATTTATTCATGCGGCTATGCGATGCAGTTATTAGGTTTTCATATCTTGAACGACATTACTTGGTTTAAGCCAAATGCCAGCCCGAATATGTCTTGTCGCTATTTTACAGCCAGCCACGAAACATTGCTGTGGGTCAGAAAGAACAAGAAATCTAAGCACACTTTCAACTATGAAGCGATGAAAAACGGCGATTTTCCAAAAGACTTTATTAAAAAGCCGGGCTGTCAGATGCGTAGTGTTTGGGCGATTGGCACACCGACCAAGGCCGAAAAAATACATGGGAAGCATCCAACACAGAAACCATTAGAATTATTGGAACGCATAGTCTTGGCATCAACCAATCCTGGCGATTTGATTCTGGACCCGTTTATGGGCAGTGGCACAACCGGTGTCGCCGCACTGAAACATGGCCGCCGCTTTGTTGGCATAGATATGGAATCACAATTTGTTGAATTGGCTGAAAAAAGATTATATGATGCATCTGAAAAGAAGGATTAAAAAATGAAATACAGTCATATATTTAATAAGCTGTTGGGTTGCAAAAACGATGATGAGGTTTTTGACTACTTGGTCGGCAACCTGAAAGAAACCATCAAGTCGTGGGATTATTTTGTAAACTGGCAAAAAGTTCTGAAGAACTATAAAAGCGTAAAGGTTTCTTTGAATCTGTTAAATACTCTGATTGGCGAAGCAGATATTGAGAAAGCTGCACGTGAATTGCTGGCGCAGTATCCAGACGTGATTAAAATTGTTCCGGCATTACTGGCCTGTAGAGATAAAAATATCTGCCTGCTGACAGATATGCGTAAATTCGATTTGACCCGTTTTGACTTCAGCAAACCAATGTCGCCGGCAGATGGCGCAATGTTTATGAAAGAAAGCGGATTCTTGGACCTCTTGTCCGACCGCACAATTAAATCTATCCCGGATTACTTTATTGGTGTTGAAGTTGGTCTGGATTCCAACGGACGTAAAAACCGCAGTGGCACATCAATGGAAAACCTGGCGGAATTCTTTATCAAAGATATTTGCCAGCGCAATGGATACGAATACATCGCACAGGCGACCGCTGACAAGATTTATAAACAATGGGGCAAAAAGATTACGGTTAACAAATCGTCCAAACGCATCGATTTTGCAATCAATACACCGCATAAACTGTATTTGATTGAAACGAATTTCTATGGTGGAGGTGGTTCTAAATTGAAATCGACTGCCGGCGAATATGCAGATATTTATCATCAATGGACCAATGACGGGCACCAATTTATCTGGATTACTGACGGTTATGGCTGGCAGACAACTAAACGTCCATTACGTGACACTTTCGACACAACAGATTACATCCTGAACATCGACATGGTGCAAAAAGGTGTGTTGGAGGAATTATTAAAGAAGCAAGATGCGATTTAATAAAAACAACTGAATAAACGATTGAGTTAAAAAAAATAAACGCTTGACATACAATAAAGTTTTGTTTATTATTCTTCTTGAAGAATCAAGGAGAAGCAAAATGGCGTTTCAACGATTTTCTCAAGTTGGACAAATATTTAAAGCAAGAGCGTCGATTTCAACGTTCGGGATGCTTAGTTTTAGTTCGGGGGCGCGTCAACGTTTTGACATGGATGAAGCCAAGTATAAATTTGGTGCGTTGTTTTTTGATCCTGACACAAGAACAATTGGCGTTCAATTATTAGCAGAAGACGATGGACAAGGAGTTGTAAATCTGAGATATAGAGACAAAGGACTTGACTTGGCAGTTAAATCTTTTCTTGAGTATTATAACATAATGCCTAAAACAACAAGTTTGTATGAGATAGACAAAGACGAACATACGGGTATGATACTTATAAAACTAGATACAGCTAAGGAAAGGATGACAAGGGGTAAATCAGTTGACGAAAATGATTAGCCCTAATAAAATAAAGTCTGCCTAACCCTAATTAGACAGACCTTATCGGGATATACCCAGTGTTTAAGTTAATTACTAAACATTTTTATCTTAACACTATCCCGCCATTAAAGTCAAGCATCGATCCAAAAATTTTGGGATTGGTGGTCTTGATGGTCACCTTTTGGGTATGGGGACCTTTGCCAAAAACATAAGGTTATTAAAATGGCAACACTAGTAAAAAACTTAAACGGAACAAGTAAAAAAAATCCACCAAAAGGGTGTTCTTGCTGGTTAGATTTCTGGCTACAGAAAACCGATCGAAAAACAGCTGGCGAATGCGCACATTGCACTAACCCAGCTACCTTAGGTGGTCATGTTAAACCTGTAAACGGCAGTTTAGCATATATCGTCCCCTTGTGTGACGCATGCAACAAGAGAACCGATGAGTTTACAGTTTACAAAGAGCTTGTACGCACTGAGTGAAAAAAACAGGGGAATATCCCCTGTTTGTTTTAGATACGCACAATATTTTATTTTTTACCAAGACCACTCTTGGCCACCGACCGTTATTTTTTCGCCTAATTTATCACACATAATCTGGGCAAAATGCAGCAACACGTCACCATTAGAAAACGTTAGGCTTGCGCTTTTATTTAGATCGTTATATCTCAGCCGTATCATTTTCTCATTATTATCTTGTAATACAGGCTCTAAAGAAGCCAGATGCTGGCGACCATCACCATGTACCAACCCAACAAATTCTTGCTGGGTTTCTGGCTTTAGCTTTTTAAACAAATCATATACCTTGTGTGTTTGCAGTTTGTCTAATCTTTTGCCTTCCTTGAGCAAGAAAACTTTTAAGAACATTTCAACCGCTTGTAAAATGCATGTATTTTCAACGCCTCGCAATCTAAATTCTCTTAATATATCTTTCTTTTGCGATATTTCCTGTTGCAAAATAGCGCAAGTTGTCAAAAAGCCGACCCCGGCATCTGTTAATGACGTAATATTTGTGTATTCTATATCTTGTTGCCCCTGCATAACTACACCTCCGCACTATCTGCAAAAAGGACATACAAAAAGGCGATGGGTGGACATGCCAAGCACCAAAATACGAACCATCCTTTCTTGATAAAAACTGCCGGTCTTTTTTCTGTTTGCATTGTCATGTTTTTACAACTCCTCTACACCAATGTCGGTTAGGTATTGCCATAGGGCGTCATAGAATTTTGGTTGGCGGGTGGCGTCTGATGCGTCGCCGCGTGGGACAAAGATTACAAAGCCTTCGCGGGCGCGGGTCAGCAGCACACGATATGCGTTTTTAAGATAACGTCTCTTGTCTTCTTGGTTGATTGATAGCCAACGCGAACCACTGGGTTTGAAATATTCAAATTTGCCGTCAACATATCTGTAATCTGCGTCCCAGCCAACAACCGCATAATCTATTTCCAGGCCCTGGATATCAAATTCACTGGCCGCTTCTTCCATAAAGTATGAAGACTTGATATCATCACGTTCACCCAGGAACCACTTTTCCGGCTTGCACTTACTTTCTATCCAAATTCCGTCCGCACGCAATCTGCGACCATTTGAACTGGCAATCAAGCCATGACGCAACGTCTTGCCCGCAGTCTGTTCACGCACCCATTGCTTTGCACGCGCCAAATCACGCGTCATATAAATTGGATAGACTTCGGACAGTCGCTTATATTTTTCTGCGGCGGCGGCAGCATCATTATCAAGTAAAGAGTCAACAAAACCCGCAACATCGGATGTTCTGTGTGCACGCAATGATACAGACAGGTGCAGTTCCTTAATCGTTTCGCATTTCAGCCCATCGGTTAGGTCCGCAAACGATTGGTCGCCCAGGTATTCACTGGCAGTTATATCGCCAGACACGTAAACATTCCAATCTGGGAAAGAACGCTTTAATGACGCAAACCATTCTTGGATACCGGCCTCGCCAGTGTTAATGTCCTGACCACCACCAACAAGGCACACAATCACGGCCCAATCTTGGTGTCGGTTCATATAGTCAATTAACAACTCTGGCTCGCTCATAGCCAAGAAGTGGGCACGCTGTTCATCAGTTAGACGGTTAAGAATCGCCCCTTTCTTCTTTTGCATAAAGTCTGATAACATACGTTGGTTCCATGCACGCTGTGCTTCGTCAAATATGACAACATTTTCAGTTGGAACGTCTGCCTCATTCAAGGAACGATCACGAAAGTGATGAATTATCTGAATAGAAGATTTTATCTTGCTGTGCGTAAGAGATTTGGACGTACCATTTTGCTTGTATGCATCTAGAGCCAAAGCCTCGCTAAGTACCGAAACCAATGGCTGATTACCTGTCAAAAAGCACGAATAACTTTGCCCCGTTGTTTTCTGATTTGCAAATACAATGTTCAGACCGGCCAAGGTTTTACCCGCACCAGGAACACCCGTGATAAAGCAGATGGATTTTTGTTTATTCTGCTTTGATTGTTCGATTATACGCTGAACCGCATCTGATGTCTTGGTCAGGTTTTCGGCGGCTGTATTTTGCGCAATATCTGCGACAGAGTGAGTGTTATATAGGGCTTTGGCGGCTTCAATAATCGTTGGGGTCGGGACATATCTGGAATTTGCCCATTTATCCATATTGATTGTTGTGCACGAAGTATCTGTGTTGTGAATAATTATATTACGCAATTCATCGCCATCGGTCAGGATTACATCTTCTGGAACATCGTGTTTACGGTAGTCATCCGGCACACCCGTTGCCACCAAGATAGGAACGATTTTACACTGACGGCTTTCTTCGTGATAGTTTTGCAAATCAAATGCGTATGTGCGAACCTGGCGAATTGCATCACTGGCATAAGTTTCTGCGCCGACCTTAAATTCCAGAACAAAGACAGTATTGTTTATCAGCAAGATGTTATCTATGCGACCGCCCACACGTGGCAGTGTGTATTCAAACAGAATGCTGCCAGATGGCGCGTATGCCAGCGCATATTTCAACACGCGAATTTGTTCCATCCAGGCGTCTTTTTGTGCCGCAACTGTGTCGTATCTGTCACCTGCGGCGATAATACCAAAGATTTCATCATCGCTTTGGTGCAAGAAGTTTTGAATACTGTTTTTGTAGAAAGCGTCGCTCATTTTACTTTCCTTTGGCTTGTAGTGTTTTAGATACGATTTGGTCGGCGGGGAGTTGTGGGTGGGAGGGCAAGTCCTGGACCGGCACCCAATGCATATCGTCGTGGACGCGCAATTGGATTTCGCCGGTGTAGGATGTGATTTCGTATGTATGAAGTTCAATAACCTTGCCTGAATCTGTTGTGTGTTTTGCGATTGTAATCAGGTCGCCAATTTGTGCGTCAATACCCAATTCTTCAAACAGCTCCCTGCGCAGGCATGTTGGGCCGTCTTCGCCATCTTCAAACTTGCCACCGGGGTATTCCCATTCACCCGCCAATGGCTGGTCTGCCCCACGTCGCATCAGCAGAACTTTATCCCCATCCCTAAAAATCGCAGCTGTTACTTTCACACTGAATCCTTTCCTTTACAACACCATCTTGCACTGTTTTTTTGGGTTTGTAAAGCCCTTATTTTCTGCGGATTTTAGTGTTTATACATAGAGATACGCCACGATACATTTAAGGTTAAATTTTACGATATTTTATGATTTAGATATAACTAACAACATATCAACAGTTTTACGTAAGTTTTCAACAATTTTTTGTGCATTACTACTTTCACTACCTTTTCTTTATCTTTTATTTTTATTATCTTTTATTTTTCTTTACTACTACTACTTTCCTTACCTATGAAATCAATATTGAAATCAACATGAAATCAATTCTGATTTATGAAATTAGATAGTGCGGCTTTTGCTGCGGCACAGACCGCACCCACGCCCACAGTTAATCTTTTGATTTTAGTACACAATATTTACAAAGTGCGGCATGCGGTCTTGTTTTTTTATCAGTGTGTAGCAAGGTGGCGGGGTCGCCGTTACCCGTATATGAAACGCCCGTCACAGGACCCATTAAATAACTGGAATTTTTGTATTTCTTGGATATAATCAATAGGGTAAGGCATGAAAGATATGGCAAAGTTTTCAGATTTTATCAGCGAATACAAAACAGCCCAAGAGCCATCTAAACAAGAAAAGGCACGTAATTGGGATATCGCCATTGGCCTGCAACAGGTTGATGGGTTGACACCATCGCGTTATCTGTACCAGGTGGCACGTGATAATATCGAAGGCAAGCTGAGTCATGACGAAGTTCATCAGTCGCTGCGCCAGTATTACCGCACCCCAGAGGGTGACGAACTGGGTATTGAATACTGGGAGGCCGACACCGTTTCCAACCGTATTGCAGAACTGTTAAGCAATTCGTCTTTTACCTTTGCGCCGACTACTTTGCTGTCTATTCACAAGTATTTATTTAATGCGGCATTGCCTGAACACTGGGTTGGGAATGTCCGTACCAAGGATATTATCAAGGCAGAAAACGTGCTGATGGGGGATACTGTACACTATGCCAGCCATATGGACATTATGCCAACGCTGGAATACGACTTTGACCGCGAAGAACGTTTTGATTACAGTACGCTTAACACACGTGCGCAAGTTGAACATATCGCGCAATTCGTGTCTGGCCTGTGGCAAATTCATCCATTTCGCGAAGGCAATACGCGCACAATCGCCGTATTTGCAATCAAATATCTGCGCAATAAAGGCTTTGCTGCCGATAACGAATTATTCAAGGATTATGCAGAATATTTTCGCAATGCCTTGGTTCGTGCCAACTATGAAAATATACCGCGCGGTATCAAACGGACCTATAAATACCTGAACTTGTTCTTTGGAAATCTGTTGCTGGGCGAAAACAATTCGCTGAAAGGTGGCGACATGGTTATAAATATCGCTAATCCCGAAATAAAAACTAGCGATATAACTAGCGATAAATGTAGCGATTTGAATATAGATGACCTGAACAAAACAGAACGGGCGTTCTTTATCGCTATGGCTGAAAAATTATGCACGATGGGTTATGTTACTGCTGCGGACGCAATTTCTATAACGGGCAAGTCGTCACAGCGCGTACGCCAACTGTTTGTCGCATTGGTTAACAAAGGTTTCTTGGTTGCCACCGGTCAAAACAAAGGCCGCAAATATAGTTTGCCAGAAAAACGATAATCGATTTATAAGGAAATGTGTTCTTAGGTGCGAACCAATTTTTCAAACCTGTGTGTAACAAGGTGTCGAGGTCGCCGTTACCCCCAATCAAAAGAGGTTTTACAGAACCTATTTTTATTTTACTGAAATGCAACATGCACCATTTAGGCACATATTGCATTTGCAACGTTATTGATGGCACGATAGGTGCTGCTGTCCATGATGTGGGTATATCCTTCGGTGGTGGTTATACGGGAATGTCCGGCCGCTTCTTTCATGGCAGCTATATTTTCACCGATATTTGCACCCATACTGATAAACGAATGTCGCAGGTCGTGTATTCGCATATGTGGCAGCTTGGCATATGACAGTGCCCATTCAAATGGCTTGCGGATGTTGTTTATTGGTCTGTGCTCGTTCCCAACACCTGGGAATACATATTTGCTGCCCAGTGCGGTTGCTTCATCCAGCGCAGCCTGCAAGTATGGTATAACCGCATCAGACAGTTTTACATCCCGGGCGCCGGTCTTGCTGTCTTTCAGGTGTATTACCTTGTGCATAAGCGCAAGTTCTTCTACCTCTAGCCCGGTTATTTCAGACGCACGACACCCAGTCAGCATCAGCACCCGCAACGCATTGAATAACCGTGGGTGCATTTTATGATGCAGTAGAACAATTGCAGAGATTCAATGTTGGAAAAAACGGTTCCCTTAGGCTGCATTTGGTTAAGAGCGTGCTTAGGAAAAATTATTTTATTCTTAAACCGCTTAAATCTGGTTGCGACCTGATTGGTTCGTTTGAGTCAACCTCACAGTAAGGCTTAAGGATTGCTTAATTATAAATTACACCTTATGGTGCATTTGCGTAATCTTTTAGAAAAACTTCACAAAGTCTAGCGATGGTTGTAAATTCTATTGGGTTTTCGTGCCGGTATGAACAAGCCACGCCGAGCCACATTTTACACCGTCCTGTCAAAGGGCGGTTTTTCTTTGGATTTCTAAGGATTTTCACAGTTCGATAATACAGGTTATAAAATATGCTATTTTTCAGGCATTATCGAACTGCATAATAAAAAAGGTTAGAAACCTAACCTTTTTCTTAGTTCGAGTCCGCTTTGCCTATTCGGTCAAATCTAAATCTAGTTGTTTATTCAATTTTTTATACTTTTTGGAAATTTTCTCATCAGCGTACTCCCATTTGTACCCGCCAGCATAAGGTCTATGTCCCCTACAAACAGAACCTATATTTCCCGAACTTATTTTCATCTGTCTGCCTGCATCCGATATGGACTTAAACGTTTTTATTATATTTCCTGTTTTAAGGTCTATCATATTTACTGCAACGCTTTTTGCTAGATCGCTACGTTCCTTGCCACATATAGGGCATCCTGTTGGAATTTTTTTATTCGTTCTATGACTAATGGTTGACTGATACTCACAGGCACATTTTGGACAACTCCACCATACTTTATGATCTGAACCACAACTAAACATACTTGGTTGCAAATTGCCATTTTTAGTTGGATGCCATTCCATGGCTATATCTGGTCTTACAGAAACCAGAGAGTTGCTTATCTCCGATTTTTTATATTCTAATATTTTAAATCTGTCTCTTTTTAAATTTATTAAATCATCTGGTATTGGTTTATACAAATTCAAAAGCATTAACAGCTTCCTTAAGGCAAATTCCAAATTCTTATGTTCGTACAGATTTTTCATACCAACTATACGATCTGCAACATCTTCGCCCGACTCCGGCATTTGTTCTCGCATTCTAATCAGCGTTATGCCGTGTTCTTTACATATTTGATATTTTCGCTTTTCTCTTTCTATTTTATTTTGCTTATGCCAAGCTTCGCCATCATATTCAATCGCATATTTGATTGAAGGAATATAAACATCCAATTCAAACTTGCCCAGAAAATCAGATTTATACCTGCTTAGTGTATCCGGATATAACCGCTTTACATAAAAGAATACCGCTTGCTCTGCGAATGAAGTTTGCCGTCCTGAATAACATATTGGGCACCCTGTGCCATTTTGTGCAGTTCTATGACCTATCGTCGCTTTATATTCATGTCCCAATGGACATTGCCACCAAACCTTTTTGCTTGTGCCGCCAGTAAAATTCTCTGGTAACAAATCGCCATTTTTACTTGGGTGCCATTCTTTTGCTATATGGGGAAATTTCGTTTTTAAATCGTTTATTCCTGGTACAACCACCTGAGCAGGTTCAGAACAACAAGAACAACCACGTTTTAATATCGACCTATTTGAAATTTTTGCTTTCCATTCATAATTACATTTTGAACATTTCCACCACGCGTACTTGTTAGATGCATATGAAACTCGCTCGGGGTTATCGATGTTTTTAGTTTTATGCCATTCTTTTACAAGTTCTGGCAAAAAAGATGCTAAATCCCTTATACCCTTTTTGCAATGTGGACACCATGCTAATTTCTTAACTTGATTTTTTATCTTTTCTTCCCATTCGCAACCACAATCTGGACATTTCCACCAAACCCTTTGACAAGCATATTGACTGAACAAATCCGGTGTTAATAAATTATTCTTACTAAACAACCAATAAATTTTTGCTTTCGGATGGGTTGCTGTTAAATTTGCTTGTATCTTTTTTTTGAATATATAACGACATTTTGGACAATCTTGTTTTCTAACTGCCCTATGGTGAATAGTAGTCTCCCATTTATGGGCACATCTGGAACATTTCCACCAAGCTTTCTTATTTGAACCCGATGTCAATTTATTTGGATCTAAATCAGTATTAGCATCCCAATCCCATTCTGACATGAGTTCCTTGTTGTCAATGATGTAGGATTTTTGTTTCATATAGCCATTATAGGAAATATGTTTTAATAATCAAATAAAGATATACCCTATGGCTCAACGAACCAATTATTTACAAATATTTCTGCGATTGTGCCCAGGTGTTCGAATTCAATTGGATTTTCGTATCGGTATGAACAAGCCATGCCGAGCCACAGTTTATACCATTCCGCTTTTTTTGGGGGGCGATGGATTATTATTTTTGTTTTTCTGTTATCATGTTTTTAAATATTTCTACAATTTCTGCCTGTTTTTCCATGGCAACGGTTCCATCTTTGAATTTATTAATGATATTTATTGCAGGATTACCAGATTTTTTTATTCCACAAAATGTTTCTATATCACGTGGAAAACCATACACATAATCTGTTAATTCAGAAAATTCATTTTTAACAGCAATATTGTCAGCCCTATTTGGATCACCATCAGTGTCATATAACACAGAATGATGGATATTATAGCTGTTTAATATTTTTTGAAAATATGGCATAGACCATTTCCCAATCGTATCAATAACCGTTACATTCTGGGTCAAAGAATGAGGCAAATCACCACGTTGCTTTAAATAGTTATATAACATATATTCTGTGGGTCCTTCAACCAAAGCGACCTTTTTTGCAAAAAATATATCACTGCGTGGTCTGTCAAGGTACACCAGATTTTTCGCAATTTCTAATTCTGAATCTGGGATTTTATTTTGATGCACCTTTGTAAAACCATTTTGTTTATCAACACGTATTATACCACGTATATCCATAACATTTTCAGACACCAAATGACCAGAATGCGTTGTTGCAATAACCTGTTGATTATTTGCCTTGGCAAAACCACGTAAATCATATACCAAATCTGCGATTGCATTAGGATGCATGTATGCTTCTGGTTCTTCATATAACAAAACAGTTGGTTTTATACCGTATAAAATTTCATCCAGTTGCGCATTTATTTTTATAAGCCCTGCAATTATACGTCTTTGTGTACCAGTGCTTAGCATACTTAAATCCTTTATACCTCCAAAATCTTCTTTCATATGTAGCGACATCCGCGATTTAGACAGTTGCGGGTCAAAAAAGACATCAGGTTGCACACCCAGCATTTGAATTTCTTTGGCAATTTTTCGTTCAAGCTTGCTAAATTCATATTTAAACAAAAATTTATATGACACTTTTGTCCTTTCTATTCTTTTGTGAATAGATTCATTCAATTTATCTATGATATTTTTATATGTATGTTGCATATTATCACCAGATGGAATATAGATAACCTTACCAAACAAATCTTCAATTGGTTGATCTGATTGTGGTACGTCTGGATATACATAGTGGGTTTTAAAACTATCATCATCCCGCAATTCAAAGTTTGAAAAATCTACCTCTCTTCGTACACGTAATTTATTTTTATGTATTCTATATGCCTCTGGTAACGCCATATACTCCACAGGAGTCATATCATATTCTATTTCTATCCACGGTACAGAATCAAAATCGGAATCGAAACAAAGATCCCCTGTATTTAATTCAATATCACCGTAAAAAAATCGAATTGCATCAATTATATTACTTTTACCAACATTATTTTCACCAACAATAATAGAATAATCTTGAAGTTCTATTGTTGCATGTTGGATTGTTCTAAATTTATTAATAGTTACAGATTTTATTTTCATATCTTTAACGTCTTGTTTTTTCTGTTAAAGCCTAACAAAGAACGAAACAAAGTCAAGAAAAATTGACATATCAAACATTTGTGCCAAACAGTATTACAATACAAGCAACGTGACAAAATGTGCCGATTCGACTTTATTTTATTGACAATCTCTTATTTAGTGTATATAATATAAACCATGTCACATAGAAAAAATTGTATTTATTGTAACAAGGAAATCACAACACGCAGCAGTGAACACGTTATTCAAAATGCACTGGGCGGGTTATTAGAATCAGAAGATATTTGTTGTCCTGAATGTAATAATTTTATTAGTAAACATATAGATGCACCTTTTACAAAGATATTCAATCCAATAATCAGTGGAATAGAAAATTTTTCTAAAACAAATAACACTAAATCTATGCCGCCATATACGGGCACAGTTTTATACAACGGCAAAAAATATACCGCCAATATCAAAGGTGGCAAGGTTGTAGGTTGTCCGGAACTTAGTCGTGAATTGCGGTCTGATATATCAAAATTACCACTGGAAATTATATCGTATAACTTTGACATACAAAATTCTGCGTTTAAAACAGGACTGGGGAAAATCGCATTTAATTATGCAATGGCGAAAAATGTGGATTTTCAATATCTGAAACCAGGGTTAAATGTAAGCCAATCTGGCAGTACAGTTAATAAAATAGAATACAACTATGAAGTATTGGCATTTTGTCCGATGAACCCGATTGATTATCATGTTGAACTGAATAACAATTCTTTTGAGCCTTTTCATAATATAATTTTGTTTTCAGAATATAATGAATTGTGGTGCTATATAGATTTATTCAACACATTTCAATACTATGTGCGTTTATCGGACACATTGCCAGACAACACAAATATATATTCGTGTTATACGCAAACATTGCAAAAACCAGAACGTATTGCCCCAGATTTATCTGATTTACGCAACCCAAAAGATATAATGATTGTCGCACAGCAATACGGCGTTCAACCATGTATGGACGTACAAGAATTATCAAAACGAATTAATATTGCATTGGCCAGAAAATCACAAAAAATTCCAATGGAACAAATTTACCAACCACGTATAGAACATGCTGCAAATGATATGATTATGACAAATATGCTGGGCGGGGCTGTTAATCCATATCTGTTATACAATGCCATATGTTTATATTTTGATAATGATGAATTTCACAAAGAAAATTTCAGAACACTGACACCATCAACAGGTTTCAATAAAATATTTTCATACCCACATGAAATTGCCAGAACTTTATCAGCGACACCTGAATTACTGCAACAATACACTATGGCAAAATTCAATAAGATGAATCAATATTTATGCCAGAAAAAACATTAACCCCAATAATTTATGATATTATTTGGAATAAAATCCATATTATGATATAATATTATACATTGAAGGATACGAAAAGTGGTATTGGATAAATACGATGATTTTTTCTTAGGCAAAAATGTAACTGAACCTGTTGCAATAGAAATGTTGGTTGACGTTAAAGACATACACGCCTTGCAACGATTTTTAGAAAATTCTGGATTCCAAACAACCACAAATGGAAACGAAAAAGAAAAAATTTTAATCGATATAAGAAAAAACACCACATTATCCCAAGCGTATTCCATTATAACACCAGCATTAAAACCAGAAGACAGAAAAAAGCTCTATGAGGCATTGAAATATACAATTATGAAGTATGCCGAAACAACCAATTCTTTGGTACAAATAAAGTATCCGCATTTACTGGATTTAAAACACCTGATAGGCAAAAGACAAATTAAACACGATATAGAACTGGGCGAACAAGTACAACGTATTTTACGTGATTTAGAAAAATCTGATGACACACATTGTTTGGATACAGATGCCCGCAAAAATATTGAAGACATCAAGCGATTATTCCCTACAAATTCTAACAACGGCATTCCTTTGTGTTATTGTGGAACAACTGTTCCAGATCCATACAGCGTAGTAACATCTAATATAACCAGATTTTTTAGATTTGCCTCCACAAACCCTGGATACGCTAAGAATTTCACGGGAATTTTTGGAAAAAAAGAATTCGACGGACATCAAAACATAACCCATAATGGCAAACAAAGTATAGGCTTCGTTTTTCAATATGAACAACAACCATTCCCACAGCAACTTTTTTTTAACAATAGCGGGATAGAATTTAATTGGCCTGCAATTGGCCACAAAGATCGTGAAGATGAAACCGCTATAAATCGTTTTGACAACCCATGTGTCGGCATATATTTGGTTTGGGGTGCCCCTGATAAAACATCTAAATTTTATATTTATAAAATTAGCGAACAAGATCCACGCTATCAAATTATAAAACAGTATTATACACCAACTAATGTCGCTTTGTCTTTTAGTAAAAACGAAAGATTCCAGGCTTGGTTACAAGAAGGCAACACACACCAAACATATATCCCCTGTAAAGACGGGGATATAGAACAAACCATGAAAAATGCGGATAATCTTGTAAAAACACAAAACGCAAAAAAGCAAAAGATTACAGAAATTGAACAAGAAATTTCCGACATTTACAACAAATGTCGTTGTGAAAATTTTTCAGACATCGTAAGCCCCAGTACTTCTGGCGTAACCAGAATTTATGGTTGCGTAGATATCCAAAATAAAATTAAATACGCCCAACAAAATACAAAACGACATGATAAAATCTTAAAAGATACACAGATCAGAATAAACACTATTCTGTCTGAAATTCAGTCGCATGATTATTTGACACAGCATACGTTTAATCAAATTCAGCCTTTAATCCAGTTGATAAAACAGAAACAAGATAATCTTGTTAACATACAAAACAACTTGGAAAATACTGCGACTGTATGTGATAAACTATTAAAAAAATTAATAGATAATCTTGTCATGGGCAAAAACATCGTACACCAACAAGATGTACTTAACATGGATTCAGAAACACGCAAACAAATTTTACAACACTATAAAAATTTGATTGCCAAATTAACAAAGTACGAACTATCCGAAGAAACCATAAAAAATTCGGCATACAATTTAATAAAAATATACACAACTGGAAATAAAGCAGAATTGTTTGACATCCTATGCGCCATTCGCAATCAATCATCGAAAGATTTCAGAACAACGATGAAAAACACTATAAAAGCAATGGATATATCTGCAGAAGAAACCGAAATACTGATAGAATTATTTAAAAATGATAATTTATTCGTAAACCGTATCAAAAAAGCACGTAAATTAATGATATTAAAGCAAGGAACAGCAAACATTATAGCCAGAACACAAAACAATCCTGGGCCAGAAAAAACAATATAGTAACTATATTCTGATATCGTTTATGTTATTTAATACAAGCAATCTCTTGATTTTTTTGTTTGGTATGATATGATGTAATTGAGCAAAGGTGGATTTAACCAGACTTGTCCTACCTAAATGAAACGGACTAAAAATGGGGTTGTTATTATGCAAATTTTCCATTATTGTATATTTATAACATGCGGCGCGTATCGCAAATCCGCCTTTGGTTATTTTTGCAAAACCAAAGGAGTAAACTATGCAAAAAACAGCTGAATCAGTATCTATTGGACATCCAGACAAAATCGCAGACTATATTTCTTGTTTTATTCTGGACAGAATGTTAGAACAAGACAAAGACATAAAATATGCCGTGGAAGTCATGATAAAAAACAACACCGTTGTGTTGGGCGGTGAAATCAGTGGTAACGTCAATCTGGATAATTTACACGAATATGTTAAACAAGCCATATCAGAAATCGGATATGATGACCGATATGCCATTATTTGGGACGACATGACAATAAACCCAAACAACATAAACGTTATAAATTTAATCGGTGTACAATCCGCAGATATTAATCGTGGCGTACGTGCCGATGGTTGGGGCGACCAAGGGGTCTTTGTTGGGTATGCTTGTCAAGGCGACGGAATGATAAACCGTGAACTGTATTTGGCACGTAAACTGAATATGGCATTATACGACAAAGCCCGAACATCAGATAATCTGGGACTGGATATAAAAACACAAATAACATTAAATAACAATAAAATAGAAACGGCTATTGTTGCCATTCCTATGTTGCATGATGAAAATTTGAACGAATTTATTATATCCGTACTGGGCGAAAAACCAGACAACATAATCGTAAATGGCACAGGACGATATACATACCATGGACCAATTGCAGATTGTGGTATCACAGGACGAAAATTGGCATGTGATTTTTATTCCACAGCATGCCCAATCGGCGGTGGCAGTCCATGGACCAAAGATGCAACAAAAGCTGATTTAACATTAAACCTGTATGCCAGAAAATTGGCATGCGAAAATCTGGGTGATAATGACGAATGTTTCGTTTACCTGTCTTCATGTATCGGACGCAGTGAATTACCCAGTGGTTTAATAAAAACCGTCAAAAACGGGGTTACTGAATACCACAACCTGTGGTGCAATCAAAAACCAAGCACCCTTATTCGTGCATACGGACTGGATACACCTATTTACACCCAGTTATGCAAAAAAGGTATTTCAGGGATAATGTAATTTCGTCTGTATCAATAAAAACCACCCAAACGGGCGGTTTTTATTTTTAAATATCCCTTGATGGAATATCCACAGTTTGTATATT
This sequence comes from Candidatus Enterousia sp., assembly GCA_045587125.1. GTDB lineage: Bacteria > Pseudomonadota > Alphaproteobacteria > Rs-D84 > Rs-D84 > Enterousia. The sequence goes on from JAZNBN010000012.1 coordinate 72,883, forward strand.
CCCCTTTTGGTGATTTACCATATTATGAAACATAGTAGATGCGGCATTTCCAACCGCATACGCCATACGTTCAACCAATGTTTTATAATAAACGAACCGTGTATTTCCACGATTTGCATGATTGTATGCACATGAAGTATTTTTAGCCAATTCAGACACCGTTTTATATTCAGGCATTTCTTTTGTTATTTTTTTATATGGGAACACCATGGCTTTGTGATAGAATTCATTAGCAAAACGTTCCTTGGCGGTATCAAACATAATTTGTTTTAACGGAGAATCCATTTCGTCCCATAAATCATCATCGGAAACAAATCGTTCTTCACCGTCTTCTTTATAAGCCTGCACAGCATCTAAAAACGCCTGTAAAGTATGTTCTTTTGCATATGGGTCCAGCCCAAAATCTGGGCTGTGTATCAACATTAAATATTGTTCAAAATGTGTTAATTCATGTACAATTATATTAACAATAGCTTCTTGGTTATCACAACTGCGCAATTTCACTACACCTTCGACAGAAAAACCACCCAAAGCCCGACTATTTTTATCCAAATCTATTACCAATTCTGGGGCAACATTATCCCAACCACGTTCATGAACATAAAATTTATAAAAAGCCTTGGCAAATTCAACACCAGAATCTTTATACTTGTTTGATATCGCCAAAATTTTTTCAGAATTTTTATTCATTATGTCCATAACAGGATTTACATATTTTATAAAATCTATGGAAGAAGATACTTTCATTGTTCCATCACGTCCTGAAACCCTTTTATCGTTGGGTTTTAACTGCTTTGGAATAAATTTCGCCAATTTTTTTAAATCTGTATATGGCGTAGAATCCGTCAGATATACCAACGCATCTTTGATATCTTGTTTTGACCAGCCGTCTTGGCGCATCCATAAAATCGCATCAACAGCCGCGGCATTAACCATCATATTTTGAACAGGTGATTCTGGATTAGTAATACGTTCCAGTATGTAAATTATAAAATCATGATCAAATTGATGTTGTAAAAACGTTTCTAAAACAGTATTCAAAGGTAATTCTTTTTCGCCCTGGGAACGGATATTTTTATTGTATTCAGCAATATCTTGGGCAATCTGATTTTTATTCCAACCAATTTTTTTACGCCACCATGCACCCAATTCATGCCAAAATTTTGGTATATCCAGATGATTACGCCAATCCAATGACCGATCTATTACAGCACGTATAACATCTTTGGGAACATTATTCTGGGCCAACAAAAGAACCTTGTCAAATACTGCATCATCAATCTCACCTTCGTCATTTTTTGCAGATTTAAGAACTAATTCTTTTACAAAATCAATATCTAAATTGTGCTTGTAAACTAAATTCTGTATAAAATCATTAAAGTCCATTATTTACACCTCTTTTCCGCATTTTATCACAAACATAACCGTTATTCAAAAAGTATTTTTTTGTACTACAATCATATAAAATAGTAAAATTCCAAGGAGGATAAACATGGCAGATAAAAATAAAATTTATAATTTGACTACTCTTTTATTGGGTGCATCATGCTTTGTTGGTGCATTTGCATCTGCATACAGAAAAGAACGTTAAAATAGTACTTGTTAATAAAAAACCACCCGATTGGGTGGTTTTTGTTTTATGATTTGTTTATATTCCTATTTTGTGATACTATGGGTACATGGCAAAAAAAGAATTAGACAAATCTGTAAAACGCGGATTGACCCTGTTGAAAATGGGGTGGTTTTGTCATAATTTTATGCTGATTGTACCTGTGATTGTGTTGGTTTATACGTCCAAGGGTATAACCGTTGGGGACTTCTTTTTAATTCAGGGTATATTCAGATTGGCTGCGTTTTTATTTGAAATACCGTCTGGGTATATGTCTGATTGTTTAAGCCGCAGACGTGTTATGATTGCGGGTGGCGTATCTACAATTGCCGGTTATGTGTCTATTGCGTTGGCATCTGGATTTTGGACATTAATTATGGGCGAAGCGTTACTGGGGATTGCCAGTGCACTGTTTTCCGGCACATTAGAGGCATATACATACGATTTGTTAAAACGCAACAAAACACAAAAACAATTCTTAAAAGAATTTGGCAGTATCACCACTTGGGCGGGGGTTGCAGAATTTGTAGCCATGATTATTGGTGGAATATTATACGGATATATTGGTGCAAATATATTGTGGATTGAAACCGTAATTATGTTGTTTGGTACGATTGTCTTCTTGTTCTTGCCCGAATTATTAGAAGTCAAACGCGTTGTAAAACACAAAGATGCAATTACAGATGCGGTATCTATTACAGTCAAAACGTTGCAAAATCCAAAACTGCGGAACCTGATATTATTTCCATCTTTGTACGGTGCGTTCACAATCATAATGTTCTGGATATTACAGCCAATTATGGACACTGTAAAAATACCGGTTGGATTATTTGGGGTTTATGCAGGTGCCAGTCAATTGTTTCGTATAATATTGTCTAAGTACGCATATAAAATATGTGAAAAATTGGGTGAAATTCGCACTTCGATGATAACAATTGGTACGGTTGTAATTGGGATTACAATGGGGTTGATTGCCACACATATCAACAATATGCCATTAATATATATTGCATGTATGATTTTGGCAATATCACCGTCTTTCAGAATATTAAACAATTTGCAATATAACACTTTGATTCATCACAGCATTAAATCAAATGAACGTGGGACGGTACTTTCCACCCGCGCAATGGTTGCGACCATTGTTGGGGCAATTGGATTGATTATGGCAAAATTCTTGCTGGACGGATTTGGAATCACAACCACATTGGTATTTGTATTGTGTATGTCTGGTCTGTTGGTATGGTCGTTAAAACGCGTTATGAAATATATAAAGAACTAAAAACCACCCAATTGGGCGGTTTGTTTTTTGTCTTATTAACGTTATTGTTGAATCTGTTTTGTTTTTTTGATGATTTTATCTAACATTTGCGAAGTTGCATCTTCATAAACCTGTCGTAATTGCTTTAATTTGTCTTTTAATTCAACAGGTATAGCATTGTTTTCATCGCGTATGCCTTGGCCATTAAAAGTCAAATATTCGTTTGCAATTGCATTAAATTTTGTTGAATAACGTTGCGGTTTTTCCCAGTTTTGCATCAATGTACTTTCCACATTTCTTGCGGCAAACTTAAAACAAATAAAATATGCAATTTGATCCAGGTGCTGTGAAATATACACAGATTTGCGGTTTAATAAATCGTCTATACCTTTAGATACTGCACGGCAAACTTCTTGGTGTGTTGGTCTGTTGTTTTTCAAGTATGCAGTGGCATATGCAGAAACCTCATCAAAAGCATAAAGGCCCGACATTTCGTAATAGTTTGTCATTATCCATAGTGGATTCCCAAATTTTCCATTGGACATATGCTTAGATTCATGAGCAATTGTTTGTGCTTCCCTTTGGTGTATAAAATCAATATCTTTGTAAATTTGATCATTAGGATCCAAATTCAGACTCGGGTCGATAAAGTATTTATATACAGTTATGTATTTATTTGGCCAAACATAGTCGCCACCAACAAATTGTATATGCCCTGAACGATAATCGTCTATATCATATGCGGCAATTATGCAATCAACATATTTTATTTCTGGTTTGTCATAAATGTTTTGAGATATGACAACAACAGGCGAATCCTTGGTCGCCTTGTGTTGAAATAAATCAAAAAATCTACTTAACTTGAACACATCACCATTATAGACAAATAATTTATATTGTCAATATATTTGTTCGGTAAAAAAAGCACCCGATTGGGTGGTTTGTTTTTATTTTTCCAATATCTTTTCCAAAATGTATATGTGCAGCCATTCTTTATCAACTATGACAGCATCGTGTTTAATGCCAACTATCTGATAACCATGTTTTAACAAGTTGTTTAACGAACGAATATTCTTGTGACACACTTCTGCATAAAGTTTATGAACGCCATTTTCACGTGCCCATTTTTCAACCATAGTTTTAAGTTTGCCGCCAAGCCCTTGGGAAGTATATTTATCCAGAATAACACTGCCTGTTTCGCCAGTTAAGCCACGATATTTTGGATTTTCTGGTGCGATTCTTGTAATTGTAGATTCTCCAATAAGGTTATCGCCATCCCAAGCACCCAAAAACAAATTATTTGGGTTATCATACATAGCCATAGAAGATTCTTTATCCTTTTTCGGTTGTCCAGGGTATTGACTGGTATATTTTACCCCTGGGTCACGCACAAATTTATCAAAGAATTTCATCATGGCATCATAATCTGTGCCACGAACACGTCTTATAGTGACAACTTTACCATTCTTTAATTTGAATTTAATGCTGCGGTTCATAATAAAATCCTTATTTCTCCAATATCTTTTCAAGAATATATTCGTGGTGCCATTCACCATCTATGAACGCGGTATCGTGTAAAATGCCGACAATTTCATATCCTTGTTTTAACAGATTTCCCAAAGAACGAGTGTTTTTGTGGCGGACTTCGCTTTGTAATTTATGCACATTATGTTCCAGTGCCCATTTGTTAATAATTTGTTTGAATTTAGTTCCCAAACCATTGGATGTATATTTTTCCAACATCGTTGTGCCTGTTGTTGCAACACGGCCAGAATATGGGTGGTCTGGCATCTTTTTCATTATGCTTGCTGTTCCGACTATTTTATTTCCATCAAATGCCGCAATAAACAAACTGTTTTCGTTGTTCCAATCTTTTTCTGCTTTTTCTTTTGACGGCAAAGGACGCCCAGGATATTGCCATGTCCATTTTGCACTTGGGCCCTTTCTGAATTCGTCCATATATTTCACAAAAGCATCATAATCACCAATTTTCATTGGACGAATAACAACTTCTTTCCCATTTTTTAATTTGAATTTAATGCTGCGGTTCATGCCACCCCACTTTTTTGTTATAATATCCATAACATACAAAATAATCACCCGTATAGCAATAAAAAAACACCCATTTGGGTGGTTTAGTTACGGCATAAGGCGTGTTGGTCCACGAAACAAGAATGTCGATTCACGCAGGACAACAAATGCGACACTGGATTGCAGACGCAACGTTTGCGCATGACCTTTGACAGTTATAATTTCGCCAATTTTTTGTGGAATTTCGGCGATATGCGTTCTTATTTTTGACATTTTTAACCTCCTTGTTGTGTTCGTTGTTTATGTTTTAATAAGAACACAAGGACGTTAAAACACACATACCGCAATAATCAGAATGCGTGGACAACGTGATGCCACCTTGTTTCGTAACATTGTCACCAATGTTACCTTTTCAACTCTCGCTGGGTTCGCCATACCATTAAAGAGTCCGCTGCTGTAACGGGCAGTCCCGGGAAGTTCTAGTAAGTGCAAAATGTATTGCCACCGTTCTTCTTCCGCCTCGCCATTGTTAGAGGGTCATCGGCCTTTCATATTGTATTATAGTACAAAAAAATATTTTTGCAAGTGTTTTTACTATATGCATTATCCACTTGATATTCCTTGACAAACCTGACAAACACAATACTATTACTATTCTAATCAAAGGACATAAAAAAATGACGTCAAACAAAAATACAAAATTATACAGAAAATATGTTGGTATTACACCTGATGAACGTAAAGAAAAAATCCATTTGGACCTGATATCCTTTCCAATAGCTTTATTCGCAATGGGAAACATAATTTGGTTATTCGGACAAAGCACCCCAACAAGAGTAATGGGTCAACGAAATCGTATGTACAAACCATATAAAGCTGCAATACACGATGCATATATTCCAACTGATAAATACATAATTGATGAAAACACATACAATACTGGCCAATTAAAAATCAACCCAAATCCAAAGTTCAAAGTAAATGGATTATGGTTGGCAAATTTAATACTGTCACTATTCTTCTTTATTGGCTCCGCATACGTACATACAGAAAACAAAAGAGATTTGGCCACAGTAGATATGATGGTTGATCTGGAAAAATTCGGAAAAATTTATAATTTGAATACCAGACAGGTTAAACAACTGGTAAAAAAATCTAGTAATATTATTGCCAAAATGTCAAAAGAAAATCATGTTTATTTTGACATGATAATAAACGGCAAAATTGATATCGATAAAGACAAAACTTTTGTTGATATGGCGGTTGCTATACTGGACGGCTATTTGCGTGCACACCCAGAAGAAGAAGCCGGCATATTAAGTGTATTCGCAGAAAACAAGCCTTTGACAGAAAAATTAAAGAAAGTATTGGCGGTTAAATACAGATAAAAAATCGGACAAATGTCCGATTTTTTAATATTGTTTTTGATTTTTACTATAAAGTGTTCTTAATACTGCCCCTGCTTTCAATAATTCGGATGTTGGTATTTCCTGCATATTATATTTTTGCTGAAATTTATATATTTTTTTCAGATCTGTTGGTAAATTATCTATCATTTCTGATACATCACGATACATATATATTCTGAACATATCATACATAGACAATTGATATGAACCACCATGCAAACGACGCATCATTGAATTAATAATATTCCTAATTGTTACAGGCTTTCTGTCATATAAACACGCCAGATCATCTACACTTAGTTTATCTTTGTTTGTTGGCGTATAAATGAAATGTATGCGTTTACATAACTGTATTTTTTCAATATCATCATCTGTTATCCCAAAACCATTATATTTCAAATAGATATCCATATTACGTGCCAACACACCACCATACGCATATATATTTTTTATTTTATATTCTGTGTAATCAGACATTATTTTGACGGCAAATGAATTTATTGGTTTTTCTATAAAAAATCGGAATTGCATGTCACCCAAAAATTCACGCAACAAATCAACCTTTGGAAAGATTTGCTTTATCTTGACATAGTTATCCTTGTAACAATCGATTGTTTTTTCAGATTTCTGTGAACTTTTAGCATATTCTTTGGGTGTTAATGGCACAGATCCAGTGATTGCAAATATTTTACCCAGAACCAACAAATCATCAGATGATACATCCAAGATATTTTGTGCATTTTGGAATTTATATATTCGGTATTGCTGGAGCGACAATGTCCGCATAATACCATCAACATCACCCACCACATACATACGCAATACATTGTCTATATTATGAAAACGCCATTTTAATCTTCTTTGCATTTTTAAAAGCCTCTCACGGACTCCTGGGACACCAATACCGTACAAGACAGCCAATTCAAAACTATTTAATCCATCTTTGCTGGGCACAGGTCTGTTTGTTATATTATTTTTACGGTAATCGTCTTGAATCGATTGAATATCTTTGTCTGAGACACCAATTCCAACAGATTTACATACTGTGTTAATATTTATAATATCGTACGGTTCAGAAGAAAAAATAAAACCATTAACAACTTTATTTACATAATCTGCTATGACTTTTACAGCAATTGCATCAAATTTGGCATTAATAAAACTTTTATAAAATTCATCACCGTACGCAACACGCAATAAATTTACATGCGGAAAAATTTTTACAATTTTCTGATACTGTGCATCAAATAATTTTTGTTCCACATCCGCCTGTTTTATCACTTCTGATCGTTGTTTTTCTGCCAGACTTGGCAATGCTTTGATATCAGATATAAGTGTCATAATATCAGATGGAACAGGTATATTTTTTATCGTTCTGATATACATTGCATGTTCAATAGATGTCAAACGACGAAACATATCCGTCCCACGGACAGGTCTGTGACCATTTTGACGACACAAATTCAGAATTTCATTCAATTCTGAACGAAACTTTTTATCACCGTTTAATCTTTTTAATTCAGAACAATTGCGCATTATTTTACCTCTTTTCACGCAGATTATATATGCCACGTGCCTGCAACGCACGACGCAAAGAATTATAATGTTCGACCTGGGGGCGTAAATGATGATTATACAGTGTGCTGTTATTACTTATCATTACAACTGGTATATTTTTTTCCAAACACCCAGAAACAACATATGGACTGTCATCAAAGTGAACATACGGTTTTAATTCTTTTAAAATATCTGATTTTTTACCTGGTTTGTCATACACCTGGTCAAAGTAACAATTTATACCGGCATCACGCAATTGATTAAACGTTTTTTCAGGCTGTTTATATTTACGTTCTGTTACAAACAAAATTTCCAAATCCGGACGTTTCATCAAATTATTTAATATTTCTGGCATACCTGGATCCAAAACAGGCATAGTATACAACATATCATGACCAAACAAATCACGCAAAGTCGCAACCATTTTTTCACTGTAACAACCAGACAAATCCCAATCTGTTGACTTAAAATATGTTTCACCACATATATCAAACGCCCGCATATACAGCGGTTTCATATCAAAAATTACGTTATCTAAATCAAAAGTTATTCTTTTCATAGCCGTTTTATATTATCACAAATAACAAATACGTCAAGTATTTTATATAAAATCTTATAGAATTTTGATACCAGGTCTTTGATTGGCGATTTGCTAAACATATAATCCAGGGCATAAAATTTTAATAAAAAATATCCTTGCGGGAAATTGTCTTATTTGATAGAATAATTGTGTCATCAGTGGTTATTGATGATGGGGTGTCAAGACCCGTTTACCAGCGTCAGAAATGATGAAATTTGGCGCACATGTTGTGCCTTTTTTATTATTAATGGCGAAAATCTCCTGACCCAAATGGTCAGGAGGGATGTGAATATGTCGAATAAGCACACAATTCTGGTAATTGTCTTGACCCGCCTGACCGCTGTTTATGAATCGGTGGTTTTGTTTTTGCAAAAACATAACCAGAAAGGAAGGGAGATATGAAAAAATATTTATTTTTATCCAGTGCATTTTTAATGACCATGGCGGGTGCGAACGCGGCCGACAAAATAATAACCAGTGCGAATACATGTACGGTTGATGTATTGGGGGTGCACGAAAATGACGCGACCGCAAACACAATCGCGACATGGGATTTGATAGATTATACATTGAACCCTGGTCAATATTTAAGCGTAACGGAAACATCTGTGGACAAAGCAACATGCCCCGCGGGTTCATATTGCGTTGGTGGTGGTTATACAGTTGAAACTGCGGACAACAGTATCGCCCAATGCCCGACGGGATATCCAAATTCTGCAAACGGTGCGTCCGCCGATACCCAGTGTTATACGGCCTGTACGGTTGCAACGGCGAACATAGCCCACGCCACGGCGGTATCTGGTAATGATTACTATGGCGGTGGGGTTGACACATGTGGTGCGACGGCATGCGAAACGGGTTATCATGTAAAGCCGGGTTTGAATCTAACCGATACAATTGGCACAACAGACGCCGGCACCGGATATACATCTAACGATAACTACGGAGATGACTATGATAGTGATGAAATTACACCATCTGATGCGGGTATTGCGGGTGACCCGATGGCATTTGCGACCCCATATGGCGACAAAGGCATGATAACGGGCCACGGCCGTTGCAGCACGCAGAAAGGTGTCTTTGATTTTAATTCCGATACCAACATCATGACAGAAATCACCATTGTTGATAGTTTACCGGATACCACCGGTCAGTATTGCTATTGTCAATTGGATGGCTATAAAAGTGCATCTGGTGAAGTTACCCCAATTACGTCTGCCCCGTGGGTGTTTCTCGACGAAGACGGCTCGGCGGACAATTGCGCGTCCACTTGCGCGTTCGTCTGTGCGAACTCCCTGCGGAACGTTTTCGTGAGCGATCGCGCGTTCCGTGCTGCGGTGTTTAATGCGTCATCAACATCCGCAACCTGCGCGGCGAATACAATCAATATTGACTGGAACCCAGACAATGGTGGTGCGCATACACAAAATATGTGTACGTATGATGGCAGTATTACCGTTCCAGCCGACCCAGTTAAACCAGGGTATACGTTTATGGGATGGAAATTGGTTGAATAAAATAAATTATAATAATTCATCTGCCCGCGTTGCCGGTAACTCATGTAACATTTGTACACTACGTTGCCGGCACCACGTGCATCTAAATCATTCTAATTCATTTTGTGAATGTGAATATATTCAGTTTCCGTCCCTAAATCCCCCAAGTGGGGGATTTTTTGATAAAAAAATTAATCCCCTTTGTCACCCCTGCGAAGGCAGGGGTTGGGTCTAAGAAGTGTGAGCGAAGCGAACCAAATAATAAAGCCAAATGTTGTCCCTGTTCCTGCCTTCGATAGGCGTGACAAAGGAAAAACAAGGGAAAATGTTCGGAATAAAAGAACTAAAAAACTTTTGTCATTGCGAGGGAGTGTAACGACCGCGGCAATCCAGTAAATTTGGCTTTGTAATAATGCATCAACTGGATTGCCACGCGTTCGCTCGCAATGACAAGGTGGAAAGATAAACTGGATTGCCACGCGTCCGCTCGCAATGACAAAGAGAAAAACTGTTTCCGTCCCCAAAATCCCCCGTTTTGGGATTTTTTTGTTGTTGAAATTAAATACATATTGACAAAAATAAATAATAGTGTAATATTTTGTGTCAAAGAAGTATTGTATTTAGGATTTTATAATATGAAATTTGATACTATTTTTGAAAATGTAAAAAATATGTTTGTGTACCGTCCAAGTACACTGATTGTGCGTTATGCAGATGGCGAAATAGTAATAGATTTAACAAAAAAGAATATATCAGGTATAAATTCACAAACTTTTAATAAACTTATGACACCTGAATTTGCGGTGGAAAATCATATTGATAAAAGTGGTTTACGTTTAACAACGTTAATAGATAAAAAAACAGGTAAACCTGTGCCTGCCTTTGTCGCAGGGGTGGAACCTGATTACAAAGGTACGGAAAAATACATTATAGTGGTAGAAGACCCTTTGGGTGAAAGGTCATTAAATAACAAACGATACAAGACTGTGGGCAGTATTTATTTTTCCGTGAATCCAGAAAAACAAATGGTGATGCCCAGGTTTGAAGTGGTTGCCGATAAAAATGGGCAATTGTGTGAAAAAGTATTGTCTTATATGATTGCACCCGGCAATAAAGATTATTCAGGTATCGGAACCAGATTGCACCAAATCAGAATGGAAAGAATGTTCCAAAGTGGATCCAAGGGTTCTTTAATTATCGCCCAAGATGAGTCTTTCCCGTTTCACTATGCGATGGGATACAGATTGTATAAGGTTACAAAACCTATTGAAAAGTGTATCGATACATTAAATATGTTGCATTATATAAATGGCAAATCATATCAAGAAAACGCAAAGTATTTATTTGTTGAGATTCATAACAATGAATATGTTATAAATGAATCTGCTTCGTTGGAATATTGTCTGTGCGATTATTATAAAAATGGTGGTAAAGCATTGGGGATGGATAATATTTTTTCTGCACCGAATATGTTTATAAATGATACTTCTGCACAACAATGGTCAAATTTGATTATGCGTCAACCAATATTGTTGAATATAGAACCATTGGTTGATTCTAAATTTTCGTTTTTAAGAACATTGTTTAATAAAAAACGCCACACAAGGTGACGTTTCTTGTTAAATCTGGCGCACGCAGCAAGGATTCCCTCGGTATTTTATACCTGCGGGGCATTCGTTAGCACTCAAACTACGCAAGGCTTGTTTTCGTTTACTCATTGTGTAAATTCCCATATTCGCTTTCGCTCTATGGGTCCCTTTCGCCTTTGGCTCGAACCTTGGTTCGAATCCCCGTGTTGACACACGGTTTAATAAAAAACACCACACAAGGTGGCGTTTCTTATTAAATCTGGC
>JAZNBN010000013.1:0-16504 GCA_045587125.1 Candidatus Enterousia sp.
GGAACGTTTATTGCACCTGTGTTCGGTGCCGACAAAATAATAACCAGTGCGAATACATGTACGGTGGACGTCCTTGGCGTATCGGACAATAACGCAGTTGCCAACACAATCGCGACATGGGATTTGATAGATTATACATTGGACCCAGGGGAATATTTAAACGTAACGGACACGTCGGTTACAGAAACCACATGCCCCGCGGGTTCATATTGCGTTGGTGGTGGATTCACGGTTGAAACGGCGAACAACAGTATCGCCCAATGTCCAACGGGATATCCAAATTCTGCAAACGGTGCGTCCGCCGATACCCAGTGTTATACGGCATGTACGGTTGCAACGGCAAACATAGCGCACGCAACGGCGGTATCTGGTAACGATTACTTTGGCACAGGGGTTGACACATGTGGTGCGACGGCATGCGAAACGGGATATCACGTGGACGGTGGCGGTATAGAATTGGTTGAAAAAACACCTTTGGCCCCGATCAGTTTGAAAGAAAAAAGTATAGGTGTAGCGGCAGTTGATATCGATGGCGATCCATATAATTATAATTTTTCAGATTCAGACTTAACTGAAAAAGGAACCTGGGCTACGAAGTACGCGGAGGGCGTAGTATACGGCAAGGCATCGTGTCAACCAAGTGTTGATCCATCAACAGAATACATAATGGCCAACTTTCGGTCTGTTTCTGGCGGAGAAATGACGATAGAAGCGTTTAAGACGGGTCTGGAACCCCTTGCAGGTGCGGACAAAGCAGAATATATGGCGGGTATGATAACGGACGTAAAGAGTGGCAACAAAAGCGAATCAGAGATGTATAAGGCATTGTATGGTGTATTTCTGATTGAACCAAACGCCAATTACAGCACTGACAGTACCGGCCAGTATTGTTATTGCCAAATGGATGGATTTACTCCGACAGGTGGAATGAAGGAAATATTTACATCGGCCCCGTGGGTGTTCCTCGACAGCGGCCGCGACTCGGCTGACAGTTGTGCGGACCGTTGCGCACGTGACTGTGCGAACGGCTTACTTCGCAATGATGTGTACTATTATCTCGCGTTCCGTGGGGCGGTGGTCGGTGCATTGGGGCACACAGAAGAAACAGCCACATGCGCGGCGAACACAATCAATATTGATTGGAACCCAGATAATAATGGTGAACATATCAAAAATATGTGTACGTATGAAGGTGCGATTGAAGTACCAGCAGACCCAGTTAAACCTGGTTACACGTTTATGGGTTGGAAGTTACTGGAAAACACCACAACGGAATAATATTCAGTTTCCCGTCCTAAAAAAAATCCCCCATCTGGGGGATTTTTTTGTTTGTTATTTACATAAAATTAATTGGGTTTACGTCTATTTTTACACGTATGTTCACGGGCTGTTTAATTCGTGATAGCCATCGCAACACAATTGGTTGCAATGCCGCATTACGACCGCCAGAGATTAAAAATCGCATACGATACCAGTTACGGACCTGATATATTTGCGCTGCAATCGGTCCCATTATACGGGCGCCTGTTACAGACGGCGCAACAGATGCCAAATCTGCACAATATTTTTGCAATATGGATTCTTTGTTGCCTTCTATGATAATTGCAATTAACTGACCATACGGGGGCATTTGTGCCAAACGGCGACCATTCATGTCCATTTCCATGAATTCATCACGATTACCATTACATATTGCCGTTATAACCAGATGTTCAGGTTGATATGTTTGTAATAAAACACGTCCTGGGATATCGCCACGACCGGCACGACCTGCGACCTGAAACAACTGTTGAAAGGTATGTTCGGCGGCACGAAAATCCGTACCGAATAACCCCATATCACTGTCCACCACACCGACCAATGTCAGGTTTGGGAAATGATGACCCTTGGCCAGAATTTGCGTTCCGATTATTATGTCTGTTTTACCACGCTCCATATCATTAACAATGCGTTCCAATGATTGACGTGATGTTATTGTATCACTGGACACCAATGCCGTGCGGGCATTGGGAAATTTTACGTGTACTTCTTGTTCTATTTTTTCCAGACCAACACCACGCATTGTAACGTCATGTTTACATTCACCACATTTTTCTGGCAAAGGTGCCGTACGACCACACATGTGGCACAGCAATTTGCCAATTCGGCGATGATATGTCATGCCAACACTGCAATCCGGGCATGTGGCAACCCAACCGCATTTATTACACTGAACAATCGGGGCAAAACCACGCCGGTTTATAAATAACATAACCTGATGCCCCGACGATAATGTTTCATTAATTGCATCGCACAGCGGTTGTGATAAATACCCTGAATTATCTGTACCTTGGTGCATATATGATTCAGGTCTGTTTTCACGCAAATCAATCGTTGATATAGCCGGCAATTGAGCACCACCATATCTGGACACCAATTTCAATTGCCTGTATTTGCCCAGATTTACATTTTCCAACGTTTCCGCAGATGGGGTCGCACTGGCCAAAACAACCGGAATCTTGGCAATGCTGGCACGTAAAATCGCCATATCACGTGCGTGATAATTTCCCATGTCTTCTTGTTTATAAGATCCGTCATGTTCTTCGTCAATTACAATCAAACCTAAATCATTCCATGGTAAAAACAGTGCACTACGTGTACCAACAACCATCTTGATTTTACCGTTTAACACCCCATGCCATATCGCACGACGACGTGATGCAGTTAAATTACTGTGCCATACCACAGGGGGGGCACCAAAACGTGATTCAAATCTGGACATAAATTGGGCCGTTAATGCAATTTCTGGCATCATCAATAATACACTTTTGCCCGCACTGTACGCACGCCACGCAGAATCAAAATACACCTGGGTTTTACCACTGCCCGTTATACCGTCCAGTAAATGCACAGAAAAACCACCGTTCGTAATTGCGGTCGCTATTTCATCTGCCGCAGATTGTTGGCCCGAATTCAGGGTGATATTGCCCATATCTTGGTATTTATATACAAATTCATCTTTGTTTTTTGGAACCATGATTGCCGGTACCAATGTCCCATTTTTTATCATAGACCGAACAACAGATGCACTGACATGTGCAATATTTTGAATATCCAGTGCCGTCATCGGTTCATTGTCATTTGATGAAAACGCGTCCATAACCGCCAACCTGTTTGTCGTCATACGTCCAGATGAATCAAAATTAAATGAATATAACTGTTCCATTGGTGGAGGCGAAAACGCATCTGGTATATTTATAATTAAACGCAAAACCATTCCCAATGGCATCAATGTCCAATCAGACATCTTTTTTATCCACTGTAAATCCGTAACAGCCATTTTGGCATCATGCACCATGGATATGTCTTTTATCTTGGACGGGTCCAGATTACTGTCCCCCAACCCCCAAATAACACCATTGCACAATCTGTTCATAACACGAACACTGACAAACGTGCCAATATCTGCATCGCATGTCAAACGATAGTCATATCCAGAATTTGGAATATTCGCAATTAAAACTTTTACAATTGTGCCAGATGTAAACATACCTATTAAAGTACTTGTTTTTTTCTAAATTTTCAATACCATTTATATATATTTTAACAAAGGTTATTATTATCATGTGGCGACTGTTTTTTGAAGTATGTGATTTTATGGTCGGGTTTATCCCATCAAAAGAAAAACGAGAACGTATCAGACGGGAAAAACTGTACGATTATCGTAAAAAATATAATGCGTTGCGTAAAATTATCCCAGAACACGAATTCAAAAAAGTCCGCGTTATCAAGGGTGGTTGGAATATCGGATTTATCATAAATAAAAAATATGTTTGTAAAATACGTAAATTCTTGGACGCAAATGTGCCAAATGAAAAAATTATACGTGAAAAACGAATAACTGATGCGTTCGCAAATATTTTGCCCGTTAAAATCCCAAAAATAGATATTTTAAGATTTGGCAATATGACGTTCTATAAATATAATTTTATACGTGGGGTAAATTTAAACAAAATGTCCCAAAAGAAAATCACAGAAAACCAAGAAAAAATCGCGAAACAATTGGCAAACTTTATCTACGTTATGCATAACAGTAATATGCCAGAAATTGATGACTTAAAAACAAACGATGGCGATGGTTGGAACCATCATGATATTTGCAATAATATGTTGGTTGATAAAAATATGAATATCGTTGGTATGATTGATTGGGAATATGCCGGTTGGGGACCATTGGAAACAGAAATACAAAACTGCACTGTATTTTCCAGAAAAATGCGTAATACCAATATAGATAAACTGATACGTGCAGAATATAAAAAATTGTGTAATAAAAAATCATAACACCTATTGACAAACCGGTGTTTTTGTATTATATTATTATAAGTAAGCAATACAAAACACGGGGAAATCATGACCAACACCGCTAAAAAATTAAGTAAACATCAATTAGACACAGCCAGTTTTGCACTGACAGCTGGTGTAAAAGCAATTGAAAAATACGGCCGTTCATATATGACATACGACCAAGTGGGGAATAATTGGAGAACAGAAATCCCTTATTCTTTTGGTGCAGAAGAAGATTTAATATTATGGGCCAAAACATTTATAAACAATATGCATAGCGATAATTTGCGATATTTGGGAACACTGGTAAAAGAAATTTCAAAATTCTTGGCTGTTTATACTTCACGAAAATATACAACCACTGAAAAAGACGGTCGTCCTGTAATTGAATACGAAGCAGACGCTTTGAAAAAACGCATATGGAAAGAATGCACACACATTACACAGTTAAGAAAAACACAACAGAAAAATAACTTAAAAGCAAAAATGTCAGACGATAAAAAAAGAGCTGTAGAAAAACGTGAAGCAAAACAACAAAAGGCCGCAACAAAAAAATACAACTCTACAATAACACACCAAATAAACGCCCTGTTTGCAGAGGCACGTACATACAGAGGAATGTAAATTTAAAAAACGTATCAAAATGATACGTTTTTTATATAAACTTATTTATATCCGCATCAGACCCCACCGTATCCACTATAACATCCGGCGTAAATTGAGTGCGAAACCATGTGCGTTGACGTTTGGCATACTGGTTCGTTTTATTTATCCAATCCGTTATGCATTCGTCATACGTTTTTTCACCACGCAGATATGAACATAACTGAACGGCACCAATCGCACGTTCTGGGTTCCAACCCTGGGCAACTATATTTTTTGCCTCTTCTAATGCGCCAGACGACACCATTTGTGGTATACGCGATGCAATACGTTCACGTAAAACAGATGTTTCTGGACATATTAAAATACGCTTTGCATCCGGCACAACTGCACCAACACGGGGTGCAGATTGAAAATCTGATAAATGACGACCTGTTTCAAAAAAGACTTCTAATGCACGGGCAACACGCTGGGAATCTGTGGCGGTAAAATCATCAGGCAATAATTTTCGTGCCGCAACAATATCATGTGCCACCAATTCACGGGCACGGGCACGATTTTCCAAACTGATATCCGGCATAGGTGAAATACCGTTTACCAGCGCATTGATATAATATCCTGTTCCGCCTACAAATATTGGTGTATATCCCGATTTTATCACAGATTCATATTCATGACGTGCCATATTCAGATAATCTGCAACACTGATTTGTTCAGATAACGGTAATACCGAAAATAATCTGTATGGAACGCCATCAATATTATCTGAAATTGCCATTCCGGCAAAAGGACTGGCCGAAATGTTTTCAATCCCGCTGTATATTTGGACACTGTCGCAATTTATTATTGCACCACCTATTTCGCGTGCCAATCTGTGGGCAAAATCTGATTTGCCTGATGCGGTTGATCCTGTAACAATGTACGATATTTGTTTTGTCATGCTGTGATTATAAACCAAGACCCGCATTTGTAAATAAAATATTGTATTTTTATAAAATTCAATGATATTATAAAATTGTCCAATTAATAAACGAAAGGAAAAATATATGTCAAAAATAAAAGTTGCAATTAATGGTTTCGGTCGTATTGGTCGCTTGGTTTTGCGGGCTGCACTGGAATCAGGACGTGATGATATTGAATTTGTTGCGGTTAATGATTTGGCACCGGCTGAACAAAACGCATATTTATTAAAGTATGATTCTGTACATGGCAATTTGCCAATGGATGTTGTTCTGGACGGCGATTATATAGTTGTCGGGAATCAACGTATTAAATGTTTGGCAGAACGCGATCCTGCGAATTTGCCTTGGGGTGAAATGGGCATCGATATAGTTATGGAATGTACAGGTATATTCACAGCCGCAGACAAGGCACGCGTTCATCTGGACGCAGGGGCAAAACGTGTATTGGTATCTGCACCATCCGCAGGGGCAGACAAAACTATCGTTTTCGGTGTAAACCAAGATACATTAACACCAAATGATTTAATTGTGTCAAACGCATCATGCACAACAAATTGCTTGGCACCTGTGGTCAAAGTATTAAATGATAAGTTCGGTGTTGTATCTGGATGGATGACAACTGTACACGCGTATACAGGCGACCAACAATTGCTGGACAAAAACCACAAAGATTTTCGCCGTGCACGTGCAGCAAACCTGTCTATGATTCCAACCAGTACCGGTGCCGCCAAAGCAATTGGTCTGGTATTACCAGAATTGGCCGGCAAATTAGACGGTATGGCTATACGTGTTCCAACACCTGATGTGTCTGTGGTTGAATTGGTTGTAAATTTGGCACACGATGCGACTGTGGAAGAAATCAATAACGCCATGCATGCCGCACAATCTGAAACATTTGGATACAATGACAAACCATTGGTATCAATTGACTTTACACATGATGCACACAGTTCTATATTTGACGCAGGTCAAACCAAGGTTTTGGGCGAAAAACTGGCACACGTAACGGCATGGTATGACAATGAATGGGGCTTTTCAAACCGCATGTGCGACACAGCCGTTGCAATGGGAAAATTGATATAATAAACTAATCCCCCAAATGGGGGATTTTTTTAGTTGTTATTTTTTTCTAAATGTTCTAAATTTTTACTGCTATGGTTAAAGAAATTATTGAAAATATTGATTCACAACAGTTATCAGACGCATTGTCTGAACGTTATTTGTCCTATGCGGTCAGTACAATTGTATCACGTGCCCTGCCCGATGTTCGTGACGGGTTAAAGCCTGTACATCGCAGAATATTATATTCTATGTTGCGTCAGAAACTGTCCCCAAATGCGGCATTTCGTAAATGTGCGACGGTTGTTGGTGATGTGTTGGGTCATTATCACCCACATGGGGATTCATCTGTATATGATGCAATGGTTCGTTTGGCCCAGGATTTTTCTGTTCGTTATCCTTTGATTGATGGCCAGGGTAACTTTGGTAATATTGACGGCGACCCCCAGGCGGCATATCGTTACACAGAATCCAAAATGACCGAAGCAGCCATGCTGATTATGGAGGGTTTGGACGAAGATAGTGTTGACATGATGCCTAACTTTGATGGCACAACGGTTGAACCTGTGGTCATGCCGGGGGCTTTCCCGAATTTATTGGCAAATGGTGGAATGGGTATTGCGGTTGGTATGGCTACAAACATTCCAACGCATAACGTAGCCGAGGTTTGTGATGCACTGAATTTGGTTGTTGATAAACCTGATGCAACAACTGCACAAATCATGAAAAAGATGATTGGACCTGATTTCCCAACAGGCGGTGTATTGATTGATAATTTTGAAACAATTGTAAAAAACTATGACACAGGTCGTGGGGCATTTCGTGTGCGTGCACGTTGGGAAATTGAAAATCTGGAACGTGGCGGTTGGCAGGTTGTAATTTCTGAAATTCCATACGGAATTATAAAATCAAAGTTGGTTGAACAAATCGCAGCGTTAATTGATGCAAAAAAATTACCATTGGTTGAAGATATTATTGATGAATCTACAACTGATGTGCGTATTATTATAACACCAAAATCACGCAATATTCCTGCGGATAAAATGATGGCGCATTTGTTTGCGATGACTGATTTAGAATATCGCTTTAATATGAATTTCAACGTCATTGATTCCAAGGGGGCACCACGTGTCATGCCAATTGGCGATGTATTACGTGAATTTGTTGCACACCAAAAATCTGTATTGTGCCGTCGCACAAATTGGAGATTGGCAAACATTGCACGCAGATTGGAAATATTGGGCGGTTTATTGGTCGTTTATCTGAATCTGGATCGCGTAATTGAAATCATCAGAAATGAAGACGATGCAAAATCTGTTTTAATGTCTGAATTTAATCTGACTGAAATTCAGGTAGAGGCGATATTAAACACACGCCTGCGTTCACTGCGTAAACTGGAAGAAATGGAAATCAAACGCGAAGATGCGGCACTGCGTGCAGAACAAAAACTGCTGCAAAACCTGTTGGCCAGTGAAGAAACCCAAAACGAACAATTAAAAGCATGGTTTAACGACATCAAAAAAACATACGACAAAAAAACAAAACTGGGTCGTCGTAAAACAACCTGGGCGGAACAAACAGAAGAAATCGTTGTTAATGCAGACGAATTTATTGAAAAAGAACCTTTGACAATCATATTGTCAAATATGGGTTGGATACGTGCCGCCAAGGGTCATTTGGATTTAGCGTCATTGGACGTAAAATTCAAAGAAGGCGACGAATTACATTCTGCATTCCATGCCATGTCCACAGACAAGATTAACCTGTTTGGGGCGTCTGGGAAAATGTTTACGTTGGCGGCAAATGAATTACCGTCTGCACGTGGGTTTGGTGAATCTGTGCGTATGATGGCAGACATCGGTGCAGACGAAGATATTGTTTGTGCGTTCGTGTTGGATATGTCGGCAAAATATTTACTGGTGTCACGTCACGGCAATGGATTTATAATATCTGGTGAATCTTGCTTGGCCCAGACAAAAAATGGGAAACAGGTCATGAATATTGATGCAAAAAATCCGGCACACATGTGTATCAAGGTTACAGGCGATACAATTGCAATGTCTGGATCAAATGATAAATTGCTGATATTCGCGACATCTGAAATTCCAGAAATGTCCCGTGGCAAAGGTGTAATTTTGCAGAAATACAATGCAGAACGAACATACGTGTTGGACGCAATGTTCTTTGATGCGGAAAACGGATTTGGTTGGACGACTGGACGTGGGACAACAAAAATGGACGATTGGTCCCCATGGCGTGCAAAACGTGCATCCCAGGGACGCACAGTACCCGTTGGATTCCCACGCAGTGGTAAATTTGGTAAATAAAAAATCCCCCGTCTGGGGGATATTATGTAAAAAAGGATTTAATATGAAATATCCAACATTAAAAAACACAAAATCACCAGAAATGTGCGAATTTTTCATAATGTTGTTTATAGCGAATAACAAAGCACATAAGATACCTGAATTAATACATACGATGCGTGTAAATCTGCACGAAGAACAAATTAAACAATGTCGTAAAAATATAAATGCCCTGATATTAAAAAAAGAAAAAGTAGAATGTATGGTGGACAGATTATCGGGGGATTACGCGATACCGAATGAAAACGTACCAAAACTGCGTAAGTGTTTTGAATTATATAACACAATAAATAATTCCATAGAAAAGCAAAAAAACAATATGGAATACGTCCGTTAAAAAAATCCCCCGATTGGGGGATTTTTTTGTTCTTTGATATATTGTTACAAAGTATTTTCTGCCTGGGCAGCCATTTGTTTTGCATTTTTTTCTTGCAATTTTTGTGCGATTGCTGCTTTGCCCTGGGCAAATTCTTTTGCTTTGTCCAAGCCAATGTTATTTTTCTTGCAAATATCATCAATAATCATATCAAATGAAGGACTGGCCAGTTGAAGCATTTTTCGCAATGTCGGATTGTCACCATTGTGCCCTTCACATATCTTCCTGAACTCTGTTGGGGTTACTCGTCCACCAATAATAAACAATTGGAACATAAGTTCAGAATCTGCCGGGTTTAATGCAACAGATTCAAAATCCGCAAAACCCTTTACCTTGCAAGCATGATAAGTATAACCAAACTCAACATCTTTTTTATCCTTTCCGAACTCGTACTTCGTTTCACTTTTTGCAAACTCTAACTGAACACCCAATCCGGACACAGTTGCATTAACACCCCTGGCCGCATCTTCTTTATCAACTTCTTTGTTTACCTTTACCATAAAACCACCCCGGAAACCATACTTATCTTTTTCCAGTGCCTTGGTTTTTTTACGGATTACTTCTTGTAATGCGTAAATTTGTTCCATATTCGCCATATTATTCTCCTTTTACGTGTGTATATTTTAAAATCTCTCTCTGGTGTGAATTATATCATAAAAAAACATACAAAACAAACGATTATAAAAAATCCCCCGATTGGGGGATTTTCTATTATTTTGCTTCTGTGTCTGCTGGGACAACGGAAACTGTTCTTCTGTCGCCATTGCCTTTTTTGAATTTAACAATACCAGCAATTTTAGCAAATATTGTGTGATCTTTACCCATACCAACATTCAAGCCAGGATGTACCGTTGTACCACGTTGACGAATGATGATGTTACCTGGGATAACACGACTGCCACCAGATTTTTTAATACCCAGTCTGCGTCCTTCCGAGTCACGTCCGTTCGTTGATGCCGAACCAGCTTTCTTATGTGCCATAGTTCTGCCTCCTTATGCTTTGATTTCTGTGATTTTCAAAACAGTGATATACTGACGATGACCGGCTGTACGACGGTAATTCTGACGGCGTTTTTTCTTGAACACCAAAATTTTGTCAGCACGTTTCTGTTCAACAACTTCTGCAACAACCTTGGCACCTTCAATAAATGGTGTACCAACTTTGTCACCGACCATTAAAACCTGGTCGAATTCAACTTTACCTTCGGCATTCAATTTTTCAACCTTGATAATATCGCCAGCTGCGACACGGTATTGTTTGCCACCGGTTTGAAAGATTGCATAATCGCTCATATTCTTTCCTTAGGTTTATATCTATTGTTCTTGTTTTTTCACCATATTGGCGAAAAGTTTATGCAAATTATATGCATTTACACATCAAAGTCAAGTATTTTGTAGAATTTTTTATGCAAAACGACATATTTAGCAGACATTTTACACCATAATTGCATAAAAAATTCCCCAAACGGGGAATTTTTTAGAATCCAATATTACACTAAGTAAAAATTTAGTGAGATACTTTTGCTTCTGTAAAGACAACATGCTTACGCAATTTTTTGTCATATTTACGGAATTTCATTTTACCAGCTGTGTTTTCAGATTTGGTATTTTTAGTTGTGATATAAAAAACACCTG
Source organism: Candidatus Enterousia sp. (assembly GCA_045587125.1). Lineage (GTDB taxonomy): Bacteria > Pseudomonadota > Alphaproteobacteria > Rs-D84 > Rs-D84 > Enterousia. Next base: position 11,328 of record JAZNBN010000013.1, read on the forward strand.
TTTCATTGTTTCTTAATTGTACAACTTCTTTACTGCCTTTTTTAGATGCCATTTTATTCACCTTTTATATTATTCTGCGTCCGATTTTAGGTTAAATTTTACTGGAAATCAAGTTTTTTTTATAATAAAATGCAAAAAGTTTCAAAAAATGGGCATATGGCGAAATTGGTAGACGCGCTGGATTTAGGTTCCAGTGGGGAAACCCATCAGAGTTCGAGTCTCTGTATGCCCACCATTTCCAACGTTTTTGCGGATAACAATTTTGCCATATGGCGTCCGGCAACAAAAAAACCGACAAATGTCGGTTTTTTTATTTTGATTCAACAATAACCATTGCGGCACAATAATCAGCCTGGTCAGTTATAGACAGATGAATCTTTACATCTGTACCGGACAATGCCTTTAATGCGGCCTTGGCCCCACCGGCAATCAACAATTCGGGGCGCCCCATATCGTTATGCACAACAGAAACATCAGAAAAAGCAATATCATCACCAAAGCCGGTGCCGATTGCTTTTAAAAATGCCTCACGCGCGGCCCAAAAATTCGCCAGATGTTTTTCAGAATTTGCATTGTCATTTTCTGCGTATTCTAATTCCTTTTTGGTAAATATACGCTGTTTCTTGAATGCGGACCAATCCAAGAAACGACCACATTCTACTAAATCAATTCCAATTCCTATTATCACGGAAGCTCTCCCTGTTATAGTAAAAGTTGATATGGCATACTAGTAATATTTATACGATTCGTGCAAGCATAAAATGCATAAAAATGAAATTATTTTTCAGCTGTGCGAAATTATAAGATTAATATATCGGATAATCACGTGGGAAACTGCCATCTGGACGGGTTAATTCAGATTTAACACCACACCCAGACACAATTAAAACAGTCATTAAAACAAAGAACATAAATAATTTTTTCATACGACTATTATACAATTGATGTTCGGCACGTGTCAAATTAAATAAAAATCCCCCACTTGGGGGATTTCAGGGACGGGAAACTGAATATTATTCGGCTGTGGTGTTTTCCAGTAACTTCCATCCCATAAACGTGTAACCAGGTTTAACTGGGTCGGATGGAACGGTAATACTGCCATCATACGTACATTGATTGATTGTATGTGCACCATTATTATCTGGATTCCAGTCAATGTTAATTGTATTGGCGGCACAAATTCCACCAGATTCCACCGCTTCCAACGCACCGACCACCGCCCCACGGAACGCGAGAGTGCCGCGCAGGTAGTTCGCACAGTGGCTCGCGCAATCGGACGCACAGACGTCCGCTAAGCCGATGTCGCCGTTGAACACCCACGGGGCAGATGTAACTATTCCCCTGGTCCCACCCGTCGGTGTAAATCCATCCATTTGGCAATAACAGTATTGACCACTGTCCGTCGTTTGATAATTTACTTCTTTATCACTAAATACAGTATAGAACTTTTTTCGGAATGATTCATAATCATCACCCAAATACCCATCGCCCCACTCCTCTTCATAATAATCCATTAATATATCTGCCTTGACCACCCCACCCGCAGAAACCAGACCGGCGTAAAATTCTTCACGGGTTATATCACCCCCAACAGAATCCGCATTATTAAAAATGTATTCTAATGCGGGGTCTGCCACCGCTGGTTGGCATGAGGCCTTGCCGTATACAACACCCTCACCAAATGCCGTGGCCCATGTGTTTGGTGCCGTTACGCTGTCGGCTGGTATCGCATCAACTGTGAGATGACTATCACTTGTGCCATCTGCACTAACATATCTGTAACCTGCACCAAAATCCGTCAAACTTATCGGGACCAATGGTGTTTTTTCAAGCAATTCCAATCCACCACCGTCAACGTGATAACCCGTTTCGCACTTTGTGGCGCCACAGGTGTCCGTGCCGGTGCCGTAATAATCATTACCAGATACCGCCGTTGCGTGTGCTATGTTTGCCGTTGCAAGCGTACATGCCGTGTAACACTGAGTGTCCGCACCTGCACCCGCCACACTGTTGGGGTGTGTGGTTGGACATTGGGCGATACTGTTGTCCGCAGTTTCAACCGTATATCCACCACCAACGCAATATGAGCCAGCCGGACATGTTGCTTTGTCCACAGATGTTTCTGTTACGTTTAAGTATTGCCCTGGGTTCAATGTATAATCTATCAAATCCCAGGTCGCGATGGTGTTTGCCGTGGCGTTATTGTCCGATACGCCCAGTACGTCGACCGTACATGTGTTCGCACTGGTTATTATTTTATCGGCACCGAATGCGCCAAATGACACCATTGTCATCACAAACGCACTGGACAATATTTTTGTTTTTCTCATGTTTCCTTCCTTTTTGTTTATAAAAAAACAATCACCTTAATGGCACGGCATGCCATTAAGGTGATTATTCAACAACGCAAACTGTGTTTGCGTTAAATGTTTTTAACTCTCTCTCTCTCTCTCTCTAGATTTCTGCGGAATTTTATCATTTTTTCCTTCGCTTTTCCCTGATTATTTGAATTATATCATAAAATAAAAATCCCCACAAGGGGGATTTTTTATTTGTCTTGCAAGAATCCGCCAGATTGCATATTCCACAGACGGGCATATTCACCGCCCAAGCGCAATAATTGTTTATGTGTGCCCTGCTCTACTATTTTACCGTCTTTCAGAACAACAATTTTATCCATATTGCGCAGTGTTGATAATCTGTGGGCAATTGCAACCGTGGTACGCCCCGTTGCCAATTCATCAAAAGATTTTTGAATTGCAACCTCGGTTTCAGAATCCAGCGCAGATGTCGCTTCGTCCAGAACCAATATCGGCGCATCTTTCAAGAACGCACGTGCAATTGCAACACGTTGTCTTTGACCGCCTGATAATTTAATTCCACGATCACCAACCAAAGATTCATACTTTTTATCCGTACCCATGATGAATTCATGTGCCGCGGCACGCTTGGACGCTGTGCGAATTTCTGACATTGTCGCCCCAGGTTTACCATATTCAATGTTTTCACGTAATGTACGATTGAACATCGTTGGTTCTTGGGGAATAAATGCAATATTTTCACGCAAAGAATCCTGACGAACATTTTTGATGTCTTGCCCGTCAATGGAAATACTGCCGTGAACAGGGTCATAAAACCGCATCAGCAAATTTACCAATGTTGTTTTACCCGCACCAGATGGCCCAACCAATCCAACACGTTCACCCGGTTTAATGGTCAGATTAAAATCACGTAAAACCCATTTGCGTTTATATTTAAACGACAGATTCTTAAATTCAATCTTGCCATGCGAAACCTGTAAACTGTTTGCGTTCGCATCATCTTGGACATCAATCGGCACAACCAATTCTTTATACGCCTTGGCCGCAGCACCCAATGTATCAGATATGGCTGGGATATAACTGACAATCATGCCAATAGATCCCATAACCCCAAAGAATACAGAATTTGTATAAACTATTTCTGCGACTGTTATTTGTCCCTGGGAATACATCCATACACATAATAACAACGTTAATCCGTAACAAATATCCCATATAAACATCGGAATACCCCAGAATAAACGGTCTACAAAATATGAATGCATATGTGCCTTGATATGCTTTTTACGTGCAGGTTCCAGATAATTGCGTTCACGTTTTGTGCCTGCGAACAATTTCACAACAGAAAAGTTAGATATACTGTCTACTGTTTTTCCGGCCTCTTCACTGCTGGCTGTGCTTTTATTTTTTGCCGCCTTGTTCAATGGTTTTATCATCGCCCAACTGTATCCAGCACGCAAAACAAACACAAAACAAAAGATAATGGCGATATATTTATTTATCGTCAATATCATTCCTATGTTAACCATCATCATCAGTAAAATGCCAAATATAAACCAGAATTCTTGTACAACAGAAAATCCTGCTGAAATCTGACCTATCTGATTATGAACCTGACCAGACATACGCCCCGTCCAAAACGACATAGACTGATTATGAACATAATCTGTCAGTATTGTTTGAACGTTATTTTTAATTTTAGGCATCCAATGGCCACGAAATACAGATCTGATAAATCTGCTGATATCAACCATCAACAATAAACCTACAATCATTAATATTGTCGGCATTGCAAATTGTATCAGATTCATACCCGCCGGAACATCTGCTTCAAATAATTGAACAAACCAACGCTGTGCATTCGGAAATATAACATCATCAGTTGCGGCAACTAAGAAAAACAATGCCCATAACATCAGTGATGCCCATGAACCTGGTACTGCGTATTTGAAATAAAATTTCCACAATGATTTAGGTAAAACTAAATCTTGCGATTTTCGTTTTTTATTGGAAGATTTTTGCTTTCCAATGATTCTGCGTAACATAATTTACCCCTTGTTTTATTTATGAATTAAATTTGAATACATTGCCCCCTACGGTCAAACGACCACAAATATCTTCATCAGGGCAAATTACATATACAACAAATTCATTGGTTCCTCATTAAGTTTGATATAGTGTTGCTTTATACTTAAAAATAATTTATTTGTCAAGTATTTTTAAATTACATTCATGTTGTTTGTATTATTCGCTTGAAATTTGTGATAATGTGATTATATATCACATACAGGAACAAATAAAAAAAAGGATTCAGATATGCCACAGCCCGAACGCGTCAGACAACACAGAATTGTATACCCAGATGGTTCCACTTTTCCGCGTGATAAAAATAAACTGTTGTTTAAATCAGAAACTGTTTTCCAGGTTATCAGGGCATATGCCAACAACCATACATACGCAGAAATAAAAAATATATTCGGTGGTGTGCGTGACAATGACGCAACGGGTCGCGGATACCAGAACGATTGCATTATGATACTGGACCAGGTTCCCCGGGAACTGGGCATACGTTTTAATATGGACCGCCCTATTACATCATCAGATGACATAAAATTTGTTGTAAATACGAACTGGGGCAACCCAATGCCGGGCGATCGTGATTGCTGGGGTGCGTTCCAAGATGCCGCCAAGGCCGCCGGGTATATCATTGAAACAATTTAGTGCTTTTTGTGGTATGCAAGCAACACTTGAAGGTATTTGGATTAAACAATAATTAGTATTTATTGGTTCGTTTAGTCCAGCCGTTTTTTGCCGTTTCCCAGTTTGAAGTTTCCTTTAAATAATCTATTCTTTCTG